>CAMYCE010000004.1 GCA_947254205.1 uncultured Prevotellaceae bacterium
AAGGCAAGGAAAAGCCTAAGATATTTTCTTATTGCGACCTAATGACCGATTTGGGATAATTACAGCATGAGGGGCACGAAGTATTTGCTCAAGCAGTAGCCACCGCCAATGAGGCAGCAAAACAAGATTGCCGCAAGCAAAAAGGGCTTGAAACCTGCCTTCTTAAACTTGTCGAAGCTGGTGTCGACCCCAAGGGCTGTCATCGCCATGGTGAGCAAGAAGGTGTCGAGCGTCTTGATAAATTCTACCACACCTGCAGGCAACAAGTCGAGCGAGTTGAAGCCTATCACCACAAGAAACATGATGGCAAACCATGGTATGGTGATTTTGGCTTTGCCCTGCGCCTTGCTTTGATCCACGCTATCCTTAATGGAGAGGAATGCTATCACGAGCAACACGGGCACAAGCATCATCACCCTAATCATTTTCACAATAATGGCGGTGTTGCTCACCTCGGGGCCCATGGCATTGCCGGCACCCACCACGTGAGCCACCTCGTGAACAGTGCTTCCCGTGAAAATGCCCATTTGGTCGACTGGAAGCGCAAACACCCCGGCCCTGTATAGAATGGGATAGAGAAACATAGAAATCGTGCCAAAAATCACCACTGTGGCCACCGAAACAGCTGTTTTATAGGGCTGGGGGCGAATGGCACCATCAACCCCCATCACAGCTGCGGCACCACATATTGCGCTACCACACGAGGTGAGCAGGGCAATGCTACGGTCCATTTTGAGCAAGCGCCCCACCATCACGCCAATGCCAATGATGCTCATCACCACAATAGCATCGACCACAATAGCAGGCAAGCCCACATTCACCACATCTTGAAACGATAGCTTAAAGCCATAGAGTATAATGCCCAATCGCAAAATGCGCTTGGAGCAAAAAGCTATGCCCGGCACCCAAACATCGGGCAGATGTGAACGCAGGCTATTGGCATACATCATGCCCAGCACAATACCCACAATCATGGGACTAAAAGAGAGGGCCTTCACCCAATTCATTTCACCTATATAAAATGCTGCACAGGCAAAAAGAGCCATGAACAACACTCCATGAAGCATGCTACCTTGTTTTTCTGATAATTTCATTTCTCTGTCATCGTTTTTTTTTAACCGATGCAAAGGTAAAAAGAAATGCGCTTACTTGTTTATACAGAATAACTATCGAATATAACTTTTAATTATATAGTCTTTGAATTTTTGTTGCACTCTTGTGGCTTCGCCTTGCTTTTCAACCATCATCAATTGCCGGCCCATTTCCACACCATCGATTTTCAACGTTTTGAGCGTTCCATTAGCGAGCTCAGCCACCACCGATCGTGTGCTCACGATGCCCATGCAAGCCGAGTGCTCAACATAGTGCTTGATGCCCTCGGTTGTGCCCAAATTCATTTCTATGTTTAAATCGGCAAGTGCAACATGATGCTTGCTCAATGCACGTCCCATCACATCGAGCGTGCCCGAGCCCATCTCGCGTATCACCAGCGGAATCTTTTTCAACTCATCAAGAGAGAGGCTATTCAACTTTGCCAAAGCGCCTTTGCAACTCACGATGGGCACCAGCTGGTCGTTGAGAAAAGGGGTGTACTTGAGTTGTGGTTGTCGCAACACACCTTCTACCATGCCCAAGTCGATGCGATTATCCATCAAAGCCTTTTCCACCTCTTTGGAGTTGCCACTCAACATCACAATATGAATGTCGGGATATTGTTCTCGAAACTTGGCAATCACTTCGGGCATCACATATTGCGAGATGGTGGTGCTTGCTCCAATGCGCAACTCTCCCATGGCTTTTTGTTGCAGGGCATTCATGTCGTAGTCGAGCTTTTGGTAGGCTTTCATGATATTGTCGACATGGCTCAACAGCAAGTGCCCGGCAGCAGTGAGAGCAATGCGCCCTCCCATGCGTTCAAACAGCCGGCAATTATAAGCCTTTTCAAGTTCGCCAATGTGCTTGCTCACTGCAGGCTGGCTGATGTAGAGCTCTTGAGCAGCCCTTGAAAAACTCAAATTGAGTGCAACACTTTGAAAAACTTTCAACCTTATATCGATCATAACAATTACATTTTGAGATTGCGCGACATTTCGTCAACGTGTGGTGCCACGCACCACAAGGCTGGTTTTCACGATGCGTTTTTCAACATGACTGATGGGATAAACACCCGTGACCATATCGATCAGCACCTCAACAGCTTCACGCCCCACCTTGGTGCCATGTTGCTCCACACTGGTGAGCATGGGCTCGGAAGCCTGCGACCAGAAACTATTGGAAAATCCACATATCTGCACATCGCGAGGCACTTGATAGCCCATGTGCTTGACTGTGTAGAGAATGCCAATGGCAATATCATCGGTTGTGGCCAAAAATCCATCGGGCTTGTGGTCTTGCGCCATCAAACTTTGAGTGATGTGCTCGGCATCGGCACGATTGTCACATTCATGCACCCAAGCCTCGTCAACATCAAGACCACTATGCGCCATGGCATCTTTATAGCCATTGAAACGATTTTGAGAAATCTCTAAATGAAACGAAGGGGCATAAAAAGCAACACGCCTGCAGCCACGATCGATGAGATGCTTCACAGCTCCATAGGCAGCTTGATAATCGTCGGCAACCACTCGACTGCAATTGATGCCTGCACAAATGCGATCGTAGAACACAAGTGGCACTCCACAATCGATGAGACGAGTGAAATGGGAATAATCGACTGTGTCTTTGGCCTGCGAAACAATGACTCCACACACCTTGTTTTGATAAAATGACTCGCAAATTTCTACTTCGCGCTCATATCGCTCGCCACTTTGTGCCACAATCATGCGATAGCCTTGACGAGAAGCCTCGGCTTCGATACCCGATAGTATCGAAGCAAAATAATAATGTACAAACTCGGGGACTATCACCCCAATCACCTTGGCAGGCGATCGCTTGCTATTGCGCAACTCGGCTGCAAGCACATTGGGCAAATAGTTGTGCTCCATGGCATATTGCCTGATTTTGTCGCGCTTGTCTTGGCTGATGCTTGCACTATTTTGCAGTGCACGCGACACGGTGGCAACCGACACTCCAAGCTCGGCAGCAATATCCTTCATTGTGAGTTGAATCGTTTCTTTCATTTATCTCATAATCAAGAAGTAGTGATGACGAAAACCTGCCCAACAGTAACAAAATTATAGGGCTGGATTGTGTGAGTCCAGCCCTATAACCTTTCATGTGTTTTCACCTGGTCATACAGGTCTTTTTGTTGTTCGGTTTATTTTAGTTAGCAATCCGGCGTCAAAGGTAAAGAAAAAAAGATTTCTGTGCAAACGATTGCACGGAGAAAATGGCAATACATGTTATATAACATATTTTCGTTTCACAAAACCATCTTATCGTTTGCAACGATAAAATAAGTATTTATAAATCACCCCACGAACTCACATATATTAGGTCGTTTCGTTTTTTCGCCTTATTTTTGTAGCAAAATCATTTTTTATCAATAAACATTACTTTCACATGAAACAAAATTACCTGAAAAATTTAGCAGTTGCTACTCTGCTATTCAGTGCCCTCAACCTCATGGCGGGCCCCGTTACTGTAAAATTTGCCGAAAATGCCCAAAACGTTAAAGCCGAGGCATTCTTGGTGAAATCGGCTACCGAAACCGAAAAGCTCACCCCTGCCGGCGATGGCTTCACCTACACGGTGGAGGCCGGTAGCAAGGTGCGATTTACTGCTACCCCCAGTCAAGGTTATGTGAACTTTGTGTGGCAAACCGGTGCCAGCGCAAGCGACATGAACGATATTAAGCAATCTTACTCCTCAACCGAGCAAGAGCTCACTATCAACAGCGACCTCACCATCAAAGTTGACGTGTGCAAACTCGTGAAGGCTACATTTGTTGTGCCTGCCGAAGCCACAACAGGCCCCGAAGTGAATGTTGAAGAGCAAGGCGAGTGGGGACGTCGCATCGAGCCCGCAGCCGATGGCATCACCTACATGCTTCCCGAGAACCGTGGAGCCTACTTCGATGCTCACCCTGCCGATGGCTATAACGTGACAACTTGGAGCTTTGGCGAGGGTGCCTATTTCGTCTTGCGCTATGGGCTCTTCTACAAGCAAAATGTGCCTGCCGATTTCTATGTGACAGTTCTTTTCCACAAAGATGGCGAAAAACGCACCGTTACTTTCACACAACCCAAAACAGCTGTGCTCACAGTGAAAAATAACAGTGAATATGGCGCCCCAACGATTGAATCGGGAGCACAAGTCACTCCTGGCGACCAAATCTTGTTTGAAATCGCCCCCTTCGACAACCCTGCGGGCAAGGTTGAAGTGCACCACTGGGAAATCAACGGACAAGCCTATGTCGACGGCAAGGGCCAATACATCACCGACAACTCTCTCTCTTTCATGGCCGTTGAGAATCTTAATGTGAAAGTGATTCCTGTTGCCGAATACACCGGTGTGAACAACGTGCGTGAAGACGCTGCAATGAGCATTGTGGCAAGTGCAGCAAGCCAAACTGTGAGCGTTGCTACACAAGCTCCTGTGGTGGCTATCTACAACCTGCAAGGTGCTTGCCTGGGCACTCAAGCCACACAAAACGGCAAGGTTGTGTTCCACATCTCGGCAACTGCCGGTCAGGCTGTTATCGTTGCAGCCGGTGGTAAGGCCCAAAAGGTAATTTTCAACTAATCGAGCTATTATTTATCAACATGAACAAATTCATCATTAAATGTGCCCTGCTCGTGCTGGTGGCCTTGTGCCCTTGCCTTGCGTCGGCACAAGACTACTACGCCACTCAACAACAGCCCGAAGGCAATGGCACCCTGAGCAAACCCTATCAACTGGCGTCGCTCGAAAACTTCTTGTGGCTGGCTGCTCAAGTAAACGGAGGCTATGACCAAGCCGGCAAATACTTTGAAATGACCCAAGACATCGACTTTGCTCCCACTAAGACGTGGGACGGAGGTCGTGGCTGGGCTTCGATTGGTGGCTTGCAATCGTTTGAAGGCATTGTGCGCAAAATGTCGTTTCGCGGATATTTTGATGGCAAGGGACACACGATCGGCAACCTCTACATCAATCGCAAGACCGACTTCCAAGGTCTGTTTGGCTATGTGTTTGCCGGCTCGGTGAAAAACCTGAACCTCAAAGATGCCCACATCGAGGGAACCGAAAATTTGGGCGTGCTCGCCGGCTATACCTTTGAAGAAGAAGTTGTGAACTGCCACGTGTGGAATTCCACGGTAACAGCCAGTGGCGTGTATGCCGGCGGCCTCATGGGCTTTCAAAAAGAGGGCATCACTCAAGATTGCTCGGCCGATGCTCAGGTGTCGGGCTTCGACTACTTGGGGGGGCTCACAAGTTGGTGCCTTGAAGGCGAAATCAAGCATTGCTTCACCTCGGGCAAAATCACCAGCATCAAGGGCATGGAAGGTAGCGAACCACGCATGGGTCGCCTTGCCGGTGGCTTGGTGGGCTACCTGTCGCAATCTAAATTGAGCCTATCGATGAGCACCGTGCAACTCGAAGGTGGCAACCAAATGGGTGGCCTTGTGGGTGTGACCGTGAAGTCAAATGTCGAAACCTGCGGTGCCATAAGCCCCATGGTGAAAGGTATCACCTATGTGGGGGGCTTTGTGGGCAAAAACGAAGAAACTGCTGTAACCAACTGCTTTGCTCGCTCAATCGTTGAGGGTGATGCCAGCGTGGGCGGTTTCATTGGCTCGCTCGACTACACCGGTAGCAACATCACCAATTGCTATGCAGCCGGCAAAGTGAGCACCACAGGCACCGAAGGAACCACAGGTGGCTTTGTGGGCAACAAATCCTACACGACCGCTATCAAAAACTGCTATCACGACAAAGACGCATCGACACAGGCCGAAGCCGTTGGTGGCTTTGCCCACAACAATTGCGATTGCAAAGACATGACCACGGCCCAAATGAAGACACAAACCACTTTTGCAGGCTGGGATTTTGCCAAAACATGGAGTATCAACGCCACCGAAAACGATGGCTACCCCATGTTGAGGGAGATGAGCACATCGGCCGTTAAAACCATCACTGCCATTTCTTCGGCTGTGAAAGTGTGGCGCAATGGCCCCATGTGCATCATCGACAGCCCACAAGCAGGCATCGAGGCAGTAAATGTCTTTGACTTGAGTGGCCACAAAGTGGCACAAGTAGCAGGATTGGGTCAAAACACATTGACACTCAACCTGCCCGCAAACGGCTCTATCATGATTGTTACTTGCACTTTGAGCAACGGACAAACTGCCAGCATCAAAGTGATGCCCTAATCTCCATTGGTTGACTTCAAGGAGCTAAGGAGACAGGAGTTGAAGGCGTGAAGACAATAGAGATTGTTCCTACCAACTTCTCCCCCACTTCCCTTGCACTCCTCCTTATTTTCCCCTTATAGTCCCACGGAGTTTACGGAATTATAAGAACATCAACAAATTACACGAATTTAACAAATAGGCAAGTGGCTCAATTCCACAGCCCTGCAAAGTTTGTTAAATTCGTGTAATTTATTGTTTTTTTAGGTAACTAACACTGCCGTCAATCGCACCTTCTTAAGTCCCCCTAAAAGTACACCTTTTGGGGAAAAATAAAACGTGCAACAAGCTACTATTGAGCGTGTTGCACATTTATCTATTGTACTCGGAGCGGGACTTGAACCCGCACAGCCGTAATGGCCAAGGGATTTTAAGTCCCTCGTGTCTACCGATTCCACCATCCGAGCAGCTTTCATCTTGTAGACTAATGCGGTGCAAAGATAACGCATTTTTTTGAGTCCGCAAATATTTTTTTGCACTTATGCCATGTTGCTTTAAAACACTTTTTTTGCTACTTTTGTTCACTTTATGTTGAAAAGAATCATGCCCATATTTAGACTATTATTGCTATCGGCCATTTGGTCTATTGCCTGCATCACCCATGCCCAAAAGCAACAGGGCGAGGAGTTTAAAACAAGCCAAGGCACAGGTGAGCTCACCACTGTGGCTGCATTGCAAAATTTAGGAAAACAGCTTCTCAAAGGCAAAACAGGCAGCATTGTTGCCATCGACCCCAACAATGGCGAAATTTTGTGCCTTGCCACCAACTCTCCCGCTGGCGAAGATGCATCGATTGCCATTGCAAGAGCACACGCTCCCGGCTCAACAATCAAGGTGGCTCAAGCTCTCACTTTCATCACCACCGGCATTGCAGGCAAGGCTACAAGTGCCACCTGCAAGCGTGGATTAAGCGTTGACCGCTCCTTTATTCGTTGCCACAAGCACTACTCGCCCATTGCCTTGCAAGATGCTATTGCCTTCTCGTGCAACTCGTGGTTTTTGACTCAAATGATGGCCATGATTGCCAACCGCACCCTTTTTTCAAGTCAAAACGATGCTCTCAACACGTGGGCCGAATATATGGGTAGCATGGGGTTGGGTGCGCCACTTGGTGTGGACATTGCCGGCGAGAAAGGAGGATTGATACCTAAACCAGCCTACATGAACAAGCGATATAAAGGACGCTGGAACGAGAAAACCATCATGTGGGTGGGCATGGGGCAAGGCGACATCACCGTCACCCCCTTGCAATTGTGCAACCTTGCCGCCTCAATTGCCGGCAGGGGCATCTACTACACTCCACACATTCACCGTGATAGCGACCTGCACCCACTCAACACACGCTATCTCATTCCCAACATCACCATGATTTCGCCCGATGCCTATGACACGGTGATTCAATCGATGCGATGGGTCATGACCAAGGGCACAGGCAAGCCGGTGGCAAGTGCTGTGCCCATGTGTGGCAAGACGGGCACTGCCGAAAACGAGGGCAAAGACCACTCGGTGTTCATTGGCTTTGCTCCCATGAAACAGCCCACCATTGCCATCTCGGTGTTTATTGAGCATGGTGGCTGGGGAGCCGATGTAGCAGCCCCCATGGCTTCGCTCATGATTGAGCAATATGTGAAAGGCTCGCTCTCGCCGGCTTCACAGCAACGTGTGAAACGCTTTGAGAGCATGACACTATAACTCTTTTCTATTTCTCTACACAGAGCTAACCCAAATCGGGCATTAGGTTTCTTGGTATTTGACAATTTATTTTGAGGAGTTTTTGATTGATTTTGAGGGCGTTTAGCGGGCTAAACAACCGAAAAAACAGTCAAAAAGAACCAAAATAAATGGCAAAGATGAAGAAAAGCCCAAAATATTATCTTCATGCGACCTAATGACCGATTGGGGTTTAATAGGAGGTGATGATGTAGCCCCCATTTTGCGAGGCGCGCACGGTGTAGCTACTCATGCCCACCTTGCGCTGTGTCGCAACACCACCAATGGGGCCACCTGCACCATTGAGCACATTGAATCGTGAACCACATTTTGGGCAAAAGGCTTCAAAATTTTTGGGGTCGATGCTCACCACCACATCGGCATCACGCTCCACAGGGCAAGCCGCGTCAAAGGCCAATGGCATGTAGTTGCCGGTGCCACTATCAAGCCCCATGACGATCAACACTCCTCCATAGCCCGTGTAGCTATTCACATTATAGGGAAAATTGGCAGGCAACTGCTTGGCTCGGTTAAAATAGCGATAATCACCCACTCCACTCACCCCATAGGTGTTCCACAGCCCATAGTTGCCCAAGTTGAGGCGCACCGTGTAGCGAGGCACCTGCTTGTTGTTGATGTGGTCGCACGAGGTTGCCATTGGCAACAAGCACAACAGCCATGCAACTATAATCAAAAAATGCTTTGTTTTCATCTTCATCGAGAGTTATCTATCATTCATAACGACAAAACATGGGCATTATTTTTGTTTCTTGCCCAATTGATAGTAATTTTGACTGCATGAACGAGATACCCCTGTTTTCAATCATCACCGTCACATGGAATGCCGGTAGCATGATTGCTCCCACCCTATTGAGTGTGAAGGAGCAAACTTTCACCCACTATGAATATTTGGTGGTTGATGGTGCCTCGACCGACGACACCCTGCCACAAGTCAATGCCGCCGGCATCGCTGGCACACGCGTTGTGAGCGAGCGCGACAAGGGACTTTATGATGCCATGAACAAAGCCATAGGTCTCGCCCGTGGGCGTTATCTCATTTGGCTCAATGCCGGTGATGCCTTTGCCACCCCCCACTCGCTCATGCGCATTGCCGAGCAAGCGCAAGGCAACCCGGGGGTGATTTATGGGCAAACTCAACTTGTCGACAGTAATCGCCAAGTGACGGGCATGCGACACCTCACGGCTCCTCGGCACCTCACGGCACAGAGTTTCAAGCAGGGCATGCTCGTGTGCCACCAAGCCTTTGTGGCACGGCGCGACATCGTGCCCCACTACGACCTGCAATATCGGTTTAGTGCCGACTATGACTGGTGCATAGGTGTGCTCAAGGCTTCGACAGCCAATGCCTATGTGGGAGATGAGCCCATCATCAGTTTCCTCAACGACGGACTCACCAGCCAAAATCACAAGGCGTCGCTCATGGAGCGTTATCGCATCATGTGCCATCACTATGGCACCCTGCCCACTGTGGCGCGCCATGTGGGGTTTGCCTTGCGCCACCTGCGCCGCCAGTTTGCTCGGTAAATTTTTATGGCTTCATGATTTTCTTGACCATGCGGTTTCCTTGGGTCTCAACGCTCACAAAATAAACTCCCGTGGGGTGAGCCGAAAGGTCGAGCAAAAAAGCAGGGGCATTGCAGCTGCGGGTGTCGACACAACGTCCCGAAAGGTCGATAAGGCTAATGTGGCTTTCTCCTGTCAAGCCCGAAATGTGCACACTATTGGCATGGGTAGCAACAATCTCGATGGGCAGTTGATTATCGGTCACGAGTTCAACACCCGAAGTTTTCTTCACTCCACTCAAGGCTAAATGGTAGAAACCAATCGAGTACCAATAGCTTTCAAACTCTTGGTTCTGGTAGCGAAAAGCAATGTAGCATGGCTCGTCGCCAGCCACAAGTGGAATGTTTTTACAACTCATCATCGCATAAGGCTTGTAATTGTCACCTCTCACATCAACAAGCAAGTCTTTTTTGGGAGCAAGATTGGGGTTAGGACTGCCGTGCAACAAATACACGCCTATCGTGTCGCCCTCTTTCACACTCATCATCATACCCACATTCTTAAACACAACCGAATCAAGCTGAGCACCTTTATCAACAGTAAATGCCGGCGAAATTAACCAATCGTCAACACGTTTCTCTTGCAAGGTGTAGCCTGCGGCATAATCGTGAAATGCCTTGCCAGCGCCCACCGACCAATCATAGACTTTTTGGGGAATAGCCCGAAATTTGGTCCAGCCTTTCAAGTCTTCGGCACTTTTAAAACTGGAGGTATAGGTGCCACTCGACGTGAAACCACAAGTTTGCACCTCATGCAAAGGCATCGAGAGAGTTTTTCCATTAGCTAAAGCCACAATACCCAAAAGAAATACTCTCGACAAAAAAATCTTTTTCATGTCAATAAAATTTAAGTTAACATTTTGCTTTCATAGATAAAGGCATGACTATTTTCAACATATCCATACCATTTATTCTTAACACTTTCACCCACAAAGATATATTTTTTTTTAAGAATAAAACAAATTCCAAGATTCAAAATTTTTTATACCCTAAAAACCCAACACCCCCCACGTCACAAAAAAAAATAGTTAACTTTGCAGTGTTATTATGAAAACACAACAATTTAATCAACACTCAAAGCTCGTGTTCAAGCAATTCAGGCGCAAAGGCTATAGCTTGTTTTCGGCATTGGGCAAAGAGGTGCTCATTGGAGTGCTCAGCGTCTCCACCCTCACCTATGCCAAGGCCGGTGGCATTGCCACCAAGCCAGCCGGCCATGCCGACACGCTCTATCTTGAAGCACGACAGCTCGACGAGGTAATCGTCAAGGGCGCACGGGTGCCAATATCGGCACTGCAATCGCCCAAGATTGTTGAGGTGATCACGCGCGCCGACATTGAACGTGCGCAAGTGCAAACCATCAACGACGTATTGAAACTATCAACCGGCGTAGACGTCCGTCAGCGCGGTGGATTTGGAGTACAGACGGACATTTCAATCAATGGTGGCACC
Organism: uncultured Prevotellaceae bacterium; assembly: GCA_947254205.1. Lineage (GTDB taxonomy): Bacteria > Bacteroidota > Bacteroidia > Bacteroidales > Muribaculaceae > Sodaliphilus. The sequence goes on from CAMYCE010000004.1 coordinate 11,078, forward strand.
TTCGACCAAATCACCATTTTGCTCAATGGCATTCCGCTCACCAATCCGCAGACGGGCCACAATGTAGCCGATTTCCCTGTAGCCCTCTTCGACATCGACCACATCGAGGTGCTACAAGGAGCCGCCACTCGCATCTATGGCACGGCAGCCTTTAGTGGAGCTATCAACATTGTGACACGCACCGCCACCAGCAACGAGGTGAAATTGAGTGCCGAGGGAGGCTCACACGGCACTTTTGGTGGCGATGCAGGCCTCGCACTGGCCGTGCCACGATGGGGCAATGTGGCCATGAGCCACCAATTATCGGGCGGATACACGCAAAGCGATGGTGGAACCCTCAACTCCGACTTTGCCAAGCGTCGAGCCTACTATCAAGGCTCCTTGCAATCGTCCCACATTGGGCTGAACTGGCAAGCTGGCATCACCTCGCAAGACTTTGGAGCCAACACCTTCTACTCCGCCAAATTTCCCAACCAATATGAATGGACACGTCGCTACATAGGCTCGGTGGGAGCTGAGGTGCGACCATTTGCCCATCGGGTCGACAACAACTTCTTGTCGTCGCTCAAGTTGCACAGCACACTCTATGGTCATCGCAACATCGACCACTTTCAGCTCATCAAGGGGCAAACTGGTGCAAAAGCCGGCGAAAACTATCACCGCACCGATGTGATGGGAGCCACACTCAACACCCTCTTTGAATGGGTGGCAGGCAAAACCGCCCTTGGCATGGAATGGCGCGAAGAGCGCATCTTGTCGACAGCCTATGGCGATGAACTTCCAGAGCCACAATGGGAGAAAATTGGCGGCACCAATCGCCACTACTCGCGCAAGGGCAGTCGCACCAACACGAGCCTCTTTGCCGAGCACAACTTGGTGTGGCAAGGCTTCTCGCTATCGGCTGGCGTGATGGCCAATCGCAACACCGGGCTCAACGACAACTTTCGCCTTTATCCCGGCATCGACATGAGCTATCGCCCCAACAGCCACTGGAAACTCTATGCCGGCTGGAACAAGGCTTTGCGTGTGCCCACCTATACCGACCTCTACACCTCCAACAAGGCGCAGCAGGGCGACATCAACCTCAAGCCCGAGCAAAACTCCACCATTAAGGTTGGGGCTCAATATCGCACTACTGCCTTCACGGCACTGTTGAGCGGCTTCTACAGTCATGGCACCAACATGATTGACTGGGTGTATGAGACCGCCACCTCGTCCCGATACCATGCCATGAACATTGGCCGACTCGACAACATGGGCGTGAGTCTCGAAACCACTACCGACCTCACCACCCTGTTTCACCGCGATGGCCAACAACGACAGCACACCTTGCTCAAAATGGGCTATGCCTACATTCATCAAAATCACGAAACCGACCGAGCCATCTATCGCTCGCTCTATGCGCTCGAATACTTGCGTCACAAGTTGGTGGTAGAACTCTCCCACCCCATTGTGGCACGGCTCTCGGCATCGTGGGCGGTGCGCTATCAGCAACGCATGAACGGCTATGCCCCCTATGCCAAGCTCGACGGCAAAATCACATGGAATGCTCCCTCGTGGAGGCTCTACTTGAAAGCCGACAACATCACCAATCACCGCTACTATGACTTGGGCAACGTGCCCCAACCCGGGCTGTGGCTCATGGCAGGTGGTAGCATCAACATTAATTTATAACTCATTTTTATAACTTTCATTCACCCCCAATTGATCATTGGGTTTAAAGGGCTAATTTGGTTTTCAGCCAAATTAGCCCTAAATTTGTAGGCTAATTTTTAAAGATAAGGAATGATGGACTTGAAGTTGAGCTACGAGAAGCAAGGAGAATTTTCTAAAAAACTGTATTTGGAAACCTATGGTTGTCAAATGAATGTTGCCGACAGCGAGGTAGTGGCATCGGTCATGAAAATGGCAGGCTATGACACGACCAACAATCTCGACAACGCCGATGCTATTTTCATCAACACCTGCTCAATTCGCGACAATGCCGAGCAACGCATTTTTTCGCGACTCAACCAGCTCAACGCCATGCGTCGCCACCAGCATCGCAAGCTCATTGTGGGCATCATTGGCTGCATGGCCGAGCGCATGAAAGAAGTGCTCATCAACGACTATGACGTGGACGTGGTGGCAGGCCCCGACTCCTATCTTGAGTTGCCAGCCCTCACCAGCAGTGCCGAAAATGGCGAAAAAGCCATCAACACCCAGCTATCTACCACCGAAACCTATCGCGACATCATTCCGCAACGCATTGGTGGCAACGGCGTGAGTGGCTTTATCTCGATTATGCGTGGTTGCAACAACTTTTGCACCTATTGCATTGTGCCCTACACGCGTGGCAGGGAGCGAAGTCGAGAGCCTCAAAGCATCATCAACGAGTTGCGCAACTTGCAAAGCAAGAGCTACAAAGAGGTGACCCTGCTGGGGCAAAACGTGAACTCCTATCTCTATAAACCTGCCGATGGTGGTGCACCCATCGACTTGGCTGCATTGCTTGCCATGGTTGCCGAAGCAGCCCCCGAAATGCGTGTGCGTTTCACTACCAGCAACCCCGAAGACTTGAGCGACGAAATCATTGCCACCATGGCACGCTATGACAACATTTGCAACCACATTCACCTGCCAGTGCAAAGTGGTAGCAACAAGGTGCTCAAGCTCATGAACCGCAAGTACACCCGCGAGTGGTATCTCGACCGCATTGCCAAAATACGCCAAGCTATGCCCAACTGTGGCATCACGAGCGACATGTTCACCGGTTTTCACGACGAAACCGAAGAAGATTTTCAAGAAACTTTGAGCTTGATGCGTGAAGTGGGCTATGACTCATCGTTCATGTTCAAGTATAGCGAGCGACCGGGCACCTATGCCGCCAAGCGATTGCCCGACAACGTGCCCGAAGAGGTGAAAATCGACCGTCTGAACCGCATGATTGCCTTGCAAAACGAGCTGTCGCTGTGCAGCAACCGCAACGATGTGGGCAAAACCTTTGAAGTGCTGGTTGAGGGCTACAGCAAGCGTTCTAAAGACGACATGTATGGGCGCACACAGCAAAACAAAGTGATAGTGTTTCCTGCCGGCAACACGCATGTGGGCGACCGTGTGCACTGCATGGTTGAGAAAGCCACCAGCGCAACCCTCATTGGACACCGAGTATAGAAAAAAGTTGATGAGCAAGACACTTAAAATCACCCTCGTGGCAATTGGGCTCTTGACGGCTATTGCCATTTATTTCGCTCTCGACCCCAGCAAAAATTTTTGGTTTCCCAAATGCTTGTTTCTTGTAGCCACAGGCTTCAAGTGCCCCGGTTGTGGCAGTCAACGCGTCATTCATGCCTTGTTGCATGGCGACGTGGCGGCGGCGTGGGGCTTCAACGCCCTCATGGTGGCATCAATTCCTCTTGTGGCCATTTTGCTTGTAGCTCGCTTGTTGCGTGGTCGCTATCCTCGCTATTACAATGCGCTCAACTCATTGCCCGTCATTGGCATAGTGGGAGTGGCGGTTGTGGGCTGGTGGATAGCTCGCAACGTGTGGGGCTGGTGACACAACACCCATTATTTCACAGTTCTACCCACCTGATTGTAGAGTCGATGCACGCATCGTCTCTACGGGGGAATTGAGAAAATTGATTACAAAAGAGAGAGAAAGGCAAATGGCATGGCAATGATGCCCAGCACAATCGAGGCGATGCACCACCACGCACTGCGGTCGCTCAGGCGTTGCGCCTTGTCGTAGTCGCCGGCATTGTAGCGCGACCTCACCATGGCACTCATCACAATAGCCACCACTCCCAATGGCGTGCAGCACAAGAGCGTGCACAAAATGGCCCACACCAAATTGGTGGGTGGGCATGGGGACATCGCAGGTTGAGCCTTGGCAGGAGCAACATATTGGGGAGGTTGAGCCTCGGCATAGTGTGGAGGCTGCACCTCGGCACGAGCCGGCTCAACATAGGCAGGCGGAACCACCTCGGCTTGGGGCGCAAGGGGTTCGGAGGGGGCTTCGGGCGATTGGCTCACAAGATGAGCAAGGCTCTCAACGTCGCCTATTTTTTTCCAGTCGGTCATTCCGCTAAACCACACATAGGTTGAAGCATCGAGAGGCATCGATTGCAGCTCTTCGAGCGAGAAAGGGCCCTGTTGCTTGCCCTGTTGGTTAATCCAATATTGTTGCATAGCTATTTAATAAGTTTTGGGTGTAGCAAAGATAGTCATTCATATTCAATCAATCAACAAGATAGGGCATTTATTCGTGAGCAAGGTATTGCCACGTCTGCACAAGCCCCCTCACCGCCAAGTAGCTCACAAAGGCCAACCACAAGGCATGCTCGGCAAGCCACGACACTGTGGCGGCATGAATGGCAAAGAATGTCAGCACAGCAACGAGCACGGCAAGCGCCATGTGGCGAGTGCGAGTGAGGCCAATGAACACCCCGTCCCAAATGAAAGCCGCCATGCCGGTGATGGGTATCGCCACACTCCACCAGCGAAATCTCATGGCTTGCTCCACCACATTGCGGTCGCTTGAAAGCATCTCAAAGATGCCTCGTGGAAACACGACATAGAGGGCGGTGTAAATCATCGTTATCAACAAGCCCCACTTGAAGAGCAACCCAATGCAACGACGCAAGCCCTTGCTGTCGCCACGCCCCTCCAACTTGCCTGCAAGTGCCTCGCCTGCAAAGGCAATGCCGTCCATGAAATAGCTAAACAGGGTGAAGAGTTGCATGATGAGCGCATTCACGGCAAGGGTGAGGTCGCCACTGCGTGCACCAATTGCCACAAAGGCCAAATTCACTATCATGAGCAAAAAACTGCGCACAAATATATCGCCATTCACTTTAAAAAATCGACTACTCCCACTGAAATTCAGGCTCTTGACTCGTGCAAGCTCACCTCGCAACCACGGCTGGCGCAACGCAAGCAAGCCCAGCGAAGCCACCAAGCCCAGCCATTGAGCAGTGACCGTGCCCACAGCGATGCCAGCAAAGCCCATGTCGAGCACATAAACCGCCAGCAGACTCGCCACAATGTTCACCACATTCACCCCAACCGAAATCAACATGGGGTTGCGACTGTCTTGCATGCCCAAAAACCACCCCTTGATGCTCATCATCATGAGCGTGGCAGGTGCTCCCCACACGCCTATGTAGAAATAAATCAAGGCAAGGCGGGTAACGCCCCTTGAGGGACCTATCACCCACAAGGCCAAGCGTTGCAAGGGATATTGAAGCAACACGATGGCAAGCCCTATCGCCAGTGCCAGCAAGCACGAGCGCGAGAGCAAAGTGGCGGCTTCATGACGATTGCCACGGCCATAGGCTTGGGCAGTCATGCCCGATGTGCCCATGCGCAAGAAGCCGAAGTTCCAATAAATGAGGTTAAACATCATCGCACCCACCGACACTGCCGCAATGAAGCTGGCATCGCCCAAGTGCCCGGCAATGCCCACATCGAGCAAGCCCAACAGCGGAATTGTGACATTGGTCACAATCGAGGGCAAGGCAATCTTCAATATGTCGTGGCTCATCGTGCTTAGCATAGGGCACAAAATTACTCAAATAAATGCACACACCTGCTGTGAATTGAGCAAAAACAAGTAATTTTGCATCAACTTGTGGGCATCATTGCCCTCTACACCCAAGCACGAAAAAAAATGAAAATAGGAAATATCGATTTGGGCGACCGCCCCGTGATGCTGGCTCCCATGGAAGACGTGACCGACCTATCGTTTCGACAAATATGCCGCGAGCAGGGAGCCGACATGGTCTACACCGAGTTTGTCTCGGCCGATGCGCTCATACGCAACATTCAAGCCACCTTGCGCAAACTCACCATCTCGCAAGCCGAACGCCCTGCCGCCATTCAAATCTATGGTCGCGACGTTGACTCGATGGTCGAGGCCGCCAAAATATGCGAGCAAGCAGGCCCCGAAGTCATCGACCTCAACTTTGGTTGCCCTGTGAAGAAAGTGGCTGGCAAGGGAGCCGGTGCCGGATTGTTGCGCGACATTCCGCTCATGCTCGCCATCACAAGGGCGGTGGTGAATGCCGTGAAAGTGCCTGTCACCGCCAAAACCCGACTGGGCTGGGACCACAACAGCAAGGTGATTGTTGAACTTGCCGAGCAACTGCAAGACTGTGGCATTCAAGCCCTCACCATTCATGGGCGCACACGCTCGCAACTCTATAGCGGTGAGGCCGACTGGTCGCTCATTGGCGAGGTGAAAAACAACCCGCGCATGTCGATTCCCATCATTGGCAATGGCGACATCACTTCAGCGCAAAAACTCAAAGCCTACTACGACCGCTATGGGGTCGACGGCATCATGGTGGGGCGTGCCGCCATTGGTGCGCCATGGATTTTCAAGGAAATGAAGCACTTTCTGCGTCATGGCGAGATTCCCGAAATTGGCAATCAAGAAAAAATGACGCTCCTGCGCCGACAAATCGATGAAAACATCGACCGCATCGACGAGTACCGTGGCATTTTGCACACACGCCGCCACCTTGCTGCCACACCCCTGTTCAAGGGCATTGCCAACTTCCGAGAAAACCGCATTGCCATGCTGCGCGCCAGCACCTTTGCCGAACTCAACACCATTCTCAACAAAATCGAACGCAACTACCTCTAACCAACGGCCTTCCACCGAATCCACAGATTTATAAAACAATAAATCAACAAATTAAACGAATTTAACGAAGGAATTTGAGGCGGAGTGAGAGGGAAGTGAAAGGGACGATAGGAATTGCACATCAAAAACTTTTTATCAAACCGCCCTTCGTTTAATTTGTTGATTCCTAAAAAAGGGAATGAAGTTTGATTTGGTTTTGCGCTCGATTTGCAGTAACTTTGTGTATAAAAGACAGTGAAACATGGCAGGAAAACAAATTTTATCGCAAAGCATGAAACTCAAGCAGCGGCTATCGCCCATGCAACTCATGCTGGTGCCCTTGCTGGAGATGAGTGGCCCTCAAATCGAGGAAGAAGTGAGGCGCGAACTCGACGACAACCCTGCCCTTGAAGTGAATGAAGATGCAAGCGAGGTTTCGCAAGAAACCGAAGATGGCGAAAAATATGAAGAGTCGGCCGACGAACTGCTGAAAAAGGACTATGGCAACGATGATGACGTGCCCACCTATCAGGCAAGCAACCGCAGTGCGAACGATGAGTTCTACACGCCCACCGTGGTGGCAGAGAACTCACTGACCGACTACCTCATGGAGCAGATGCGCGAGCGAGAACTCACCGAGGTGCAAGAGCAAATTGCCGAGTATGTCATTGGCAATCTCGACGACAACGGATACCTGCAACGCTCGCCTCAAGCCATTGCCGACGACATCACCTTTAAAGGTGGCGTCGAGGTTGAAACCCAAGAGGTGAACGAGGTGCTCGACATGGTGCGCTCGCTCGACCCTGCCGGCATTGCCGCACTCGACTTACGCGACTGCATCATGTTGCAACTCAACCGCATGGCCGAGAGCGAAACCACCATTCTTGCCCGAGAGCTCATCGAGCATCATTTCAACGACTTGGGCAAACGTCACTACGACAAGATATGCCAAGAGATGAACATCGACGAGAGCAAGCTCAAGCAACTCATGGCCGTGGTGCAAGACCTCAACCCCAAGCCCGGCAGTGCCTTCACGGGGGGGAGCAGCGAGCAACACAGCCAGCAAATCACTCCCGACTTTGAAATAGAGGTTGACGGTCCCAACATCACCTACACACTGCTCAACAAAATCCCGGAATTGCAAATCTCGGAGAGCTACTCCACTATCTACAACACATTTGCCAAGAAAAAACAGGTTGAGCGTGCCCAAGAGGGCATGGTGCTCAACGTGAGAGAAAAATATGAACGCGCACGCGACTTCATCGACCTGCTCAGGCAACGGCAAGAAAAGCTCGCTGGCACGATGGAGGCAATTATTGCCCGCCAGCACGACTTTTTGACAAGTGGCGACGAGTCGAAGTTGCACCCCATGGTGCTCAAAGACATTGCCGCCGACACGGGGCTCGACACATCGGTGATTTCGCGCGTCACTCAGCAAAAGTATGCCTCCACGCCATGGGGCGTGTTTAAGCTCAAATATTTCTTTAGCGAGGGATTGGGCGACGTGTCGTCGCGCGAGGTGCAAGTGGCCTTGCGCAAGCTCATTGAGAGCGAAGACAAAAGGCGACCATATAGCGACGACCGCTTGTGTGAGTTGCTCAAGCAACAAGGCTATAGCGCAGCAAGGCGCACTGTGGCCAAATATCGCGAGAAATTGGGCATTGCCGAGTCGAGATTGCGCAAAGAATTATAGCTCAACAGCCACATGAAAGCAACTTCTCCAACCCCCAAACGGATCACGACAGCACTTGCCCAGTTTTTTTCGACCATGTTGAGTCCGTTGCTCATGCCCTCCTATGGCGCATTTCTTGTGCTATGGGGGTCGTTCTTGAGTTCGCGCGACACGGGCGACCGTGCCACCATTCTCATTGTGTTTTTTGGCATCACCTGCATGTTGCCCATGTTCTTCATCTCGGCCCTGCAACACCTGCGAGTGGTGAGGAGCAAGCGACTCGAAGATTCCAAAGAGCGTCTATATCCCTATCTCTTTACGCTACTGTGCTACATCGCGGCCTGTTTCTACCTCGACCATGTGCATGCTCCGTTGTGGTTCATCATGTTTGCCACCGGCACGTGCTTGGCATGTGCAGTGTCGCTTGTTGTGAACCTGCGCTGGAAAATAAGTGCCCACATGGCAGGCATGGGGGGCATTGTTGCGCTCATCTACATCATGCATGTGCAAATGCTCGAAGCCTTCAACCTGCTGTGGGTGATGGTGGTGGCCATCATGCTCACGGGCATTTTGGGCAGTGCGCGCATGGCGTTGAAACACCACGACATCTATCAAGTGATAGCGGGCGCGCTCAATGGTTACTTGAGCGTGTGGCTCATGATGACGTTGTGGGGATAATTCAATTAAAAAACGGCATTACAAAAACAAGATATAACACCAATACATTGCATAGAATGAAAGCATTAGTAAGCATTATCATGGGCAGCACAAGCGACCTGCCCGTTATGGAAAAAGCCTGCAAATGGCTCAACGACATGGAAATACCCTTTGAAGTCAACGCCCTCTCGGCACATCGCACCCCCGATGCCGTGGAACGCTTCGCCCGCGAGGCACAAGGTCGTGGCATCAAGGTGATTATTGCCGGAGCCGGCATGGCGGCAGCCCTGCCGGGCGTGATTGCCGCCAGCACCAATGTGCCCGTGATTGGGGTGCCCATCAAGGGCATGCTCGATGGACTTGATGCCATGTTGAGCATCATTCAAATGCCTCCCGGCATTCCTGTGGCCACTGTGGGCGTGAATGGGGCACTCAATGCCGCCATCTTGGCCACACAAATCATTGCGACAAGCGACGAGAACGTGGCACAAAAAGTGGCTCAATACAAGTCGACCTTGGGAGCCAAAATCGAAAAAGCCAATCAAGAATTGGCCGAAGTGAAATATGACTTCAAGACCAACTAACCTCCCCCCCCCAAAAAAAGTACACTCATCTCTCCTCTACTCCACATTTTTCAATTATCGCTCTCATGAACAACTTCAACTATCAACGACGCGCCACCACTACTGTGCAGATAGCCCACACGCCACTGGGCAGCAACTACCTTGTGAGGGTGCAGTCGATGACCAACACCAACACCAACGACATTGAAAATAGCCTTGAGCAGTGCAAGCGCATTGCACAGGCAGGAGGCGACTATGTGAGACTCACAGCCCAAGGCGTGCGCGAGGCTCAAAGCATAGGCAAAATAGGCACTGCACTGCGTGAAGCAGGTTGCAACGTGCCTCTCATTGCCGACATTCATTTCAACCCCCAAGCCGCTTTTGAGGCAGCCAAAGTGACCGACAAGGTGCGCATCAATCCCGGCAACTTTGTCGACCCTGCCCGCCAATTCAAAAGCCTCTCCTACACGCCCCAAGAATACCAAGTCGAGTTGCAACGCATTCGCGACACACTGGTGCCCTTTATCGACCTGTGCAAGAGTCATGGCACTGCCGTGCGACTGGGAGTGAATCACGGTAGCCTGAGCGACCGCATCATGAGTCACTATGGCAACACGGCTGCCGGCATGGTAGAGAGCGTGATGGAATTTTTGCGCGTGTTTGTGGAGCAAAACTTCATGAATGTGGTGATTTCGATGAAAGCAAGCAACGTGGTGGTGATGGTCGAGGCTGTGCGCCTGCTTGTAGCCACCATGGACAAAGAAAACATGCACTTCCCCCTGCACTTGGGCGTGACCGAGGCGGGATTTGGCGAAGATGGCCGCATCAAGAGTGCTGTGGGCATTGGCACCCTCATGAATGAGGGCCTTGGCGACACCATCAGGGTTTCACTCAGCGAAAGCCCCGAGGCCGAGGTGCCTGTGGCTCAAAAACTGGTGCAATACATCACCTCACGCGAGGGGCATGATCCAATCGAGGGCAGTTTCTACCCCAACTACAACCCCTTGCACCCCCAACGCCGCCCCACAAGCGAAGTAGCAGGCATGGTGGGTGGCAAGAAAGCCCCCATTGTGGTGGCCGGTTGCAAGGAACAAGAGGTGAAAGGCACACTCAAGCCCGACTTCTATTGCGACGAGCACACCCTCATCTACACATTGAAGAGCTGGAAGCACGACCCACAAGCCACCTTGCAATGGTTGCAGGTGAGTGCCAACACCCCCATCAATGAGCTTGAATTTCTAAAACAATGCCACAATGTGGTGCTGGTGGTCACTCCTGCCTCAATCAACATTCCTGGCAGTGTGCAGGCCATGTTGCACAAGCTCACCACTGCCGGCATCGCCACTCCTGCCGTGGTGCGTTGCACCTATACCGACACCGATGCCGAGTGGTTGCAAGTGAAAGCGGCAAGCGACTTGGGCACAGTGCTCATGAATGGCCTTGCCGATGGCGTGTGGCTCGAAGCTCCCAACTTTGCCTCACAAGATAAAGTGGTGGCATGGGCATTTGCCATTTTACAAGCGGCACGATTGCGCACCACCGTCACCGAGTTTATCTCATGCCCGAGTTGCGGACGCACGATGTTTGACCTGCAAGCCACGGTGCAAAAGGTGAAAGTTGCCACAGCTCATCTCACCCACCTCAAAATAGGCGTGATGGGGTGCATTGTGAATGGCCCCGGCGAAATGGCCGATGCCGACTATGGATATGTGGGAGCTGGCCGAGGACGCATAAGCCTCTATAAGAGCAAAGAATGCATCGAAAAAAACATTCCCGAAGCCGAGGCAATCCCTCATCTCATCGCGCTCATCAAGCAAAACGGCGACTGGAAAGACCCTGTGTGAGACACAAATCAACAAATTTTGAGGGAGCTATTTTTCAACGCTTGCGGTTGCGCACACTGCGCACACTACCGCCACCACTACTGCTTGCCTTGGGAGCACGCGTTTTCACCTTGGTGGTCTTGGGCGCCTTGGTCTTGTTGCGTGCCGAGCGACTGCCACGCTTGCTCGACGACTTGCGCACACTCTTGGTTTCGGTAGCTGTAGCCGTGTCATCGTTGGCTATTTCCTCGCCAGCCTTGGCTGCTTCGGCTTTTTTCTTGGCTTCGGCGGCAGCCTGCAACTCTTCGCGAGAAGGCACCCACAAGTTTTTGTTGAACTGGTGCAGACGATTCTCGATGCTGTCTTGCGCATGCTTGTAGGCCGCATCATCGGGGAATTGCTGGCGCAACGTTTGGTTGCGCAAATTCTTCACCTTATAAATCGAGCCACTATACATGTTGAGCTTGAAAAAATCGTCGAGATTGTAGCGCAACAGGTTGTTATCGTCGTCGGTGAACACATATTGTTGAGCAATATAGGGGCGTATGTCGTTGAGTTTCACCCAAAACATGGGCCAGCGTTGCACTACGCCAAACTCATCTTCGCGATGCAACACGGGGCACAATGCCTCAACACGAGATTTCACTTGGTTGCTGCGAGTGTCAAATTCCCACTTTTCGATAATATAGTAGCTCAACACCTCGCCACCGGGAATATCGGCATTCTCGATGCTGTAGCGGGGCTGTGAAGCACTACTGCCCTTGGCTTGACCATAAAGAATGTGGAAGCGGTCGAGCATGTTGCTCACCTGATACTTGTATTCGGGCGTGAACATTTCACGACCATCGAGCCACTCATAGCAATTCACCTCGCCGGCAGCCACTTGCTTCATGATGATGTAGAACAAGCTCTCACCGTCTTCGTTGGGCTCTTCGGGGTAATATAAAGCAGGGTTTTTACCCTTTTTCAAGTCGAGTTCACGATACACAATTTTCATCCATTGCAAGTCGGCATCATCGGGCTCTTTCACCTCAAAAAAAGATTGTTGGCGTGCAGTGACCTGAGAGCCTTGCTTAGACTTGGCATCTTTGGTATCTTTTTTCTTCACAACTTGGGCACTTGCTGTCGAGGCCACAAAAGCCACGAGCACAATAACCACTGTAAATCTCAAAAACTTCATATTGTTAATTTCAAGTCAATCAAAGTTATTATCTTCTTTAATCATGCCACATCAGTTCACAATCACCTCCATGGGCGAAATGTCGCGAGTGACACCATCGGGGCCTGTGGCCTTCACACGAGAAATATAGAATCGCTTGCCATGACGCATGTTGCGCATCGCAGCACGTTGACGCTCCGAGAAATTGGCTCCTGCCGACCTCTCGGACATTGCATTGCCCATTTGGTCGAAGATCGTCATTTCAAAGCTCACGACGCGATAATCGATTTTGAGCAGGTCGTCGTCGATAGCGGCATCAAGCCCCTTGGCAGCCAAGAGCACACCCTTGGCAAGGGGCTTGCCACCCTTGTATTGCACCCTGTTGCCATCGGCACCCTTATAGGTGATAAATGGTGTGGGGTCGGGCAACTTGCGCACCCTGAATTTGGCTGAGCCCACATTGGTGCGTTGTCCATCAATCTCGGCAGTGACAGTGATTTCACATTCCGAGCCAATCTTGGAAGAACGTGCAATCCAGCCTTCACCAGCCTTGGTGAGCGTGCCATTGGTCATGGTTGCGGTAATTGATGATTGAGGCACACCGGCTACCGAGATGGCAATGGGGTTGTTGATGCCGGCATAAAACACATTCATCATCGTTGCCGAAATCGTTGCCATGGGCTCGATCACGGTATAGGAAGACTTGAAGTTGCGCTTGGTCACAGTGCCATCGCGCCCCACAACTTCAATCCAACCCGAATATTCAAAGTTGCCCGTCGATGAGGTCGACACCTCATAGAGTCCCTTGTTGTTGCCCAACATGTGTCCATTGATATAGACCCGTGGACGTTGCATCGTGTCGACGGCAGCCATCACAATGTTGGCCGAATATTTTTGCCCACGCATCACGATGCGCGACTGTGGCACCACAAAAGCATCAACAAGATTAACACGCAACTCACCTGTGTCGAGACTCGACATGAGTTGGTTGAGCACCACCCCCTCGGCAAAGCGAATGTCGTTTTGCAACTTCGAGAGCAAAGTCACTGCAGCAATGGCAGGCATGTTTTCAAACATGCTCTCTTCCCATTGCTTGGTCACACCTCCTGTGGTGCTACCCTCGAGGAGAAGGGCATCTTCGACACTGGCACGTTTTTGTGGGTCGGTGAGCAACGACAAGATATAGTTGCGATAGCTCGTGATGCGCGCCTTGAGCTCGGCACCCTTGTGCCCGGTGGGAGGCAACATCACATGAGATGCTACATCAAGATTGTCTTGATTTTCAATTTCATCGACTTTGCCTTGAGGCCCATCGGCCGCACGCACAATTGCAAGTTTCAACGAGTCGATATAGTCATACAATTCATTGGTCGAACCATGCACAGCCAGCCCCAAATCGAGCCATTTTTTTCCTGTTTTGGGAAATTTGGCATTGAATTTTTCAAGCTCGCCCAGCAATGCCACATTGCGTGCCGTGAGGGTGTGATTGGTTCGTGTCAAGCCCTTTTGCACTTGGCTGAAACCATTGAGCACATCGCTCGACACATTAAGGGCAAGCATGGCAGTTAAGACGATATACATCAAGTTTATCATCTTTTGCCGTGGTGGCATACTTCCAAACGTTTGATTTTCTGTCGTTGCCATTGACTATTACCCTACATTTTCGTCGTTATTATCTTCAAGATCAACGCCAGGCATAGCACCACCCATGGGGCGATACATGTTGACGGTCATGGCCTTAATCATTTTTTCATACACGCCATTGAGTTGTTTCATGTAGCGTGCCATTTTCTCGGTTTCGTCGCAATAGTGTGCACTCTCGGCCGCCGATTTCTCATACATGTCGCGTATGTCTTTCAAGCCACGATTCACACGGTCGATGCTGTCGAGTTGCGACGAGATGCTCTTGAGTTGAATTTCATAGATGGTGTTCAAGCCACTGATGTTGTGGTTGAGATTGGCCATTTGCTCCACATAGCCCGTTGAACTATCCTTGATGCCTTCGCTATTCTCGGTGATAGAGCGATAGCTTGTGAGCAAGGTTTCCGACACCCTGTTTAATGCTGTAGTGGTTTCGTTGAGCCGTTGCATTTGCTCCGAAATGCCCGACATCTGCTCAAGATAGTGTGCCGTAGCCTCTGAGAGGTCGGCCATCTTGGAGAGTTGCTCGGTTGCCGCACTCATGCGAGCGATGCTCTCGCCGAGCGAGGTGGTCTGCTCGGGGGTGAGCTCAATGCCTTGAGGCAATCCCACAGCCGCCTTGGCTTGCGAGGCATCGATGGCCGGCACAGTCTCTTGCACGGCACCATTCACCACAATGCCACCACCACCGTTGAAATCGGGGCGATCGTCGGGGTCGCGAGTTCCCAGCACGGGGAACACCTGTTCCCAGTCATATTCCTTTTGAGGGCGGTCAAATGCAGTGAGCACAAACATGAGCACCTCGGTGCCCATGCCAATGGTGAGCATCTCGTTACCTCCCTTGAGGTGCAAAATTTTGAACAATGCGCCCAAAATAACGACTGCAGCACCAATACTGAAGGCGAAGTTAAAGAATCGTTGTCCGAATGCGCCTGCAAGAAAACGCTCGATCACATTTTTATATTTTCTTATTTTTCCCATAGACTTATTAGGAGTTATTTTTGCTGTTGATTGTTTGGCTTGATATGGCTATTTCTTGCGCTTTGCCTTGGTGTAGCCCACCTTGGAACGCACGCAACGGAAACCAATGTAGCTGCGTTGCTCATTTTGATATTCCCACATGCGAATGTCGCTGCGAATGTTGTGGGCCACATCTTTCCACGAGCCACCACGCACAATCTTGCGCGACATTTTATAGGGGTCGTCTTTGGCCACATAATAGCGATACTCGGGGTTCAGGTCGCTCGTCATGCGATCGATGCTCTCGGTGTAGGCAGTTGAAGTCCACTCGCTCACATTACCAGCCATGTCATAGAGTCCAAAGTCGTTGGGCTGATAAGTGCCCACTGGTGCAGCAATGATGCTACCATCTTTCACATAGTTGCCTTCCATGGGCTTGAAATTGGCATAGAAGCACCCTTCATCTTCGGTGAGAGGCAAGTCGCCCTCCCATGGATATTTATTCTTATTCACGCCTGCACGAGCGGCATATTCCCATTCGGCCTCGGTGGGCAAGCGATAGGGCTCGATATACACGCCTTCTTTGGCCAGCGACTTGCGCAAAAACTCGGTGCGCCAGTTGCAAAAAGCGTTGGCTTGCTCCCAGCTCACACCCACAACAGGATAATTGTTGTAGTTGCCATTGGCAAAATACATGCGCACATAAGGCTCATTATAGGAGTTTTCAAAATCATTGACCCAGCAAGTGGTGTCGGGAAACACATTCACAATATAGGTGTTCACAAAGTCAAACTGGCTTTGCAAAGGTCGTGTGAGCGTTTGACGCACGATTTTGCCATCATCGTCGATATAGGCGGTGTCTTTGCTAATCATGGGATTTTCGGTAGACACCTCATGATCGGTATTATAGTCGCGAAGTGTGGGGTCGAGACGATTTTTGCGCTTCACGGCCTCGGTCATGTTATAGATTTCATAACGATAATTCATCTGCGTGGGGTCGAGTTCCTTGGCACCGGTGATGGGATTAATGCGATACACGCTATTGATGGCACGCTCCTCGTCTTCGCTCGGGTTGCGCCAAGGAATATTGCGACTCCAATCGAGATGAGGAGTCACAGGGTCGCCATACTTGTCTTCGGTGATTTTAAATTCATCATTGCCACCATAGGCAGGGTCGGCCAAACGCTCTCTGATAATAGAGTCGCGCACCCAATAAAGAAACTGCTTGTACTTGGAATTGGTGATTTCGGTCTCGTCCATCCAAAAGGCATCAACCGACACGCCACGAGCTGTGGAGTCGAGTCCCCACAACGAGTCGCGCTGCGATGGTCCTTCCTTCATTGATCCACAATCAACGAGCACCATGTTGTAGGGGGTGGGTTCCGAGAAAGAAACTGCACTCACTCCTGTGACTTCGCCTCCGGCACTGCTCACCGAGCGACGACCAGAGAAACACGAAGTGAAGAGCGATGTCGTTAAAACTACGGTCAAGATATAAAACAATAACTTTTTCATATTTCACATGAATCGAACACTCTTGTGTTTATTTTTATTTTTTTCTCCCAAATTGAGTTTCACATTATAGTTCAAGAACACTTCATGGCTACCGCTACTGGCCTTTGATATAGAAGATGTGGCATAATCATAGGAGTAGCCCAAAAAGAAATTCTTAAATTCGGCTCCAATCATGAGGCTCACGGCATCTTTGTAACGATAGCCCACACCTCCCGATAGGAACTTATTGTAGCGCACGCGCATGGTTGCCTCGCCTTGAAAAAACCGGCTGTCGGTTTTGGCCAAAATCGAGGGTTGTAATTCAAATAACGTGTTTTTTATGGGAATATTGCTACCAGCCATAAAATAATAGACACGGCCTTGCGTGAATTCATAAATATCTTGCTCATTGCCCTCGGCTTTGAGTTCTACACTGGGCTGTGTGAGATGGGTGGCCGAGAGACCCGCCCAAAACCACTTGTGCCGATAAAAAACACCTGCGCTCACATCGAAGGCATTGCCGGTGACATCTACCTTGGGAATGGCATCATCGTTGCTCTCGTGTGCCTCGTCGCCCTCGGGCAACACAATGTGTGTGCCTCTAAAAGTTTCGTTGATGAGGCCGGCTTGAACTCCCACACTCAACTCACCTTTAAATAACTTAAACTTGCGAGCCAGTTGTGCACCCACATTCAAGCCACGATAAAGCCCCATGCTGCTTTGCTGCAACGACACGCCTGTGGCCCATCGCTTGTCGAGAAACTTGAAGGGCATGTCGGCAAGCCCCACAAAGGTAACAGGAGCATGGCGAATGCCCACCCATTGAGCACGACTGCCAGCCGTGACGTGAATATAGTCGGCATTGCCAATCGCTGCCGGATTGTAGTAGCCCGGCACTGCCCAATATTGGGTGTATTGTGCATCGACTTGCGCCTGCGCCCAAGGCGTGGCAAGAGCAAGAAGGGCAAAACACAATAATTGAAAGACCGAGCGTAGCATAAAATCCTTAATTCTAATGTTTATTCAAAGTAGAATGTGACTACAACCATGTTGTCTTTGATTTTATCGACACTTTGCGTGAATCGCATCATGGCTGGGTTGTTCTCTAAATCGGGACGATTTTTCTCGAGCAGGTTTTTCAAGCCAAAGCAAAACTTCACTTCGGGACAGAATTTAAAGAAAGGCAGATAAAAATCACATCCCATGCCCACAGTGAGCATCACGTTCATATCCTTGAGGCGCAACTGCTCGGGGCGGTCTTTACTCACATCACACACCCCCATCACGCCCCCTGTGAAATAGGGGCGCATGTTGCGATAGCGCACTGCCGAATATTTAATCTCGGCAGGCAACACCACATAGGTCGACTTGAGGTTTTGACGTTGATTGATGCGATCGGGCTCGGCATTGGCCTGTGCAAGGGCATTGTGAAACTTCACCACTTTATTGCCAAAATACATGCCCGGAGAAACTCGAAAGTTGAAATGATTGGAGAGTCGAATGTCGGCCAACACGTTCACACAAAAACCTGCCGAGTGGTCGGGCACAGTGGCAAACCACGACTCGCCATCGTCGGTAATCATGCCATTGTTGGTGATATTAAGGTCTTGCATGTTCATGCCAAAAGAAAAGCCATAGTGAATTTTCTTCATGTCGGCATATTGACGATTCAATATCATATCGTTGTTTTGTGCTGTGGCTCCAATAGTTGCCAGCAACATCAACGCTATTGTAGCAATATGTTTGATAGTCTTTAAAATCATCTCAATGTGTATAACGCAATTATCGCATTGTTATTGCAAACTCTCACGTTTTTTAGAGCCTTGCACTCTCCAGCGAGCTTGCAACGGGCGAGTAAACAATCGGTTCACAAGCCATGCTATTGCTATGAGCAGTGGCAAAATGAGCCAATAGTTGGCATAACAATCTTCATAGCCCCAATGCCCCAGCACAGGGCACACCACAAATCCATATAATCTGCCGGCTATGGCCTGAAACAAAAACAACTCCATGCTGATAGTTCCCAACCACACCAGTGGTTTTGTGACCAGCACACGACTCACAAGCCCCTTGCAATCGTTGGTAAAAGCGAGCACAAGCACAAGCATGGTCATGGGAATTTCCCACATGATGCTATCATCGTAGTTGGCACCAAACCACTCATGATGCCACTGATCGGCGATCACAAGTGCACCCAGCAACAACAACACTGCCCCTTCGCCACAGGTGGCTATCACCGGTGTGAGCCTAAAGTTTTTGTCTTTGAGCGCCACAAAGACATGATGCGCCACTATTCCCATCGAAAATTCAAAGAGCCTGAATAGAGGAAACACATGCGACCAAGTGATAACAGCTTCGTCGTCGGGCAATTGCCAAGGATACATGAAGCTACAATAGGACAAAAACAGCAATAACAGCAAAAACAATTGCGACTTGAGTTTCATGCCCTTCAGGCCACGTGCCAAAAAAGGATAGCACAGATAGCACAGCAAAATGTCGCACAAAAACCACGAAACCACATTAAAAGAAAAATAATAGTCGCGCAGGGGAATGTAACTTTGCAACAACAAAGCATTGGGCAACAATGCTTTCCAATAAATGCCACGTTCACTAACCAACAAAGTTAAAATAGTGAACACAGCAAGCGAGAGCCAATGAAGGGGAAAAATGCGCAATGCCTTTTGTTTCATGAAACGAGCATGTGCTGCTCCTCGCAAGAGTTGGGCATCATGGTGCATGTCGAGCACAAAGCCACTCAACACAAAGAAAAACACCACTCCCCCTGTTGCCAATTGCATGAAATGCTTGTCGCCGCAATGAAAATAAAGGATGCAACAAGCAAAAAGTCCTCGCAACGAGTCGAGTGGCACAATGCGTGATGGCAAGCAACGATCAGTCATAGATTGATGTGTAATTGGCCGAGCGTGCGAACCTGCCACGCCACCGATAATAGAAATTCACCACAGGTCGCCACAAGTCAAGCAAAGGCACCGCCAATAGCAAGCGAGGAGCTTGGAGCAAGCGAGCTGCACGATTATAGGGCACTATGGCAAGAATCCAAGAAAGAACAAGCAACAAGCCAGACACTCCCAACACAAAAAGGTTGGAAAAATCAAGACCTATTGCCCCAATCAAGCAAGCAAGCCTCATGTAATTGACCATTGAGAAAAGTCCTTGTTTCACACTCTCCCTGCCCGAAGCCACAAGACTCAATGTGAAATCGCGACGAAGTTTCAAAATGCTATGAGCATGCCCCACTTGGTTGTAGTGGGTGAGCACTTGACTCTCGGGATTCAACTCAACACGCGTGTTGCCAGCATGGGCAATTTCGCTCACAAACACGTCGTCGTCGCCCCATCGCAAGTCAAGATTTTTGGAAAAGCCCTTGTTTTCAAAAAACAAACGACGACGATAGGCCAAATTGTCGCCCGTGCCACGATAGGGCCTGCCTGCTATAGCCGACAACAACCACTGTATCGAGCCGGTCACAGTGTCAAAGGCTCTGTAACGATGGCATGGACCGCTATCTTCGTCATAGCTATAATGAGAATAGCCCAACACCACATCGGTGCCTGGCGTGAAATTGCGCATCATGAGTCGCAACCAATTGTTGCCGGGCACACTGCAATTGGCCTGAGTTGAAAGCACTATATCATGCCTCGCAGCCTTGATGCCCATCATGAGGCACAACTTCTTGCGCGAGAGGGCACGGGTGTCATCGGGTGAGAATGTGACACGCAAGTTGCTATATTGTGCTGTGAGGTCGCTCAACACATCGGGAGTGGCATCATAAGACCCGTTATCCACCACAATCACCTCAAAGAGAGGATAGTCTTGTTGCAAAATCAGAGGCAAAAAACGCGCTAAACTCTCGGCATCGTTGTGGGCATACACCACAATCGACACTGCGGGCAACTCTTCATCGCTCAAGTAGTTGCGTGCTTGCTCGCTATCGACAAAGCGAGCCAATTTTCTTGTTCTTGCCCACCGCCACAAGGCCATCACCACAGTGAGCACACATGCCACCGCAAGCAAAACCATTAATTCAACCGCTATATTTATAGAAAAATACATGTTTCCTTGAAAATAAATTAATTCACAATTTTGTGATATAAATTGCAAATTTACACACTTCAACTCAATTGCGCCCCATAATCACATCAAAAACCAACCTACACCTTTGGGCTAACAAAAGAATTTGGACCACAATTTCAGTATTAGGAGGAAATGCACTACTTTTGCCAAACTAAAATAAAAAAGATGTAGTGGCAAGCGAGCACACACAACAGAGTAGAGCAAAAAAATTTGCCAAAGATTTTGCTATCTATGCCGTCGGGAACATTGGGTCGAAGCTCATCACGTTCTTGATGATGCCTCTCTACACCTTTTTCATTAAAGACCACTCCGATTTGGGCTACTATGACGTGTGTTTCAACATCACGTTGCTCATGCTCATTTTCACAACTCTGCAGTTGCGAGATGGCACTTTCAGATTTTTGCTCGATGCCCCCAACGACATCACCCGCAAGCGAGTCATCACCTTTGTAAATAAAGCCTTAATCGCTACTCTCATTTTCTCGACTTTGCTATTTGCGCTCATCTATTTCACTCACACCATGGGCTACTTGTGGCATGTGCTGGGATTGTTAATATCGATGAGCCTCTATGAGGTGGCGCCTCAAATTGCACGCGGACTGGGCCACAACAAGCTCTTTGTGGCATGTGGCATCATGTCGTCGTTTGGCATTGCTGCCTTGAGCATTGTTTTTGTGTGTTGGTTGGGCTGGGGCATTGCCGGCATTTTCCTTGCCAACATCATCGCCCGGCTCGTTCCTCTGCTCATGCTTGAAATCAAACTCAAAATAGTGCGCCACTATTTCCGCCCCGGCTTGGCTATTCAAGAGCAGGGAAAGGAGATTTTGCGCTTTTGCCTTCCCCTCATTCCCTGTGCCCTGTGCTGGTGGCTCACCGGCAATAGCGACCGCTTCTACATCAAGCATTTCTTGGGACTTGAGGTCAATGGCATTTATGCCGTGGCAGTGCGTTTCATGGGATTGATGATTGTGTTGTCATCTATTTTTTATCAGGCTTGGCAAGAAACGGCCATCACTCAATATCATAGCAACGATCGCGACCACTTCTTCTCCAAAATGCTCAATGGCTACATCTACACTTTCAGTGCCATTTTAGTGGGCTACATGTTCATGCTCAAAATGTGCTATGGCTTTCTTGTTGAAAGTTCCTATCAGGGCAGCATCATGTTTGTCTACCCACTGGGCATTGCAGTACTCATGCTCTCGATTGTTCAATTCTTTGACATGGGCTACCAATGCGCCAAAGACACCAAGAGCATTTTGCCCTCAATCATAGTGGCATCAATCATCAACATCATTATCAACTTCTTATTGATAGTTCCACTGGGAGTGTATGGCATGATTGTCTCTTCCATCATCACCTACACCTTCCTCTTCTTTTATCGCTGGCACGACATGAAACGCTACATGCACCTTTCGCTCTCTCGCATCGTGTGGGTGCCGGCTTGCTTGCTTGCTGTGTCGGGGGGGGCTTTTTACCTGAATCAAGCCTTGTGGCAAGACGCATTGACATTGATGACAATTGAAGCACTTTTCTTTGCATTTTTCCCTGCTACCGAAAGAGATAAAGTAGTGCACTTCATCAAAAACAAATTGGCCCACAAGCAACAATAAAAACAAGCAATCAACGTTACTGCTATATATGAAAACAAAATTTCTTTTATCGATTTTAGCTTGCATCTTCCTTTTTTCTTGCTCAACAAGCAAGGAAAACGCCTTGTCATTGTTTAAAGATTTGAAAGAAAACGAAGGTGTATTGACTCAGTCAAGCGATAAGTATCAAATTCACATTCAGCCCGACGATGAACTCATCATTACCGTGAGCTCGCAAGTGCCCGAAGCCACAGCCAAGTTTAACATACCCATCAACAATCCTGCCACTCGTAGCCC
The DNA here is from genome assembly GCA_947254205.1 of uncultured Prevotellaceae bacterium. Classification (GTDB taxonomy): domain Bacteria; phylum Bacteroidota; class Bacteroidia; order Bacteroidales; family Muribaculaceae; genus Sodaliphilus. Next base: position 33,638 of record CAMYCE010000004.1, read on the forward strand.
GATCGAAACCTCGGTGCAACCTCAGTTGCAGACCTACATTGTGAACAGCGAGGGCAACATCAGTTTCCCCGTGCTGGGCACCTTGCATGTGCAGGGCAAAACCACCGAAGAGGTTGAGAAAATGATTAAGATTCAAGTCGAAGAAACAGTAAACGACCCTTATGTGCACGTGAAAATGGCCAACTTCACTGTGAACGTGATGGGCGAAGTCAAAGAGCCACAACGCGTGGCCATCACTTCGCAAAAGTTCTCGTTGCTTGACGCTCTGGCTGCTGCTGGCGACCTCACCGAGTATGCTCGTCGCGACAATGTGATGGTGATTCGCAACGAAGATGGCAAAACCACCTATCACCGCCTCAACCTCAACAACAGCAACATTTTTGCCTCGCCCTACTTCTACATGCAACAAAACGATGTGGTGCTTGTAGAACCCAATGCCATCAAAGTCGACAACTCAAAATACAATCAATACTCGGCTTTCAAGTTATCGACCATATCAACCGTTGTGAGCATGACCAGTGTGATAGCCTCACTGCTCATTGCTTTGCTCATCAAAAAATAATAGTTTAAAAGGAATACCTATCGCCATGCTTCATCTCGACCGAATGTGCTATTGGGTGTTTTTGTTGTGCTTGGTGGGCATGATACCCAGCATTAGCCTCGTCACGTTTATCGATGAATTGGCATGCCTGTTGATGGGGGTTATTATGGCTCTGGATTGTGTGTTCAATGGCAACTACAAGCGCTATAAAGGCGTGTTTCTCATCATAGCCATCTTGGCAGGCTATGCCCTTTATTCTTTGCCCTTGGGCTACAACACTGCGCCCTATATTGCCGAAGATTTCATCATTCAGCTCAAGCCCTTTATACCATTCTTTGTTATCTTTGCTATCAAGCCACAATTCACGGCCAACGAGAAAGCAATAGCCCGCGCAGTGTGCATTGTCAATGTGCTGTTTTCCTGCTTTTTATTCATTTTCTTTGAATGGACTCTCTTTGACACAATCATGTTTCACCCCATGGAAGTGGGTGTTGTTGCCATTGTGTGCAGTTATATCTACCTAACTTTTTCAATTAAACCCGATGGCACCATAAGCCAAAGAGCTCTCGTCGTCATCACATTGATGCTCATTGGTGGCTTATTATCAACGCGTGCCAAATATTATGGCGAATTTGTTTTCACACTATCAATGATTTTCTTCTATCGTTATGGTATCACCAAGCACCTAAAACTAAGTCACGTGTTGCTTACGTCAGTACTCATAGGGCTTTTTATTGTTGTAATTTGGGACAAGTTTTACTTTTATTTTATAGAAGGAACTACCAATCTCTCCTCAAGCAACCCAGAGGAATTTGCTCGCAATTTTGCACGTCCCATGCTCTATGCCACTTTTGGAATGATTTTAATTGACCACACTTTATTGGGCTCAGGACTGGCCTCATTTGCCACCTATGCCTCTCAGCACAATTATTCAAACCTTTACTTTGAATATGGACTTGATAAAATATGGGGACTATCGCCCAGTTTCCCCAATTTTATATGCGATGCTTTTTTCCCCGAACTTGCTCAATTTGGAGTGGTGGGCATTGTGCTTTTCATCATGTACTGGCGATGGATTTACAAGTGGCCACTCGCACTTATTCGCTATCATCACGAACAATATCGCTATCAGTTTGTTGTAGCTATACTCGTCATTGCCTTCTTTTTGATTGAGAGTGTAGGCAATTCTGCCTTTGTGAAAATGAGTGGCATGATGATGATGATGATTTTGGGCATGATATGTGGAGAGGGGCAAACTGTCACGAGACAACTAAAAGATGGAAAAATTGCACAACCAAGCATAATTACATAAATTTGCACTTAATTCTACAATTCACAACACATGGATAATAACGTCATAGATTTCAGAAGGCAAAAACGTGCTCTGCGCCAAGGCTGGTGGCTCATCGCCATTAGCTTTATTGGGTTTGCCCTACTCTCAATCATATATTGGCAACGGCATATGCCCGAATATGAAGCCAGCTCCAGCATGCTCATTGAAGACAATAGCGACTCTGGGGCAAGTGGAAGTTTAAGTAAGATGGGAGGCATGGCTTCGATGATGCGCACCTTCTCGATTGGCGGATTTGGTGGATCGGTCGACAATGAAATGGTTATTGCAACCACCCATGATGTAAAAATGCGCACAGTAAAAAAATTAGGGCTTAATCGCACCTATATTAGGCAAACCGACTTCTTTGACCGCGAAGTACTATTTAACAATAGCCCTATTAATCTTGAGGCCTCAGATGAATTATTCAACACAACCAAAGGATTTCAAATAAAAATCAAGCAACATGATGGTAAAGTTGACGTGAAAATCACCCAAGGCATGTTCAAACCCACCGTTGCCGAATATAAAGATGCACGACTGCCACTCACTATCAAAGTGCCTGGAGGTAAAGCACAACTACTCAAAACCCAATACTACAATCCTGCAAGCCAAAGCAAGATCACTATCAACGTGACCAATAATAAGGCCATTGCCGATGCTCTTGGCGAGAAGCTCTCCGTCGAACTTACCGATAAGAAGGCCGAAGCTATTTCTTTTTCAATCAAAGATCCCAACCCTAAAAAAGCTGAGGCTATCTTAAATGAGCTTATGTATAATTATAATCAAAAACGCATTGAGCGCAAAAACGAAAAGGCACAAGAGTCTTATGATTTCTATAACACTCGTATCAAGGAGCTTGTAACTGCTTTGAGCTCGGCCGAAAACTCACTTGCCAGTTTCAAGCAACGCAACAACATTGCTAATCCTATCGTTGAGTCGATGGGGTATTCCAAAGGGGTGCAAATGGCACAAAGCGCACTCGACTCGGCACGCACTGCCGTGAAAGTGCAAGAGATGCTCCTCAATGTGGTAAAAAAATCGGCATCTGGAAATGATGAAATGATTCCTGCCTATACCCACGACCCCAATATCGAAATCTATAACAAGCTACTCATCGACAAACGTGAATTGTTGCAATCGGCCAAACCAAGCAATAGTCTCGTGGTTGAAATGAATGAAAAGATTGCCACTGCACGCAGGGCCATCATCGTCAATGCCGAAAAAAACATTGCAATTGCCCACGCCAAGATGAACTCAACAAGTGGAGAATTGGGACGAATGCAAGCGAAATCAAGCGAAATGCCTGGCTATGAGAAACAATATATCAAGCTCATGCGCGACCAAGAAATCAAAAATGAGCTTTACATCTTCTTGCTTCAAAAACGCGAGAATGCATTGCTCAACCTCACCTCCAATGTTGCTCCCAGTTTCATTCTCGATCAAGCTCATAGCGATTTCAAACCCAGTCACATGAAAGCAGGCATTGTCATCACCATTGCGCTATTGATGAGCCTTATACTACCCGTGATATTCTTGTTGTTGCTCATGTCGTGGCGTAATCGCATTCAAGACACTTGTGACCTGCCAGTCGAGTGGGAGAATAATGCTTTTAATATGCATAAAAGCAATTGTAACGAAGTGAGGGCAAAACTTCTACAACTGGGCAAGAAACAAATCATTGTGTGGAATACAGGCGATGATAACTCTCAACTGTTGCAAGAAATAGCACAAAGCCTCAACCATGTTGGTAAAAAATGTAGCGTAATGGCATTAAACCACACCGACGAACTCTATAAAGGTGAGGTTGCTACACACATAGCACAAGCAACAGTGCAAGGAGAAATCACACTCATCACACTACCTGCGGGTAGCTCAATCGCAGAATTGAGCGACCAACTTGCCAACGATGATACTCTGCTATTGGCCACCATTAGCGGACAAAAGGTTAAACGCAACAAGTGGATTGCAACAGCCAATAATCTGAAATGTGAGAATAAAGTTACAATCATTTCTTAAAAACATTATTGAGTCTCATGAACGTCCTCATCATTAATCTTATCTTAACAACAGCCGAGAAAGGAGTCATCACAAGACGCAAGTCGATTGCAGATACTATGATTTCTTGCTTGGCAAGAGGATTTGTAAAATTGGGACATCAGGTAACACTGCTTGCAAGCGAAGAGTTCAAACCCACCAAGCCTGAGAGTCATGAATTCAACATCATCTACTTCAAGTCGTTGCTCCCATGCATTTTTAAACCAGCACTATTGCCATGGCCCAAAGGGTTATGTAGTTATCTCAATAAAAATATCAAAAATTTTGACATAGTGGTGAGTAGCGAAGCCTTCTCGTTAGGGACACTCATAGCAAGTTACACGTGCGGGAAAAAACTGATGGTTTGGCAAGAAATGGCCTATCACCAAAAACTCTTTCACAAAATTCCCAGCAAGTTGTGGCACAATGTAATAGCATTAAAACCACTGAGACACAACCTAATAATTCCACGTTCAAAACCTGCTCAAGATTTCATAAAAAAATATGCACAGCATGTGAGCAATGAGCTTGTTGACAATCCTGCCGATCCACAAGTGCTCTATTCCTCCAATCATTCAACTCATTCAATGATTGTAGTGTCGCAACTCATCAAAAGGAAAAACGTCGATAAAATCATCGATATTTTTGGGCGATTTGTCAACAAACCAAAATTTAATGGCTACTTGCTTCACATCATAGGAGATGGAAAGGAGCGAGATAACCTACTGCGCATCATCAAGGAAAATCACCTTGAGCAAAATGTGTTGTTGCACGGATTCCTGCCTCATCATGAGCTAAATTCCTATCTACGCAGTGCCAAAGCCTTGCTTGTGAAAACCAGCATGGATCTTAACATGGTGACAATCCCCGAAGCTATAGTGAGTGGCACACCTGTTGTAATGAATACAGTGCCCACAACAGCATCGTTTGTTGCCAACAACCACTTAGGGTTGGTTGATGACAATTGGGATGAAAACACTCTTGCAAAACTCATTGAGGACTATGACTCGATGCACGAGGCTTGCATCAAGGCTCGCGACTCGCTCACCAATGTGGGATGCGCAAAAAAAATGATAGAAATATTCGACAATTTCATCAATCCCCACACATTACCCAACCAAAATATAACATAAAAATCCCTGCACAACCCTCTTTAATAAAAATATACAAGAAAAAACAATGGCAAAGCGCATACTTTTAGTCAATAAATTCTACTACAATCGCGGTGGTGACTGCATCGTTATGATGAATACCGAGAAGTTGCTTCGCGACAATGGCTATGAAGTAGGAGTTTATGCTATGGAATATGCCGAAAACAGCGCGTCACCATGGTCGAGCTACTTTGCAAATCAAGTGAGTTTTTCAGGAGGAGTGGGTGCTAAAATCAAAGGCTTGAAACGCACCTTAGGCATGGGCGACATCAAGGCTTCTTTTGCCAAAATTCTCAAAGATTTCAATCCCGATGTGGTGCACCTGCACAACATTCACTCCTACCTATCGCCTGCATTGGCCGAAATGGCACACAAGCAGGGCAAAACAGTTGTGTGGACCATGCACGACTACAAGCTCCTGTGCCCTGCCTATACTTGCCTACGAAACGAACAGACATGCGAATTATGCTTTCACGACAAGAGCCCTGTAATAAAACATCGATGCATGAAAGGATCGCTTGCTGGTAGTGCTATTGCTTGGCTCGAAGCTAAGAAATGGAATAAAAAACGGTTGCAACAAAGCACTCACACTTTTATATGTCCAAGCCAATTTATGGCACAAAAAATGAACGAAGGAGGTTTTAATGCAAGCCAGCTTGAGGTGCTGTGCAACTTTGTTGACCCCAACAAGCTCGCTCTATATCAAGCGCTTGAAGCACAATCTCGGCAAGATTACTACTGCTATGTGGGCCGTTTATCTCCCGAAAAAGGAATTGAAACACTACTCAAAGTAGCTGCACAAAGCAACCACATGCTACAGGTGGCAGGAGATGGGCCACTTGCCCAAAAGCTCCAAGCACAATATGCCCACCATGACAATATCATTTTTTTGGGACGGCTTAATGCTCAACAAGTGAGTCAGTTGCTCATTCATGCCCGCTTCTCGGTAATCGCATCGGAATGGTATGAAAACAACCCGCTTGGAGTGATTGAGTCGCTGTGTGCCGGCACACCGGTTGTGGGCGCCAACATGGGTGGCATCCCTGAGCTCATCAACAGCCACAATGGTATCATCTTCACAGCCGGAAACTCACAAATGCTTGCCCGGTGCATTGAACAAGCATGGGATAACAAATGGGATAACAATGCCATCAAACAAGAAGCCATTCAGGCTTTTTCACCCCAAACTCACCTTCAAAAACTCATCAAAATATATGATATTTAGCCTTCTTAAGGCTAATAACACACTCAAGCCAATGAGTGAATGAACTATTTTTCCTACCTTTGCACAATAAAATAACCATAAAGGTTGTTAATTACTTAAACACTACAGAAAGGCTGTAACAATATGCAAGATAAAATAGTTCAAGGCAGTCTCATCACAACCTTCCGATGCAATGCCAAGTGCAATATGTGCAACATCTGGAAGAACCCCACAAAGCTAAGTGAGGAGATTGACCCTTCTTTCTACGAAAAACTTCCCAACGGTCTAAGAATCAACATCACCGGTGGAGAAGCCACTATACGGCAAGACATCGACAAAATCTTTGAGGTGCTCTACCCCAAGTCGGTGTTGCTCGAGTTGAGCACCAATGGCTACAATACCGAAAAAATTGTAGAATTGGCCAATAAATACCCTAAGATTCTCATTCGTGTGAGTGTAGAGGGATTGCCTCGCATCAACGATGAGAAACGCGGTCTTAAAGATGGCTTTGACCATGCCCTGCGCACCATGCTTGAGCTCAAGAAAACTAAGTGCAAAAATATTGGTTTCTCGGTTGTGATTTCACCCGACAACTACAAAGACCTGCTCTCGCTCTATGAGCTGTGTGTTGCGCTTGACGTAGAACTGGGCAACTCGGCTGTGCACAATAGCTGGTATTTTCACAAAGCCGACAATCAAATCGAAAGCGAAGAGGCCCTCAAGCAACACGAGTTGTTTGTCAAGGCATTGCTCACCAGCAAGCGTCGTCGCTTGAAAGATCGCTTGAAAGATTATGGTCGCGCCTATTTCAATCGCTCTATTCACCGTCGCCTGCGTGGTGACGAGGCCGGCTACCGCCCTGCCTGTGGAGCATTGACCGATTTTTTCTTTATTGACCCATGGGGTAACGTGTCGCCCTGCAACGGCAGTGCCAACCAGTGGATAATAGGCAATATCAAAGAAGATTCCTTTGAAAACATCATGAAGAGCGACAAAGCAAAAGAAGCGCTCGAAAAGGTGAAAAATTGCAAGCGCAATTGCACTTTTATCGTCACCGAACGTCACGACATGGTGAGACGTCCATGGATTCCCATCAAGTGGATTCTCAAAAACAAGTGGCGCACATGGAGAGGACAAGACTTGGTGTGGGACTAAACACTTCCCGTTCTACTATTCCCATCAATTTTGTCACAAAATGCTCATGAAGACGATTGCAGTAATAGGTACACGCGGTTTTCCATGCATCCAAGGCGGTGTGGAAAAACATTGCGAAAACATTTACCCCCTCATGCAGGGGGTAACTTTACGCATATATCGTCGCAAGCCTTATTTGTCGCAGTACTCGTCGTGGTCTTATCCTAACATTGAATATATCGACCTGCCCTCAACTCGCATCAAGGGACTTGAAGCGGTGCTACACACCTTTCTATGCGTGTTGCACATCGCCTTTCACCGCCCCCACATGGTGCATGTGCACAACATTGGACCAGGCATGTTTGCCCCACTGCTTAGGATCATGGGCATTCCTGTGGTGCTCACCTATCACAGTCCAAACTATGAGCACAAGAAATGGGGGTGGATAGCACGCCACATTCTCAAGCTGGCCGAGACCATCTCACTGCATTTTAGCAATCGCATTGTGTTTGTCAATAAATTTCAACGCGAAAAGTTTGGACAATCCATATCGCACAAGTCATGCTATATTCCCAACGGTATTTTTCAAGTAACTCGCAGCGAGAAGCACGATTTTCTTGATAAACATGGGATTAATGTAGGCAACTATATTCTTGCAGTGGGGCGGCTCACACCCGAAAAGGGATTTGAATACCTCATTGAAGCAGCCAACAAGTCGATCAAAACCAAGCAAGTGGTGATTGCAGGAGCAAGTGACCACGGCAACGACTACTTTGAGCAACTCAAAAAACTCGACACTGGTCATAAAGTAATTTTCACAGGATTCACCAGTGGAGAAGACTTGCGACAACTTTACAGCTATGCAAGCCTATATGTGCTGTCATCAACCAACGAGGGCTTCCCTATCGTGATGCTTGAAGCCATGAGTTATGGGCTTCCTCTGTTGGTGAGTGACATTCCTGCCACTCATCTCATTGAGTTGCCTCAAAACAACTATTTTGAAACAGCCCACAGCGATGCTTTGGCACAAGCTCTCGACTCAAGACTTAAAACTCTCGACTCGCAACCTGTAGCCTATAATTTAGCCGACTTTGACTGGCAGTCAATAGCCAATCGCACACAAGAATTATATCATTGATAACAGAGCCTGAGATTATTTTTCTCAAGCACAATTCATGATATAAAAGCGTAATAAACTATCTTATAGCACAACATATCTTTAAAATGAAAATCTCCTTTTCCACAAAATTGATTTCGGTGACGATGCTACTCATCATGATTTCGGTACAAGCAAGCACATTGCCAACGCAAGCCACGCTCATGTTGCCACAACTCACTGCAAGCACAACAATGAGTGAAGAAACAGCCTATCAACTCACCCATAATCTTACACTCACCGAGAGCAAACAACTGCCACAAGGCGCATCTCTATACATCTTGCCAGGTGCATGTCTCACCCTCAAGCGAGCAACCTTAACTTGCGCTAAAGGAGCTTCTATCTATGCAATGGGTGGACGCATCGTGCTTGAAAATGGCACACTCAACATGCACAACAACTGCCATTTGGGCATTGAGGGAAAAGGTATCGAAGGAGTAGGTACTATCATGGGGCAAGAAACAACACTCTCTGCCCCCATCAAGCCCATTTTTGGAAAAGATGTGAAAATCACGGGAAAATGGAAAATAGATAGAGCTTTTCCTCAATGGTTTGCCAGTGATAACACTCCCAACTGGGCTCAAGCCATCAACCGCGCCATTGCCATGAAAGGCTCTGGCGAAGTGTTCTTGCCACGTGGCATCTACACTATGAGCACAACCATTCATGTGCCCTTTGGCATCAAACTCACTGGCGAAGCAGGTCGCCCCGAACAAGACAAAAGGCTCAACCACGACTGTACCATAATCAAGCCTTCCCAAGGAGAGACTCACTTTGACGGTGGCTACATGATGACTGTGAATGTGAAGCACGGTGCAGGTGAAACGATAACACAAGAGCGAGCACAATGGGAAACGGCCTTTCCCATTGCAGGAACCGAAGTGAGCAATCTCTACTTTTTAAACGAAGGCAGGCGTCACAAAGCCATGCTTGTAGCAGGAGGCATGAAAATCGATCAAAACACCTTCAACGGGTGCTTGCAGGCGGTGGCTTTTATTAATGGAAATTATAGCGACATGCGGCGCGTGACCAACAACACTGTCTATGTGCCCGGCAATGTGAACACAGGCAGCAAGCGCGAGCCACTCTATGCCTTCGACATCAAGGGACTGGGCGATGCTCTCATCTTTGAGGGCAATGCCGTGCACGATAGCGACAACTACACGCGCGCGCTGCGTGTGACTTCGAGCATGGGAGGCAGCATCAATGCCAACATCTTGAATGGCGACATTCTCATCAAAAATTGCAAGGGCATCGTGTATTCGGGCAACCACAGCGAAGTGGGCGCACAACTCACCATCAAAGAGTCGTCGGTGACCATGCACAGCAATTTCTTTGAAAAAGGAACAAGACCCTCGATTGTGATTGAGGGTGGAGAAAATGGTGGCGTGTCGACTGTGGCCATGAATAGCAGCCAATTTATTTTTATCGATCAATTGCGCTATGCCAACGAAACAGCACAACAAAACCTTGAGCGCATCAATGGCATTAGCGAGGTTGACATTGCTATCGATAAGTTCACCAACTTGAACTTGAACAACAGCTATCGCAACGACATTCCGTCGGCCAACAACATTGGCTCGCAATACCTCTTTGGGGTGAACATAGCACAGCTCAACAAGAGTCAACTCAAGAGCAATAATAAACTCAATCGCATGAGCCACACCCTTTCGACCCACGGAGCCATTGGCAAGAATTTGCGCCCTTCAAGCCCAATTGTGTCGATACCAAGAGATTCACGCATCTCACTCTATGGCAAAAACGGAAATGTGAAATGGCTGGGTGAAAATGGCAGTTATGCCTATAGCTATGAAATTATTGGCGACGATGGCAGGGTGAGCAAGCAAGGTCAAAACATCACCGACTACAAGACCAATCATGCCAATCAGCACATGGATTTCAACGGCGATGGGTTGCTATTCAATATCACTCGCGACGAGACGATCTCGCCCGACACTCCCCTATATGCAAGAATCTACCGCCAAGGCCCCGATGGCCTCAAGTCGATCGACTTGCCCATAGCCAGCTCACGCTACTTCTACGACAACGGCATCTCTATCGCAGGCTACAAGTGGCGATAAGCTTCCCCCCCAAAAAAAACTGTGCGTATAGCCGATGCATGTATCGGCTATACATCACTAATATACAACTAATTACCAAATCGATCATTAGAAAAGGGAAGTCTCGTGGTCAGACCTATAATATCTTGATTTCAAAATATTTAAATCTTCAATTTTCTAATGGCGGTCATTAGAAATTCACTGTTGCAATAGTCTAATTTTCAATTCCTTACAAGGTCAACCACGAAATATTTAATTCTAATGCCCGATTTGGGTTAAAACGAAAATACTATACGTTGAAGCGGAACACCACGATGTCGCCGTCTTGCATCACATATTCCTTGCCTTCAACGTGCATTTTGCCAGCCTCTTTCACGGCAGCCTCGCTACCCAGAGCCACATAGTCGTCATATTTGATAATCTCGGCTCTGATGAAGCCACGCTCAAAGTCGGTGTGAATCACACCTGCACACTGCGGAGCTTTAAAGCCCTTGTGATAGGTCCATGCACGCACCTCCTTGGGGCCGGCAGTGAGGAAGGTTTCGAGATTGAGCAAGGCATAGGCACTCTTGATGAGACGATTCACGCCACTCTCTTCCAAGCCAATTTCTTGCAAAAACATTTGACGCTCTTCATAGGTTTCGAGCTCGGCAATCTCGCTCTCGGTTTGTGCGGCAATCACCAGCACCTGTGCATTTTCATCTTTCACGGCCTCTTTCACTGCCTTCACATAGCCGTTGCCCTCGCTGGCACTCGTGTCATCAACGTTGCACACATAGAGCACCGGCTTGTTGGTGAGCAAAAACAGGTCGTGAGCCACCTTTTCTTCCTCTTTGGAGTTCAACTCCACCACACGCGCGCTCTTGCCCTGCGACAACACTTCGCGGTATCGATTCATCACGTCGTAGTGCAACTTGGCTTCACGGTCGCCTGCCTGAGCTTGTTTTTGCACACGGCCAATGCGTCCCTCAATAGTCTCGAGGTCGCGCAACTGCAACTCGGTGTCAATCACCTCCTTGTCGCGCACAGGGTCGACACTGCCGTCAACGTGGGTCACATTGTCATCGTCAAAGCAACGCAACACATGAATAATGGCATCGGTTTCCCTGATGTTGGCCAAGAACTTGTTGCCCAGTCCCTCACCCTTGCTCGCACCTTTCACAAGGCCTGCAATATCCACAATTTCAACAGTGGTGGGCACAATGCGCTCGGGGTTCACAAGCTCGGCGAGCTTGTTGAGGCGCTCATCGGGCACGGTAATCACCCCCACATTGGGTTCGATGGTGCAAAACGGAAAGTTGGCCGACTGCGCCTTAGCATTCGACAGACAGTTAAACAAGGTTGACTTGCCCACATTGGGCAGTCCCACAATTCCACATTGAAGAGCCATATCGTGTTTCTTTTTTTTAATTTTTATAGGGCACAAAGTTACTCAAAATCAACCGCCCTACCAAACAAAAAGCCACACTCACGCTTCGGCAATATAGCCCCCAAGCTCTCTCCACTATAGCAGTAGTGAGAATTTCGTTTCTAAGAGTGAGGAAAAGAGAGGATTGCAAGTTTTAGGGCAAAAAGAAGGGTTATTCTATTTTTTATCTTTAATTTTGTAAATTATATAGATTTTGGTTGAAATGAATGACGCAAAACCCATCTTGGCAATCGTTTCTCCTTGCTACAACGAGGAAGAAGTGCTCACATCAACTACCCAACAGCTCACCCAGTTGCTCGACAGCATGGTGCAAGGTGGCACGATCTCGCCACAAAGCCGCATTGTGTATGTCGACGATGGGTCGAAAGATCGCACTTGGCAGCTCATCGACAGTTTTGCCAAGGCCCATGGCAATGTGTGTGGCGTGAAGCTTGCCGGCAACTCCGGCCACCAAAATGCCCTTGTGGCAGGACTTGAGGCCTCGCTCGACTTTGCCGACGTGCTGGTGTCGATTGATGCCGACTTGCAAGACGACATCAAGGTGATTGCCCACATGGTGGAGAGCTACAGCGTGAAGGGTTGCGACATCGTGTATGGAGTGCGTCGCGAGCGCAAAACCGACACTTGGTTTAAGCGCACCACTGCACAAGGTTTCTACAAGTTGATGCACCACTTGGGAGTGAAATCGGTTTACAACCATGCCGACTTCAGGCTCATGAGCAACCGTGCCGTGAGGCAACTGCTCAACTATGGCGAGCGCAACCTGTTTTTGCGTGGCATTGTGCCCCTCATTGGCTACAAGACCGACCAAGTGTTCTACGACCGCATTGAGCGACAGGCCGGCGAGAGCAAATATCCGCTGAGCAAGATGCTCAACTTTGCCATCGATGGCATCACCTCGTTCAGCATTCGCCCCGTGAGGTTGGTTTTCACCATGGGTGTAGTGTTCATGTTGATTGCGCTGGTGATGCTGGTGTATGTGCTCTACTCCTACTTTAGTGGTCATGCCGTGACGGGGTGGTCGTCGATGATACTCTCGGTGTGGTTTGTGGGCGGTTGCGTGCTCATTGGGTTGGGCATCGTGGGCGAATACATTGGCAAAATCTACATCGAGGTGAAACAACGTCCTCGCTACAATGTTGAAACTAAAATCATCAAATAACACACACACTACTCTGCATGGCTACACACATGACACAAGCAATAAAAAACAACTGGAAAATTGCGCTACTGCTCGCCATGTGGGCCATTGTGACCCTATTTTTGGTGTCGCCCGACTCCTACACCCACGACCTCTATCAACGCAACAACTCGGCATGGTTTTTCATGTGTGGCAAGGCGTGGATGAATGGCATGGTGCCCTATGTCGACTTTAGCGACTCCAAGGGGCCGTTGCTGTGGCTGGTGTATGGCATGGGCTATCTATTGAGCCACTACAACTATGTGGGCGTGTTTTGGATTACTTGTGTGCTCTACACAGTGGTGTTTTTCTTTGTCTACAAGCTCGCTTTCCTCTTCCTCAACAACAAGCGGCAATCGATGCTGTGCACTATTGTGATGACGCTGTTTTTCTTCAATGGTCTTTATCATCGCGAAATCAAGTCGGAAGACATTGCCCAACCTTTCATGATGGGTGCCATCTACTTCACCAGCCTTCTGCTCTATGGTGGCGAAGCCAATGGCAAGACCGTGAAACGCAGCATGATGTGGCTGGGGCTGTGCTTTGGCGCAACCTTTCTCATCAAGTATAACATGGCCTTGATTTCGGTCACATTCATTGTTTATGCCCTCATAGCCTTGCGTCGCGACGGGCACAAGCTGTTGCCTGCCATGGGGTGGCTCGGTGCCGGCGTGGCTGTGGTGTGGACTCCATTCCTGCTCTACTTTATCATCTCGGGCAACTTGCAAGCCTTTGCCTTTGAATATTTTGTCAACGTGTTTCACACCGTGAGCAAAGTGGGCACCCAAGGCGACAACTTCATCGACGGGCTATTCACCAAGTTGATAGTGAATGCTGTGCCCCTCACCGTGCAGAGCATCGCCACACTATCGCCACTGGTGATCATCTACATGAAGCGATTGCGCAGTTTCCCGCTGGTGGCTTTTGTGGTGGCGGCAGTGATTAATTGTGGCAACGGAGTGCTCATCTACTATTTCAACAACATCAACGGCCTTGTCACCTTTGGCGTGATTTCGCTCATCATCATGGCGCGCAACCACAAGCACCACCCATGGCCTCGCTATGCCATGCCCATGGTCATGGGCTTTGTGTTGCTCACAGCCACTCTCATCAATAACGACCGTGGAGGCAACTACTTCACCCAAAACGGAACAAGGCGTTCTATTTTCTACTACTATGCCTCGCTCATGACCCAAGTCAAGAACCCCAGCATCGTGTATTACCGGTGCATGCCCAATCCCGAGTTTGGAGTGGTGAACAACGCTTTGCCCGGTTGCAAATATTGGGCCCTGCAAGCAGGGGCCACCAAGGCCATGTTTGCCGAGCAAGACCGAGCCGTTGAGAACCGCAAGCCCGACTTTGTGGCAGTGGGCGTGGGTGATAAGAAATCGATCGGCAAGCTCACAGCACTGGGCTATCACAGCCACAAGCACAGCAGTCGCGACAACATATTTGTGCTCTTCAGCAAGCAACAGCTTGTGGAAGTGCCCGAAGACATTGAGGTGTCAAACCTCGAAGTGCTCAGCAAGGCCCATTTCACCCGTGAAAGAGCCATGCAGGCACTACCCACACAACAAAAGAAAAAAATGCAACAAATCATAAACTAATTTCTATTTCAGGCATGAAAAAAACCTTTATCACATGCGCTATCTTAGCAAGCACAGCTCTGGCCACTACTGCCCAGACCACGCCACTATGGTTGCGCTATGCACAAATTTCACCCGATGGCAAAGAAATAGTCTTTACCTACAAGGGCGACATTTTTAAAGTTCCCGCACAAGGCGGACAAGCCGTTCAACTCACATCGCAAGGTTCCTATGAGAGCAACCCCGTGTGGTCGCCCGATGGCAACCAAATTGCATTTGCCAGCGACCGCAAAGGCAACTTCGACGTGTATGTGATGTCGAAAAACGGTGGCACAGCCAAGCAACTCACCTTCAACTCGGCCAAAGAATTGCCCACAGCATTCAGTGCCGATGGCAAGAGTGTGTTCTTCACTGCCGAGATTCAAGACCCTGCCGCAAGCGTGATGTTCCCCAAAGGCACATTGCCCGAACTCTACAAAGTGCCCACAGCAGGTGGTGGCACCAGCCAAGTGCTGGGCACTCCTGCCGAAGAACTCGCCGTTGACAAGGGTGGTAAATTCTTCCTCTACCAAGACAGCAAGGGATATGAAGACCCCTTGCGCAAACATCACACCTCGTCGATCACTCGCGACTTGTGGCGCTATGACATGAAAACCGGCAAGCACACCAACCTCACCAACCGTGCCGGCGAAGACCGCACTCCCGTGCTCAGCCCCGACGGACAAACCGTGTATTGCTTGAGCGAGCGCAATGGTGGCTCGTTTAACGTGTGGAAATTCCCCCTCAACAATCCTGCACAAGCCACACAGGTGAGCAACTTCAAGACCAACCCGGTGCGCTTCCTCTCGATGGCAAGCAACGGCACCCTGTGCTACACCTATGATGGCGAAATCTACACTCAAAAAGATGGTGGCAAGCCCTCGAAGGTGAACATCTCGCTCTACTACGACGATGGCGACCCCTTGACCCGCTTGGCATTCTCGCGCGGAGCAACCAGTGCCGAGGTTTCGCCCGACGGCAAGAGCGTGGCCTTTGTGGTGCGTGGCGACGTGTTTGTGACCTCGGTAGAATACAACACTACCAAGCAGATAAGCAACACCCCCGAAGCCGAGAAAGACGTCACTTGGGGGCCCGATAATCGCACCTTGGTCTACTCTAGCAGGCGCAACGGAGGCACATGGCAGCTGGTGAAAGCCACTATCGCGCGCAAAGAAGACCCCAACTTTGCCAATGCCACACTCATCAAAGAGGAAATGCTCATTCCCTCAAAAACTATCGACCGCACCCAGCCCACCTTCTCGCCCGATGGCAAGAAACTCGCCTTTGTTGAAAACAACGAGCGACTCATGGTGATGGACGTGAAGAGCAAGAACATCACCACCGTGACCGACGGCACCAAGTGGTTTGGCACCGAAGGGCCATTCAACTACAGCTGGTCGCCCGACAGCAAGTGGTTTGCACTCGAATTCATTGGCAATGGTCGCGACCCCTATAGCGACATTGGCGTGGTGAGCGTGAATGGTGGCAAAATCACCAACATCACCAACAGTGCCTACATCAATGTGCGTCCTCAATGGGTGCTCGATGGTGGCGCTATCATGTTTATCAGCAACCGCTTTGGCATGCGCAGTCAAGCCTCTTGGGGCTCGCAAGACGATGTGCTCTTGGCCTTTGTGAACGAGGAAGCCTTCGACCGCTATCGTCTCGACAAAGAAAACTATGCCCTGTTGCAAGATGCCGAGAAAGAAGCCAAAGATGCCGCCGACAAAGCTGCAAAAGCCGACAAAGCCAAAAAGAAAGATAAGAAAAAAGGCGATGCCAAGAAGGAAGATAACAAAGACCTCGTGGTTGAACTCAACAAAATTCAAGACCGCGTGGTGCGCGTGACCCTCAATTCATCGGACCTTGCCTCGGCAGCCATCAGCAAAGATGGTGGTAGCCTCTACTACCTCTCGAGCGTGGAAGGAAAATATGACTTGTGGAAAATGGACTTGCGCAAGCACAGCACCCAACTGCTCAACAAGATGAATTCGAGCTGGGCAAGCATTCAAACCGACAAGGAGGGCAAAGACTTCTTCTTGCTGGGAGGTAGCAGCATGCACAAACTCTCGGGCGACAAGCTCACCCCCATCACCTACAACGCCACCATGAAAATGGACTTGGCCAAGGAGCGTGACTACATGTATGAATTTGTGCACACCGAGGTTGCCAACCGCTTCTACAACAAAACCATGCACGGTTGCGACTGGGAAGGCACTATCAAAACCTATCGCAAGTTCCTGCCTCACATCAACAACAACTACGACTTTGCCAACTTGTTGAGCGAAGCCCTTGGCGAACTCAACTGCTCGCACTCGGGCGCACGCTACTATGCTCGCGGTGGTGAGGCTACTGCCAACTTAGGACTTTTCTATGACCCTGCCTACACCGGCAAGGGGCTCAAGGTTGACGAAGTGCTTGAATATGGTCCATTTGACCGCGCCAAGTCGAAGGTGCGCCGTGGCACTATCATCACCAAAATCAATGGCGAAGAACTCACCCTCGAAAACGATCCCTCAACACTGCTTGCCGGCCAAGTGGGCAAAAAAGTGCTCGTGACCTGCACACAAGGTGGCAAAACTTGGGACGAGGTTGTCACTCCCATCAGCAATGGCGAGAACAACGAATACCTCTATCGTCGCTGGGTGAAACGCGAGGCCGCCATGTGCGACAGCCTCTCTAAAGGCCGATTGGGCTATGTGCACCTGCGCCAAATGGACGATGGTAGCTATCGTGAGGTGTATGAGAAAGTGCTGGGCAAATACAACAAGAAAGAAGGCATCGTGATCGACACCCGCAACAATGGTGGTGGTCGCTTGCACGAAGACATTCAAATCTTGTTTAGTGGCGAGAAATACCTCACCCAAGTGGTGCGCGACCGTGAAACTTGCGACATGCCAAGCCGTCGCTGGAACCGCCCCACCATCATGCTCATTTGCGAGAACAACTATAGCAACGCCCACGGCACTCCATGGGTGTATAAACGCACCAACATGGGCAAACTCGTGGGTATGCCCGTTCCCGGCACCATGAGCTCGGTGAACTGGATCACATTGCAAGATCCAAGCCTCGTGTTTGGTATCCCCATCATTGGCTATCGTCTGCCCGATGGCTCTTACCTCGAAAACAAGCAACTCGAACCCGACATCAAGGTTGCCAACGACCCTGCAACCGTGGTGAAAGGCGAAGACAAGCAACTCAAGGCTGCTGTTGACGAGATTTTGCGCGAAATCGACAGCAAGAAATAATTAAACCCAAATCGGTCATTAGGTTTCTTTGTTTTTGTCAAATTATTTTGAGTAATTTTTGATTGATTTTGAGGGCGTTTAGCGGGCTAAACAACCGAAAAAGCAGTCAAAAAGAACCAAAATAATTTGATAAAGGCAAGGAAAAGCCTAAGATATTTTCTTATTGCGACCTAATGACCGATTGGGGTTTAACCCATCACAAGAAAGGTCGCAAAGGGTGAAGAACAGCCCTTTACGACCTTTTTCTTATCTTAAAATTTTTACAACTATGGACACCTCTATTATTTCCAACATCGTGGGCTATATTGCCTCGATAAGCATGGTGCTGGGCTACCTGCCACAGACCATTAGAACCATCAAAACACGCTCCACCGACGACATTGCCATGGGCACTTTTCTGCTCATGGGCATTGGCGGACTTTTCTTTGCCATTCAAGGCCTATTGTTGCAAAACTGGCCATTGTTCCTGTGCAACTTCTTCACCACAACCATGAGTGCCATCATTTTTGGCATCAAGATGCACAACGACCACTTCAAAAAGAAATAAGCCCAAACTAAGATTGACAGCGCAGAGCGAAGTGGGCCAAGAGGCTCGAAACCACAGCTCCCACCACAAAGGCGATTGCGGTGCTGTGCATGGGGTTGCCCACTGCAACCAGTGGGGCAACAACAGCCCCCGAAGTAAAGCCCATGGCACCAAATAGTGCCGATGCTGTGCCTGCATGCTCACGTTCGCTCTCAAGAGCGAGCGTGGTTGATGCAGTGAGGGTGAAGCCCATGAATGTGAGCAATGCACACAACACTATCTCATAGGGCCAAAAGCCCATGTCGGCGAACAGCACAACAGCCTCGGCCACACTCAACAGCAACATGCCGGCACAACTCGCCTTAACGGCACTTGTGGCCTGCTTGAAACGTGCCGCGCTACCGGCACCCACTGCCACAAACACGCCGTTGACCGAGAGTGCCACACTGGCAGCCATGTCGCCCGTGTAGCCATAGTGGCTCACTATCGACGACACCGAAGCAATGTTGCCAAACAAAATCACCTCGGCCATGCATTGGTGCAGCACATAGAGCGAGAAACGACGATTGCGTGCCACAGTGCCATAGAGCTTGAATGTGGCCCACAGTGGGCGATTGGAGCGATTGCCATTGGGCAATGACTCGCGCAACCGGTAGGAACCCAGCAAGAGCAACACGCCCACAACGGCAAGCATCACAAACACTGCCTGCCAGCCTCCCAAGCCTGCCATGGCTCCACTTGCCATGGGTGCAACAATGGGCACTATGCCATTGAGCATGCCCGTGATGGCAATCACGGTGAGCAAGTCGTGACCCACAAAATGGTCGGCGGCTACCGAGCGCGAAATCACTATGCCACCTGCGCCACCCAAGCCCTGCACAAAGCGCAACGCAATGAAACTCTCGATATTGGGAGCAAACACGATGGCAACCGATGACAGCGTGAACAACAAGGTAGCCAAAATGAGCGGATTGCGACGGCCATACTTGTCGCTAAGCGGGCCAATGATGAGCTGCCCCACAGCAAGGCCTGCCATGCTGGCGGTGAGCCCCAAATTCACTATCGATGGCCCCGTGTTGAAAAAAGTGGCTACACTTGCCAATATGGGGCCCAGAGTGTTGTTGATGAGAGGTGCAAATGCAGTGAAAGCACCCAACAAAGCAATTAAAAAAATCTTATATCGGCGATCCATTTAAATCTAAATTTCTGTCATCATTTTCACGGCACAATGCACGCTTTCAAGAGAGAGAGGGCGGAGAGAGGGAAACAAGCTACTCATTGAGAAGTTCCCGAGCCACAACTCCATTTTGCTTGCGCAACACACCGGGCGAGTACCCTGTCATCTTGCGAAAAAACTTGCCAAGGCTCGACTGGTCGGCAAAACAATAGTCTGAGGCTATTTCCTTCATCGACTTTCCACTCAACATGATGTCGCGCTTGAGTTTTGCAATCAAGAAGTTTGAAATAATTTCTTTGGCTTTGCGCCCCACCTTTTGCTTGCATACCTCGCTCAAATACTTGGGAGTTATGTTTAGCTTGCGAGCATAAAACGACACCTCATGCTCACATCTCACTTCTTGCTGAATGAGACCTATAAATTGGCGGAAATAGGTGTCGGTCATGGTGTAGCTCACACTATTGGGGTTGATGCCACGAGTGTGCATCTCAATCTCGGCCATCGTCATCACCATGCATCTATAAATCGCGCCCACCATTTCAACGGCATGATGGGTAAATTCAAGGCTATCATAAATGAGAATATTGTCTAAAAAATGATTGAGCATTGTCCACTCATGCTCATTTTCGACCTTATACACAGGAGAAGAGAATATCACCTCAAGCATCTCGGTGGGCAAGCCCACCACCATGTCGAGCGAAAACTCATCGTTAAACACCAGCACCTTGGCATGATAGTCGGGCGAAATCGTCAACACCTTGTTGAGCATGACATGAGAAACCACAAGGCGCACACCTCGCTCAAGCTTCATGCGCTGCATGTTGATTTCTAACTCTGACTCGCCTGCATCACAAAGCACAACAACGTTGTAGTTGGTATCAATGGGGGTAGTGTAGGCCACTTTCTCGGCACACACCTCAAAGGCGACAAAGCCGCGGGTTTCCAATGCACGTTCTCTACTGTTCATAGGTATTCAATATTTCGCTACAAATTTACAAATTATTTATAGAAAAAATCACCAATATTAACGACTTTTTAACGAAAAAATTAAATAAAAATTTATTCCAATTCCACTTTTTATACATCGCTATCGTTGTGCCATAGCATGGTTTTAACTCATTTTTTCTCATTGGCTGAACTCTTTTTAGTAACTTTGCACTCGCTATGATGGCTCAAAAGAAACGTAGAACAGTAAAATTTGTGACTCTGGGATGCAAACTCAACTTCTCGGAGACCGCCACCATGGGCGAACTGCTGGCCGAGCATGGAATTGAACCGGCCGAGAAAAACGAAACACCCTCGATGTGTGTGGTCAACACTTGCAGTGTGACCGAGATGGCCGACAAAAAGTGCCGCCAACACATTCGCGGACTTGTCAAGAAATATCCACAAACCCTCATGGTGGTCACCGGTTGCTATGCCCAACTCAAGAGCAAGGAAGTGGCAACCCTCAAGGGAGTGGACATTGTGCTGGGCAGTGAGCAAAAACTCAACATTGCACAATATGTCGACGAGTGGTTCAACCACAAAGCACAAAAAGAGGTGGCTGTGACCCCTCACAAGAATATCAGACAATTCAACCCCTCGTGTGAGCGTGGCGACCGCACTCGCTACTTCTTGAAGGTGCAAGATGGTTGCGACTACTTTTGCACCTATTGCACCATTCCCATGGCACGTGGCCGCAGTCGCAGCGGCACCATCGAGAGCCTCGCCAAGCAAGCCCGCCAAGTGGCAAGCGAGGGTGGCAAAGAAATTGTGATTGCCGGCGTTAACATTGGCGACTTTGGCAAAAACACCGGCGAGAAACTCATCGACCTGCTCAAGGCCTTCGACTCGATTGAGGGCATTGAGCGCTATCGCATCTCGTCGATAGAGCCCGACTTGCTCACCGACGAAATCATTGCATTTTGCGCCCGGTCGCGCGCCTTCATGCCCCACTTCCACATTCCGTTGCAAAGTGGTAGCGACGAGGTGCTCAAACTCATGCGTCGCCACTACGATCGCGCCCTTTTTGCCCACAAAATCGAGAAAATCAAGAGCCTCATGCCCCACAGCTTCATTGGGGTTGATGTGATGGTGGGCAATCGTGGCGAGTTGCCCGAATATTTTGAAGACTCCATCAACTTCATTGCCTCGCTCGATGTGCAACACCTGCATGTGTTCCCCTACAGCGAGCGACCCGGCACCATGGCACTCAACATTCCCTATATCGTTGACCAAAAAACCAAGCAAGAGCGAGTGGCACGCATGATTGCACTGAGCGACAAAAAGCAACGCGAGTTTACCGAGAAATATTTGGGCACCACACGCCCCGTGCTCATGGAGCAACCCCATGGCGATGCTCCCATGCACGGCCTCACCGACAACTACCTGCGCATCAACGTGAAACCCTGCGAGGAGGTTGTGAACAAGGTGGTTGATGTGAAATTGCTCTCTATCAACGACGACCTGAGTGTAGAAGCCGAAATCGTCACTTCACTCGACCAAGCATGAAAGCACGATTGCAAAACATATTGCTTGCTCCACTGGGCTGGGCACTTCATGCACTGGCATGGATGCCATGGTGGTGGATTTATTTTAACGCCAACTGCCTGTTTGTGCTCACCTACTATGTGATAGGCTACCGCAAGAAAATCGTGCGTCGCAACCTGCGCGAGTCGTTCCCCGAAAAGTCACAACAAGAGTTGCGCCTCATCGAGGTGCAATTCTACCGCCAATTTGCCGACTACTTCTTTGAAACCGTGAAACTGCTGCACATGAGCGACAGCGACATGCGAGAGCGCATGGTGTTTCACAACACCGAGTTTATCGACGATGCCATCGAGCGTGGGCAATCGGTGATGATGTATGCCGCTCACATTGGCAATTGGGAGTGGATCACCTCGATTACACTATGGTTTCGCGAGTCGACCCGTGCCCGTGGCAATGTGCTGGGACAGGCCTATCACCCACTCGAAAACCCATGGTTCGACCGCTTTTTCCTGCGATTGCGCAGTCGCTACAACACCACCTGTTTTCCCAGTCACCAAATTTTGCGTGTCATGATACGCAGCAAGCAAAACAATCAGCCCATGGCCATGGGCTTCATCAGCGACCAGCACCCCTTGCCCAACGACCAAGATCACGTGGTGAAGTTCCTGAATCACCCCACCGCCATCATCACCGGCAGCGAAGTCATTGCCCGACGGCTCGACATGCGCGTGGGCTACTTCTATATGCGCAAAACAAGCCGTGGCCACTACGACTGCACTCTCGTGCCCATGGCCGAGCATGCCTCGCAAGAGCCACAAGGCTCGCTCACCAACCACTATGCCCGGTTGCTGGAACAAAACATCATAGAGTGCACCCCCTATTGGCTTTGGACCCACAACCGCTGGAAACGCCCCGTGCAATATCCGCAGGACTTAAACCCCAATCAAGCATGAAACAAGTAGCCGTGATTATATTGAACTGGAATGGAGCAAAGTTGTTGCAACGCTACCTGCCCGGTGTGATAGCCAACACCGATACCGGCTTGGCCGACGTGATTGTGGCCGACAATGGTAGCACCGATGAAAGTCGCGATGTGCTTGCCCGGGAGTTTCCACAAGTCAAGACACTGCTATTTGACCAAAACTATGGCTTTGCCGAGGGCTACAACAAGAGCATCAAGCTCACCCAATACCCCTATACCGTGTTGCTCAACAGCGATGTGCGCACCCCCGAAGGGTGGCTACAACCGCTCTACCAATTCATGGAAGCACACCCACAGGTGGGAGCCACACAGCCCAAACTGCTACAAGACCGCCACGACAAGAAGCAAGTGTTTGAATATGCCGGCGCAGCAGGAGGCTATATCGACAAGCACGGTTTCCCCTACTGCCGTGGGCGCATCTTTGGCACTGTTGAAGACGACCATGGGCAATATGACAACGCCTGCACCAACTTGCATTGGGCAACGGGAGCGTGCCTGATGGTGCGTAGCGAGCTGTATCTCAAAGTGGGAGGACTTGACGCCGACTTTTTTGCCCACATGGAAGAGATTGACCTGTGCTGGCGCATGAGGCTCGCTGGCCACAACATTGCCTTTGTGCCCGATAGCCATGTCTACCACTTGGGAGGCGGCAGCTTGCCCCAAGGCAATCCACGCAAAACCTACCTCAACTTTCGCAACAACCTCTTGCTCTTGCACAAGAATTTGCCCAAAAGCGACGGCAAGAAAACATTGTTCACACGTCGCCTCTACGACACACTGGCATTCCTCCAGTCGCTTGCCACGATGCACTGGGGCGATGCTCGCGCCATCTTGAAAGCCCATGGCGACTTCCGCACAATGAGAAAGCGTTACACCAGCTTCCCCACCCAAAACCTACTTCACTCCTCCCCCCAAGGCCGCCTCAACATCATCATCGCCTACTACCTGCGCCACCGCACCCTCTACTCCCACCTCTTCACTTCCTAAAATATATACTATATTGACTATCAGTAACTTACATTTGTATGGTACAAAAATGCTTCCTTAATTTGAGTACTATTGATTAGAAATCATCTTGGATGTTATCACCAGCCACCCTACTTAATTTATCAATCACTTTAAGCATATATATGATATTACTATAGATGGCTTTAGAGTTGTCATCTAGTTGTTTCTTCTCGATCCCATCACTTGTAGAGAAATTGTAAAACTCTATGTTTGCATCTGAAAGAAGTTCTACGATCTCCTTACCCTCCCCAAATGAAACATTATATAATTCATGAGCAATTTTATTTCTCATTGAGATAAAGCACAAACAGCATTCATGGAAAGTATAATTTACCATTTTCTTTCGTAAGTTCAATTAAGAAATGCAACTTTTGGCAATAAACAAAAGGAGCGAAAA
>CAMYCE010000005.1 GCA_947254205.1 uncultured Prevotellaceae bacterium
CTCAAAATAATTTGACAAAAACAAAGAAACCTAATGACCGATTTGGGTTTAATGAAAATTGTGGGGGGAAGTGTGGGAATAATGGTGATAAATTTGTATCTTTGAAACGAGTATCACTCTTATTTGCTTTTATTATGGAGAACGAACAAATCATCACTCCGGCCGAGTTTGCCGACATTTGCCCCATTGAGGACAAAGACATTCACAACGAAATGACCATTTTGGTAGAGGAGCCCATGTTCAAGCACATTGTGCAACTCATGGTGCCCGACTTCACCTACTCGCAACTGGTGCAAGTGCTGTTGAGCCTCAACACCAAGCAAGAGTTTCAATACAAGGTGATGATGCCACTGGTCGACAGCATCTTGTCGCGCACCACGCAGGGCCTCACCTATAGCGGAGTCGACACGCTCAACGAGGAACTCCCCCACCTGTTTATCACCAATCATCGCGACATTGTGCTCGACTCGGCACAACTGAGCTACTTGCTGGTGAAAAATCGTGGTGATGGTTGCGAAATCGCCATTGGCAACAATTTGCTCATTTATGACTGGATCACCAAACTCGTGCGCCTCAACAAGAGCTTTATTGTGAAACGCAACTTGGGCCGCCTGCAAACTCTCTCGGCCGCCATTCAACTGTCGCGCTACATTCACTTTGCCATCACGCAAAAAAAATCGTCGGTGTGGATTGCACAACGCGAGGGACGATGCAAAGACAGCAACGACCGCACCCAAGAGAGCTTGATGAAGATGCTCACCTACGGCAACCGCGAGAAGAGCTTTATCGAGAGCCTCAAGGAGCTGAACATTGCTCCCATTGCCATCAGCTATGAATATGACCCCAACGACTACCTGAAAGCCAAGGAATTTTTGCTCAAGAGTAAAGACCCCAACTTCAAGAAGTCGCAAAGCGACGACCTCGTGAGCATGAAAGAGGGTATCATGGGTCAAAAGGGGCAAGTGCACTACACGTTCACGCCCTGCATCAATGACGAGCTCGACAAAATACCCACCGACCTCGACAAGTTGCTGGTGGTGCGTCGCGTGTGTGCCATCATCGACCACGCCATTCACACCAACTACAAGATATTTAAAACCAACTACATTGCCCACGACATCTTGTTTGACAACCAAGACTTTGCCGACCAATACACTGCCGACGAGCGCAAAGCCTTTGTCGACTACCTGCAAGGGCAAATCGACAAGGTGGACATTGCTGTGAATGAGCATGACCGCAGCTACATGTTTAACCGCATGTTGCAGATGTATTCCAACACGCTCACCAATCAACTCGAAGCCCTCAAGTGATGGTTTTTAACTTCAAATAAGACTCTGCGCCCATGAAGTTGCAATGGCTCCCACTCATAGCCTTTGTGCTGGTGAACTTGCTTATTGACTTGTTCATTTATCGCAAATTGGCAAAATCGAAGCATTGGCACCGCCATGCCAAGTGGTGGCACGCCACTGTGACAACAATGCTCACGGCGATGCTTGCCACAGTGCTGCTATCGGGAGTGAAGAGCACGAGCAACAGCATGATGGTGACCGACATGTACTTGCTGTGGGGCTACTTTGCCCTCAACAGCGTGAAGTGGATTTCGCTTGCCATCTACTCGCTATCGTGGGTCAAATGGCTCAAGCAAGGCACTCGCAGGCTGGTGAGAATCACCGCTATGGTGGTGGCCATGCTATTGATAGCGATTGAAGCCGTGGGCACCTTTGTCACCCCCTTCACGTTTCAAGTGAAAGAAGTGACCATTGCCAGCAACAACCTGCCCAAAGCCTTTGATGGCTACACCATTGTGCTATTTAGCGACCTGCACTTGGGCTTTTATGGGAGCGACACCACCTTTGTGGCACAGTGCGTTGAGCAAATGAATGCCTTGAGCCCCGACCTCATGTGCTTCACCGGCGACCTTGTGAGCCGCAAAGCCAGCGAGGCTGCCCCCTTTGTTGCCACATTGGGCAAGTTGCGCGCCCGTCATGGCGTGCTTGCCGTGGGAGGCAACCACGACACAGGCTACTACACATGGGCCACCCCCACACAAGCTCGGCAAGACATGAAGCAACTCAAGCAATTGCAAGAGCAAATGGGCTGGACCATGCTCGATGCCAGCCACATTGTGCTCAAGCAAGGTGGCGATTCGATAGTGGTGGTGGGAGTGCCCTATCAAGACAAAAAGAATTTCACCCCCACAGGCTACCTCGACAAAGCCTATCCACACTATCGCGACAATAGTTTTAAAATTTTGTTGCAACACAACCCCGAGCAGTGGCAAGAGCAATATGGCAAATTGGCACACATCGACTTGATGCTATCAGGCCACACCCATGCCATGCAAATGGTGTTCTCTATCTTGGGGCGCGACTTCTCGCCAGCATCGCTAAAATGCAAGTGGTGGGGAGGGCTCTACCACGAGAAGCGACAAGGCAAAGACCAATATCTCTACACCAACACGGGACTGGGGCAAGTGGGCATACCGGCTCGCTTGGGGGCAACTCCCGAAATCACCTATATCACACTCAAACGCACCAACAAATGACCGATAAATTTTCTCAACTCATTTCCAAGGAACTCAACATTCCGCTCAATCAAGTGGCCGGCACCGTCGACCTGCTGAACGACGGCAACTCCATTCCCTTTGTGAGTCGCTATCGCAAGGAGGCCACTGGCGGACTCGATGAAGTGGCTATTCAGTCGATCGAAACACGGCTCAACTACTATGAAGAGTTGCAAAAACGCAAAGCCACCATTCTCAAAGCTATTGAGGCGCAAGAGAAACTCACCGATGAACTCTCGGCACGCATCATGAATTGCTGGGAAGCCAACCAACTTGAAGACATCTACTTGCCCTATAAGCCCAAGCGACACACGCGCGCCGAGGTGGCAAGGGGGCGTGGACTGGAACCGCTTGCCAAAATCATCATGGCACAACATGGCGACGACATTGCCAAACGCGCCAGCCAATTTATCAACGAGAGTGTGCCCAACGAGAAAGCCGCCATTGCAGGTGCCCAAGACATTATTGCCGAGTGGATTTCGGAAAACGAGGCTGTGCGCAACAGTGTGCGCCGCTCTTTCAAGCATGGTGCTGTGCTCACCTCAACCTATGTGAAAGGCAAAGAGATTGAAGGGCGCAACTATGAAAACTACTATGAGTTTTCACAGCCACTCAAGCGAGTGTCGTCGCATCAACTGCTGGCCATGCGTCGTGGCGAGAAAGAAGGTTTTTTGAAAGTTAACATCAACATCGACAACGACCGAGCCATCGACAACATTTGTCGCATTGTGGTGAAAAGCAATGGCATGGCAGCCACTTTGGTCGAAGAAGCTGCCGAAGATAGTTTCAAGCGACTCATCAAACCGAGCGTGGAGACCGAATTTGCCACACAGTCAAAATCGCGAGCCGACGAGGAAGCCATCGACATGTTTGCCCGCAATGCCCGCGACCTGCTCTTTGCTCCACCATTGGGGCACAAGCGTGTGCTGGCAGTAGACCCTGGATTTAGAACAGGGTGCAAAATCGTGTGTCTCGACGAGCAAGGCAACCTGTTGCACCACGATGTGATTTATCCCACTGCTCCCCACCACGATGTGGAGGGTGCCATCGCCACAGTGCAGCACTTAGTGCAACAATATGGCATCGAAGCCATATCGCTGGGCAACGGCACTGCAAGCCGAGAAACCGAGCGATTTTTAAAGCGCATCAAGTTTGACCATAAGGTCGATGTGCACGTGGTGAGCGAGAACGGCGCCTCTATCTACTCGGCCTCGCAAGCTGCTCGCGACGAGTTCCCCGACCACGACGTGACCGTACGCGGTGCCGTGTCGATTGGTCGCCGATTGCTCGACCCACTTGCCGAACTGGTAAAAATCGACCCCAAGTCGATTGGTGTGGGCCAGTATCAGCACGATGTCGACCAAAGCAAACTCAAAGAGGCATTGACCTTCACTGTGGAAAGTTGCGTGAACAGTGTGGGCGTGAACGTGAACACTGCCAGCAAGGAACTGCTCACCTACATTGCCGGACTGGGCCCTGTGCTTGCTCAAAACATAGTGGACTATCGAGCCGAAAATGGCGACTTCTTGTCGCGCAAAGCCTTGCTCAAAGTGCCCAAAATGGGAGCTAAAACCTTCACACAAGCATCGGGATTTTTGCGCGTGCCCGAAAGCGACAATCCGCTCGACAACTCGGCCGTGCACCCCGAGCGCTATGACCTCGTGCAACAAATGGCAGCCGATTGCCATTGCACTGTGGCCGAACTCATCAAGAGCGAAGAAAAACGCCAAGAAATCGACATCAAAAAATATGTGTCGCAAGAGGTGGGAATGCCCACCCTACTCGACATCATGAACGAACTCGAAAAGCCCGGCCGTGATCCTCGCTCAACGGCACAAGTCATTGAATTTGACGACAATGTAAACGACATCAAAGACCTGCGCCCCGGCATGGAGCTCAACGGCATTGTGAGCAACGTGACCAAGTTTGGAGCTTTTGTCAACATTGGCATTCATGAAAACGGACTCGTGCACATCTCCCAATTGGCCGATAGGCGCATTAGCGACCCATCGCAAGTGGTGAAAGTGAATCAGCATGTGAGGGTGCGTGTCATCGAGATTGACCTCGACCGCAAGCGCATCTCGCTGTCGATGAAAGGGGTGCAACAATGAACACTGCCGTGCTTAGCGTGGCAAGCAACCTGCCACAAGCCCATGAAAAGGTGCTGGAATGCCTCAACTGGCTCAACCAAGTGCTCACAGGGCTACGGTGCTCGGCCATCTACCACACCCCTGCCTTGAAACAAGCCAACACTCTCTATTTCAATGCAGTGGCACAAGGAATCACCCCTCTTGATTTGAAGCAACTCAATGCCTTGCTCAAAAGCCATGAAGAGGCATGTGGGCGCAAGAGTGAGGCTCGAGCCCGGCATGAAGTGCCCATCGACATCGACATTGTGATGTGGAATGGCAACGTGGTGAAAGAAAAAGACTATCAACAATCGTTTTTCCAAACAGGTTGGCAAGAGCTGTGCCAATAGCGAACTTTGCACAACAAATTTTCCCCTCTGCAAAAACAAGATTTCTATAATGAACAACAATCACACTCAACGGCAAGTTTCACCCCTGCTCAAAACTTGCCGTGCACTATCGATACTATTCATGATAGGTGCTATTGCCTATTTTTTCATGCCTTTTGACTTCGACAAGGTGGGGCTCAAGGGCTATGTCGACGACTTCTTCCTGTTTATGGCGGCATTCACTTTCTTGCATGGCAGTTGGCAAAAACCTGAACGCTACTTCATACGCAAGCAACTCTACACCATAGCCACCGTGTTTCTTGTGATGGCCATGGTGTGGGTGTGGATTATGGGCACCTTCATGGCAGGAGACATTCAAATTCCTGCTTAGCGATAGCTGCGTGTGATGGTGAGCCGTGGCTTGCCGTTGAGTGTGACATGGGCAGTGGTCCAACGTCCTCGCTCGTCAACCTCATAACTATAGCCCCACTTGCTCAAGGTTTTACCATTTTGAGCCTGAATTTCGGTAGCCCATGCTCCATCATAGCGCAAAAACTTGAGTTGCACTCTTTGCGACTTTTCGGTTCTAATTTTGCCACTTTTATAAGTCGAAATTTTGGCTGTGGCTCCTCGTGAAGTCAGCTCGGTGCGCGACTCCAACCGCCCTTGCGTGTCGTAGGCATAGCTCACACTCGCCCCATCGCTGCAACGCACCACCTTGAGGTGCCATGTGGTGGGGTCGTAGGAGCAAGTATAGTTATATTTCTTGCCTGCAACCTCCTTTGTGAGCGGATAAAAGCCATGCTTGCTGTCGTAGCCATAGCTATAGCGAGTGAGCACCTTGGTGCGACCATTATACTCCTCGACCAGTAGCCCTTGACTATTGAACACAAAATAGTTGCTAAAAGAGCCACCCTTGGCATCTTTCACCACCTCATCGACACGGCCCGTGGCACCATTAAAGCCCAATTTAAGGCTCATGAAGCGGTAGGAATGAGTGGGCAAGTTGATGAGATTGTCATAGATGGTAAACACCCTGTTGCCCACATCGCGACGTGTGGTGGCGGCATAGCTGTCGAGTTGTTGCAACGTCACATCGGCCACCAGCAATTGTTGCTCTTCGAGTTGCTTTAAAGCCTGCTTTGCCTTGGCAACATAGTCGCCAGTGTCGAGCAACTCATAGGTTGCTATAAATTTTTTCAAGCCCTTTATCGTGTTTTTGACTTGTGCCTCTTTAAAGTCAAGAGCCAATGCTTTTTGCTTGGCCTGCTCAATGAGTGGCGAGTGTGGATAGTCGCGCAAATAGGCATGGCAACCTTGCGCCGTGGTGCACATTTGGGCAAATTCAAGTTCGGCTAAGTGATTTTTGGCAGTTGCATAGGCCTCATGGCTGGGCGATAACACCTCCATGAGCTTTTCATAGGCTTCGGCAGTGTTTTGAGCTTGGGTTTGAGCCACAAGCTCATTTTCAACCAATTGCTTAATCATATCGACCGACAAAGCTATGTCGTCGTCGCCCAAAAAGGTATTGGCCTCGGTTACTCCCTCGGCACGCACATAGACATTGCGCACCAGCGTTATAGCCTTCCAAGCATTGCGTGGCAAGGCCACACCACCACCCTGTGCCTCAGGGCGTGCCAAGAGCATGGCGCGGCTCAAGTCGGGCAAGGGATAGAGTGATTGCAGGCGAGCATCTCCGCTCGACGAGCCGGCCAACTCGCCTTCGAGCTGGTTGAGCAACTTCCAAGCTGCATCATAGTGTGATTGCGCCAAATTTTTAAAAACAAGGCGCATTGTTGCCACATCGGTGGCATTTTTATTGCTACTTTCAAAATCTACAGCCAAGCCGGCAGGTTGAAGTGGCATCATTGCCATTGCAGACGAAGTTGCAGAAACTGCAAGAAATGCAGTTAAGAGCCAGTGAAAAGGTGTTGTTTTCATCATTAACATGCTAAAAGAAACGTGTGAAGCCATGCAATTATTTTATGAGTGGGAGTAATCTTTTTTTTCACTCATCATCACACGGGCACCACCAGCATGGGCAAGTCGCTTTGAAACAAAACCCGATGAGCTATGCTGGGATTGAACAAACGAGAAAAAATGTTTTTCTTTTTGTTGGGAATGGCAATGAGGTCGATGTGGTGAGAGTCGACAAATTGCTGGAATGCATCGAGATGCTCATCAAATTTCAGGTCAACATAGTTAAACTTGGTGAGCGGATAGTGCTCACGGCAATATTGCAACAATTGCGAGCCCGATTGCACCGCCCAACTTTTATCTTTGGGGTCAACCACCGGAATGATGTTGACTGTGACATTGTTGAGCTGCATGAGATGAGTGAATTGGTCAAACGACAAAATATCCTGCGGAATGAGATTGCTGAAAAACACCACGTTTCTAATGGCACTCAATGAGGCTGTCGACATGTTTTTGGGCACAGTGAACACGGGGATTTTCCCTGCATCAACCACCTCGGCCGCTACACTGCCCAACGCCACACGTCCCTTGCCAGTACGCCCATGGGTGCCCATCACCACCAGCTGGGCCTCATGCTCGCTTGCACTTTGCAAAATGCACTCTTCGGGAATGCCCTCTCGCAACTCGGTTTCAAAGGTCACTTTGGCCAGCACTCCATCAAGAATGTGCTGTCGCAACGTGGCTTCAAATTGCCGCATGCTGAGCATAGCTTGTGCCTTGACTGTGGAATCATCGACCGACATCTTGTCGTCGAAGCGATCGCTTGAAAATGGCAGAAAAAATCGTCGCCCTTCATTCATATAGGCATGCATGATCAACACGCGACACCCCATGAGCGAGGCATACTCAAAGCCCACCTTGCAAGCCTTGAGCGAATAGCTCGAAAAATCGACAGGAACCAACACCACCGAGTTTTTCACACTATTGGTTGAGTCCAATATCATCGAAGGATTCTCCACAATTCTTAATGCCACAGGCAAGTCTCTCTCGGCAATGCGCACCCTCACCCCTGTCGAGACAAGTGGCTCCGAAAGATTCACATTGTGCAACACCACCTCAATGCCAGCTTGCTCAAGCAATGCCTGCACACGCACAGCCTCGCCATAGGAATGAATGGCAAGCGTGATCAACCGATTGGGGTCGTTTAATTGATTGTTTTCGCTCATAACAATTCAAGCAAAAATATGAAATTAAAAAACATGGAGCCTCTTGTTGAAACGTGGCTCCATGTTGTCGTTTTTTTCTTGTTAAACTTATTATGCTTCTTTCGCTTTTTCTTTTTCAAGAATTTCGAGAGCCATATCTAAAATTTGTGTATCGTCGAGCACAACATAGCCTCCGTCGGGTCCAGGTTCAATGTGCACCCCCATGTTGGTACCAAACTGATAGTTGGAGCCTCCAAAATAATTACGAACAGATTGAACAGTAGTATTCAATTTATCGGCAATCAGGTGAATTGAACCTTCGGGCAGGCTTGCTTTGATGCGACGAAGTTCTTGGAAAGGAATGGTTTTAGGCATGATTGTTATGTGTTTAAATGATTTAGTAATATTTTTTGTTTTGTGCTATAAAATTATTAAAACTTTTGTGAGAAACCAAATTTTTCAACACTTATTTTTCATGATCTATAACATGAAAAATGCCACTACAACCAATATCAGCAAGTTGCCCCCCCCAGCCATCAAAAACCACAATTCTTCTTGCCGGGTTGCTTGCACACTGCCACCAGCCCAAGACCATCGAGGAGTGAAATGCAACCACAACCGATAGACCAAACAAGCAACCATAGCTCCCACCAATGCTCCGCACAAGATGTCGCCGGGGAAGTGAACCCCCAAATAGATGCGGCTATAGCTCACAATAGTGGCCCATGCCATGAGCGTGCACCACACCACCCTGCCGCGCAATAGCAGACACAGCAACAAAGCCACCCCAAAACAATTGGCTGCATGACTCGACACAAAGCCAAAAGAGCCACCACGATAATCATTGACAATGTGAATAGTAGATGCCAACGAGGGGTCGTGAGAGGGGCGCAATCGCTCGACAAGCGGCTTGATGAGTGACGATGAAATTTGGTCGGCCAGCAACACCACAAGGGCAATGGCCACCACAATCGCACAAGCCTGTCGCCCCCCCTTGCGAGAAAGAATATACAAGAGCATGAGCACCATGAGCAACCACGAGAATTTTCCCGAAATGAGCCATTGAAGCTGGTCGAAATAGGGCGCATGCAGGCTATTTAATGCTGTGAATAGCGAGGCATCGGCACTTTGCAATGTTTCTATCATGAGCACATTATATTTTTTCTACATCGGTGGATCTAATCCACGCCTGACGAGAATCGGCGGTTTCAATCCTATACCACACTTGCACCTGCACTCCAGCTGTGTTGCTCACCGAGTCTTGAATCGTGACTTTTTGCCCCTCGCGCAACACAAAAGCCTCTTCCTTGGCATTGGGGGCATGAGGGGCCACACTCAAGGTAGAACTGTGAGCCACAACAATAGCCTCGCGATGCTCTACTGCGAGAGCACGCACCTGCCATGCACAAGCTACAGCAACAAGTGTCACAACCAACAATGCGCCACCGCCAAAGAAACCCAACTTGCGCAACCACACACTATCAACAAAGATATAGAGGGCTACTGCAAGCAAAAACAGCGAGAAGGCCAAGGCTGCAACCACAGCCCAAGTGTTGCTTGGCACTTGATTCACCATATTCATCACCACATTGGCGAAGAATGATGCCCCTGTGTCTTCGCTAATTTTGGCTTGCGATCGCACAAAGTCGAGATTGGCACGAGCATCGCTATTGGCAGGATTCAGCCTCAAAGCGCGCTCATAGTATAGAATGGCATGGGTGTAGTCGCTCATGCGATAATAGGCGTTGCCTATATTATAAAACAAATTGCTCGATGTGCCAGTGTTTTGTGCCTCTTGCAAGTAGAGTTGCAAGGCCTCTTGATAGTGTTCACGGTCATAGGCACTGTGTGCCCTATCGATTGTCGACTCGGCTACCACGCCCAAGGGCAAGCCTAAGGTGAATAGGGTCATGAACAAAAATATCGCTTTCTTCATGATTCAACAGTTTTTTTGCGCTTCACGTTCTCAAGCGAGTCCATGAGAGATGCAGCTTGTGAAAAAATGGTTTTCATATCGCTTTGGGCAAGTTGAGGAGCATATTGTGCAAACTCGCAACTTTCAAGCAGTTGCAAAGTTGATTGGCGCAACTCCTCGCCCACTCCATAGCCTTCAAGCTCGGCCACAATGTTGTCTTTGCTCAACTCCGAAACAGGAATACCCAACTTGTCGCTCAGGTAGCCCCATGTGGCGGTGAGCACCTCGGCATAAAAAGCACTTGAGTCGCCTCCTTGCATGAATAGGCGGGCACGTTTCAGGCGTTTTTGAGCCACTTTGCCTGCTCGCTTGGTGCGCATGAGTTTCTCATTGGCACGCTCGGCCACCAACTTGCGGTAATAAATCAAGACTCCACACAACAGCACAAACGGCACAATCCAGCACAACCAATAGAGCCAACTGTCAAGATAATAGAGATGCTCGCGCTTCAGGTTCAAGTCGCCAGCCTTGCGGGGCTTTATATCGGTCATCATGCTCAAACTCTTCTTGTAGTGGCTTGAGGGCTGTCCGCTACCCTTGGCCACATCGAGAGTTTGGGCAGCAAGGTGAATTGTCTCATATTTACCTGTCGAGGGGTTAAAGTACACAAAGAGGGAGGCAGGGATAGTGAATTTGCCCACATATTGCGGAATAAACTGATAGTTAAACGTGACAACTCCCTTGACATCTCCCCCATCGGCCGAAGTTTTGATGTCGCTTTGAGGGTCATAGGTGTCAAATTCCTTGGGAAATTGAATCGTGGGCGATTTGATATATTTGATGTTGCCAGTGCCCTCAACCACATAGCGATAGGTGGCAGTGGCATAGGTTTTCAAGTCGTGAGGCTCAATCACACTCTTAACCGAGAAATTGCCCACTGCACCAGTGAAACCTGCAGGGCGAGGCTCGGGCAAGGGTAAGATGTTGACCGATGCCGAGTTGGACTTCACGCGCAACTTGGTGTCGTGTGGCACGGCAATAGCACTATTAAGTCCCACATACACATCGCGTTGCACGGGTGTGATGTCAAATTCTCCAGAGTTGATGGTCATAGCACCCGACTTTTGTGGATAGAGAATGCAACGCTTGAGCACTGCCGTGTAGTAGTTTTGTCCATGCACATTTTCAACATTCACCTGCCCGGGTTGCTTGATTTCTTCGATCAAGAAGCCTGTGAATGAGGGTTGCTTGATGGGAATGATTTCGGGGCGTATGGGAAACTTGGTGTAGAGCTTGATGGTGCACACCACTGCTTGCTGTTCATAGACACGAGGCTTCGACATCTCGATGCGCACATAGAGGTCGTTGCTCGAAATGGGCTTATCGGCAGTTTGTGTGAACGGGTTGTTCATGTTCACAGGCCCACCACTCATCGACATCACCTGCGAGGCAGTAGAGGAAGATTGCTCACCACGTTTAGAAACATTGAACGTGAACCCTTGGGCTTGCACCTTGCGACCATTGGCCACAACACTGGCGGGCCCAATGCTCAAGCGTCCCTCTTTGGAGGTTTTGAAGGTGCAAGTGTAGCGATAGGTATTGCTACGAGAATTTTGCACCATTTTGCCGTTGATGATGACAGTCGAAGAGCTTTCGCCTATTTTTTGAGGACTTGAGGCAAAGCTCAAAGTGGCGCCCTCGACCTGCGGTGGCGTGATGGCTCCTGCACTTGAAGCATCGGTCAACTCATAAACAAGTTGAAACTTGCCATTTCCCATGCTACCACCACCCACATAGCGCAATGATTGAGCAACCATTGCCGTTGAGAGCAAGCTCGACACGGCAAGCAAGAATATGCGATAAATAGACTTATTCATTATTTATAGTGACGCTGCAACATTTTAAATTTTACCACTTGTTTTGGGTGCGAGCCCGCTCTCCTGCTTCCATGCGCGCACGCCTCTCTTTGATGCGCTGTTGGGTTGCATTTTCTTGATTTTGCATGGTGCGCAAAATTTGCTCCATGTTTTGCTTGCTCATGCCCCCATTTTGTGGCTTTTGTTGTTGATTTTGATTCTTATCGTTGTTTTTGTTTTGATTTTTGTTTTGATTTTTGTTTTGATTTTGATTTTGTTTTTTGTCTTTGTTCTTATCCTTGTTTTTGTCT
Source organism: uncultured Prevotellaceae bacterium (assembly GCA_947254205.1). GTDB lineage: Bacteria > Bacteroidota > Bacteroidia > Bacteroidales > Muribaculaceae > Sodaliphilus. The sequence goes on from CAMYCE010000005.1 coordinate 12,226, forward strand.
TGATTGTTCTTCTTGTCGTTCTTGTTGTTCTTGTTATTCTTGTTGTTTTTGTTTTGTTTGAGCTTGAGTTGAGCCAGTCGCAGGTTGTGACGAGCATTCTCGTCATTAGGATTATTGCGCAAAGCATTCTTGTAGAGCTCAATAGCCTGCTCATATTGTTGCTGGCGATAGGCAAGATTGCCCAAGTCATAGTTGGCTCGGCCCGCAATGCTCTTGTCGGGGCAATTTTGCGCCACTTGGGTCAAGAGTTGCACAGCCTCGTCTTGTCGCTTGCTCGCTTTGTTGCCCTCTTGCTGCCCTTTTGTGGTTGCCTCTTGGCGCAACAAAGCACTTGCCAAGTTGAATTGTGCCATATAGGACTTGCCATTGGCCTCAAGTGCCTTGCGATATTGCACCTCGGCCTCGCTATAGTGGCCTGCCTTGTAGAGCTTGTTGCCACTGCTCACATGATTGCGCTCCTGCTTCACACTCTTCGCCGGCTGTGCTTGCACACCACACAGTGGCACAATCACCATGAGAAGCAGAGCAAGGTTGCGATATATGTTTTTTAAAAATAGTTTCATTTCTTGCTTTCTTTGGTAAAGAAGTTATATTTTTTGAGCCACGGATTCTTGCGCTCCATCACCACAATTTCGGCAATCATGAGCAGGAGTGCAATCCATGCAAACACAGGAAATTGCTCATCGCGTTGCGAGTAAGTATAGGAACCCAAGTCGCTTTTTGCCAACTTGGAGAGAGCCCCATGCAGGTCGTTGACCGCTTCGCTCGATGAGCCATTCACATAGGCACCCTTGCCGGCATCGGCAATTTTTTGTGCCATTTCTTCGTTGAGCTTGGTGCTCACCTGCTTACCCTCGGCATCGGTGAGGAAGCCACCATCGGCCATGGGAATTGGCGACCCTGTCGTGGAACCAATGCCCACCACATTGATTTGAATGCCATCTTTTTGGGCATCGGTGGCACTTGCCACAGCATCGTCTTCAAAGTTCTCGCCGTCGGTAATGATAATCATTGCCTTTTGGGTGCGCGGGTTGCGTGAAAACGAACTGCGTGCCATGTTGATAGCTGCACCAATGGCAGTGCCTTGTGTGGGCACCATGTTGGTGCTGATGCTATTCAAAAACATCTTGGCACTTTGGGCATCGGCAGTGAGAGGCATCTGCATATAGGCATTGCCGGCAAACACCACGAGCCCCACCTTGTTGCCCGCCAACTTGTCGATGAGCTTTTCGAGCACGAGTTTGGAGCGTTGCAGGCGACTGATGTCGTGCATGTTGTCGTCGCTGGCAGCATTCATCGAGTTTGACACGTCGAGGGCTATCATCACCTCCACCCCGTGCACACTGGAGTGAGATTGCTTGGCACCACCACGAGGACGAGCCAAAATCATCACCACCATAGCGAACAACAGCAATTGAAGTGATAGCCTGATGATGGGCTTATACTTCGACACATCGGTCATCAAGCCTGCCACCACCATGGGGTGACCAAAGCGAGCAATCTTGCGATTGCGTGCCCTGCGAGCAAGCCAGTAAAGCCCTGCCACCACAGGCAACAGCAGCAACAAATATAGATATTGAGAATTGGCAAAATTAAACATAACTGAAGCGATTGATTAAACAAGCATGTCAAGGCAACCTCCTGAGCACAGTGTAGTGCACGAGCAAGTCGAGCAGCACAAGCCCCAAGAGCAACCATGCCCAAGGCATATAGTTGTCGTGCGCATTGCTGAAGTTTTGCACATCGATTTTTGTTTTTTCCAGTTTATCAATTTCTTTAAACACTTGGTCGAGCACACTATTGTCGGTGGCTCTAAAATACTTGCCCCCTGTCATCGTTGCCACTTTTTGCAATGTGGGTTCATCGATAGTAACAGGCAATTGCTTGAACACCAAATTTCCTGCCCAATCTTGAGCAACAGGTGTGGGAGCTGTGCCATGGGTGCCCACGCCAATGGTGTAGATGCGTATGGAATCGTGCTGAGCAATCTCGGCGGCAGTGAGCGGGGCAACAACGCCGGTGTTGTTGGTGCCATCGGTGATGAGAATGATGCTCTTTGACTTGGCCTTGCCTCCCTTGATGCGATTGATGGCTGTGGCAATGCCATCGCCAATGGCTGTGCCATCGCTATCGAGCATGCGCACATCGAGATCTTTGATTGTGTTGATGAGTTGAGCGTTATCGGTGGTCATGGGCAAGAGCGTGAAGCCATCGCCAGCAAAAATCACAAGTCCAATGTTGTCGGTTTCGCGCTTGCTCACAAAGTTTTGTGCCACTGCCTTGGCTGCCGAAAGACGGTCGGGGGTGAGGTCGCGAGAAAGCATACTGGCCGAAATGTCAACAGCCAGCACAATGTCGGTGCCTTCGGCTTCGCTCCGTGCCCAGCTATCGTAGCTTTGAGGCCGGCACAAGATGATGATGAGGCAGGCGATAGCCGCCAGTTTCACAACAAACATGAGATGCCTCACATAGACTTTCCAACTGGTAGACATGCCGGCAAATGCCGACGTAGAAGATAGTTGCATGGTGGGCACCCCCTTGCGCTCGCGCCACACATACCAGCCAATGAGGGGAATGAATAGCAAAAAGAGCCACAAATAGCCCGGGTGTGCAAAATTCATCATTGTGCTTGTTCCTCCTTTCTTCCCTCGCCAGCAGGGCTTGCCACTTGTGGCTTGGTAGCCTCAACAAATTGCAAGGCTCGCTGAAAGGCACGCTCATTGTCGTCGGCAAGTGGGTGCTGACCGGCAAATTTCACAAAGTCGGCAATAGCCAATATCTCGCTCAACCGGTCGTTGACCATGCAAGTTTCGGCATGACGATGCAGGGAGTCTAAAATTTGCGAAGAGGTCATTTCAACGGCATTGATGGCAAAACGACGATCGATATATTCACGCAAAATGTCGGTGAGAGCCGTGTAATAGTCTTTTTCTTGCCCATTTTGCCACAACTGTTGCGCTTTGAGCAATTGCAAGCGTTCGAGAGCTTCCTCATAGGGGGGCAAGCGGCGTTTCTCGCGCTTGAGCGGATTCTTACCCTTGCGCCACCACTTGAAATAGGCCCATGTAGCCACTCCTGCTATCAAGAGCAAGAGCCACAGCCACCACAAGTGGGTCACAAAGTCGGGCACCCAATCAAGGAAATGCCGTTCGGGGTCAACCACCGGGGCAAAGTCCTTGATGTCGGCATTGGGATTTACCTTGAGCGGTAGCACCTTGAGTACAAGTTCATTAGACCTAACAGTGTCGTTGCCGGCAATAAACATAATGGGATTGATGTGCCACTGTCCCGAATCAAATGCCTGCACAAGATAGGTTTTATTGATTTGAATGCGATTGTTGCCCAAGTCGATCGTGTCGGCTTTTGGGCGACCGGCAATCTCGACCATGGCATTAAGCGTGTCGACTTGATCGTTCACAAAGTAGCCCTTCACCGGCTTATCTTGCACCAACTCCATGCGCAGGCTCACGGTTTTGCCCATGAGAATCACCGTAGAGTCGAGACGCGCTTTGAGCATGGTGGTAGCTGCCACAGTACACAAGGGCAATAGCACACACAAAATGCTCAACCATATCTTTAGTTCTATCTTTTTCATTGAAATTTAATGCCTTAATGATGACTCATCGACCGCTTTTTAAACAGCGCAAGCAAAGCCCTCACATAGTCTTCGTCGGTAGCTATTGAGGTGTTGTCGACACGGCTACGTTGCAACGCTGTGCTCATGGCAAGCTGTCGCTGATACCACCAGCGGCTATAGGCTTGTCGCACCTTTTTGCTACCTGTATTAATCCATTGCTCGGCACCGGTTTCGGCATCGAGCACACGCATGAGCCCCACATCGGGCAAAGAGGCTTCGCGCTTGTCATAGACCTGAACTGCAATGAGGTCGTGCTTGCTGCTTGCAATCGACATGGCTTGCTGATAGTCGTGCTCACAAATGAAATCGGAAATCAAGAATGCCGTGCAACGCTTTTTGATGGCACTGGTCAAGAGCCTGAGCACCACTTCAAGATTTGTGCCTTTGTTTTCGGGTTCAAAATTGAGCAGTTGGCTTATCAGCATCAAAATGTGCTTGCGCCCTTTTTGGGGTGGAATAAATTTCTCGATTTTATCACTAAAAAATATCACTCCCACCTTGTCGTTATTTTCAATGGCCGAGAAAGCCAATGTGGCTGCCACTTCGAGCATCATGTCGCGCTTGGCATCGCCCACGGCACCAAAGTTTTTGCTACCCGACACATCAACGAGCAACATCACGGTGAGTTCGCGTTCCTCTTCATAGACCTTGATGTGGGGGCGCCCCGTACGCGCAGTCACATTCCAGTCAATATCACGCACATCGTCGCCATATTGATATTCACGCACCTCGCTAAAGGTCATGCCACGGCCCTTGAATGCCGAATGGTACTCGCCAGCAAAAATATTTTGAGATAGCCCCTTGGCTTTAATCTCTATTTTTCTTACTTTTTTTAATAACTCGCTCGAATTCATTGTATATTGCCAACCTTGCTCAAACAATTGCAGACTATCACTCCACTACCCTCTGCAAGCATTAGGGCACTGCAACTTTATCGAGAATTTGACTTATCACCTCATCGGCTCCAATGTTGTTGGCCTCGGCCTCATAGGACAACCCAATGCGATGACGCATCACGTCGTGGCAAATGGCACGCACGTCTTCGGGAATCACATAGCCACGGCCACGCAAAAAGGCATAGGCACGAGCGGCAAGAGCCATGCTGATAGAGGCACGGGGTGATGCTCCAAAGGAGATGATGCTCTTGAGGTCGTTGAGCCCATAATCACTGGGGAAACGAGTGGCAAACACAATATCGACTATATATTTTTCGATTTTCTCGTCGATATAAATTTTATTCACAATTTCACGCGTTTCAACAATGTCGCGTGGAGTGACAAGTGGCTGCACCGGGGCATGCTCCGATGCAATGTTCATGCGTATGATTTGCTTTTCTTCCTCTTTGCTGGGATAGCCAATAATCACCTTCATCAAGAAACGGTCGACTTGTGCCTCGGGCAAGGGATAGGTGCCTTCTTGCTCAATGGGGTTTTGGGTTGCCAACACGAGAAATGGGTCGTCGAGCTTGAAAGTTTGCTCCCCAAGGGTCACTTGACGCTCCTGCATGGCTTCAAGCAAGGCACTTTGCACCTTGGCTGGAGCGCGGTTGATTTCATCGGCCAGCACAAAGTTGGCAAACACAGGGCCTTTTTTCACCTCAAATTGCTCTTTGCGTGCACTATACACCATGGTGCCCACAACATCGGCAGGCAACAAGTCGGGGGTGAATTGAATGCGATTATATCGAGCATCAATGATAGATGCCAAAGTTTTAATGGCCAGAGTTTTGGCAAGGCCGGGCACACCCTCAAGCAACACATGCCCATTGGCCAGCAAGGCAATGAGCAACGAGTCGACAAGGTGGCGTTGTCCCACAATGGTGTGATCCATGCCTTGAGTGATGAGACTCACAAAGTTGCTTTTACTTGCAATCAAGTCGTTTAGCTCTCGGATATTAACAGATACTGCCATCTTTGCTATTTAATTTTTATTGTATTGTATATTGTTTTGTTCTTTAATCTTGCAAGCACACCTCATTTGACATGGGCATGCTTCGTGGTGCAAAAGTATGATTTTACCCTCTATTGGCTATCATTTTTGGAGTTAATTTATACAGCCTTAAGTTAAATGTGTTAAACCCTACATTGCTTCATTTGCCCCGTTTAGCATTTCGATTATAAATTTCTCGGAGTTTGTTTTTGGCCTTGGCCACACTTGCAGGGTTGTTTTTATCGATGCCATACTTCTCGGCAGGAGGCACCACTACAACCGTGCCAATGGGAACGTTGTTGGGGTCTTTGATTTTAGCCTTGTTTTCTTCATAAATGTAAACCCAAAAAAAGTTGTTGCCATAGTGGCGACGTGCTATGCGAGAGAGCGTGCCCTGTGCATTGATGGTGTCTTTCACCACAGTGGTGGCTCGCTTGGCTGATTGCCGGGCTACTGAGGCTTTTTCAACGGTATCTTTCACCGTTGCAGGCTTTTGTGCTTCAACCACCGGTTTTGTGGCTGTGTCGGTCACTACTTTTGCCACTGACGAGGAGCGAGGCTTGGAGGCCTTGTGAGCCACGAGTTCGGTCGTTGCGATTTTGGGGGCATATTTCATCATGTAGAGTTTGTAGCTCACCCACGCCACAATGAGCGAGGTGACAACACCAATCACGAAGCCTTCGAGAAACATGCGATGACCATGCTTGCGCTTTGAAATTTCGCTTTCTACTTTTTCACTCTCGTCGGTTATTGCTTCATAGGGGTCGCACATGTCAGACGAGCCTACCTCTTCGCCCCGAGCAGGCTCTTCGGGCGACTCAACAGCAGCTTCTTGCTCTTGAGGAGTGAAGGCAGGAGGGGTTTCGGTCGTTGGTTCCAATTCGGGCTCGGGCTCAACAGGAGGGACAAAGGTGGGGGGCTGCTCGTTCATCACCTCGTCGATAGCATCTTGCACATCGGCTTGCGCCTCATCGTCGATGGCATTGGCAACAGTCAAGGGAGCTACTTGAGGCGTGGCAGGCTCTGCCGGAGTGTCTTCTTCATCATTGGCAACAGTGACAGCTTGGGCAATCACTTCTTCTTCCAACAAGTCTAAGGGCTCTTCATCGATGCCTGCCAACTGCTCATCGGTGACCTCATCGCTCAATACCTCGGTTTCAAATTGCGCAAAAGGCTGATTTATAGCATTGGCAAGTTTTTTTTCGGGCACAAAAGCAAGCTTGTGATGCCCTGGAATTTCAATTTCCTCGCCAGTGTTCACATCGATGCTTTTGCGTGCCCCAACACGGGTGAGCTTAAAGGTGCCCAACCCTTTTATTTTCACGCTCTCGCCCTCGGTGAGAGTTTGGCTCACGATGGCAACCAATTCCTTGAGAAAAAGTTCACTCACACGCTTCGACGTGCTGGCTTTGCCAGCCACCAACTCTACCAATTCGGGAAAAGTAATTTTACTATTCATCTTGCTGATTTTTCACTTGGCGTTAAACTTGATTTTTTAATCTTGTTTTGAGCACATTGCTCACCTTAAAATTCATTGTGATTTTGGGTGGCACCAGCATGCGCTTGCCATTGCTGGGATTGACCATGACACGCTCATTTTTTTTTCTTGCTTCAAAGGTTCCAAATGCAGGAATAGCAATGCTGTCGAGCTCGCCACAACGCTCCCTCACCACATCGCACAATGCCTCAAGCAATTTATTCACATCGCCTTTGCTACGCCCCAGTTTTTCCGAGACTTTTTCAACAAGTTCCTTATTCTCCATATTAATGAAATTATGTTACAAAAATACTAAAAGCCTTTTACATGCCCAACCCCCTTGTGCACATTTTTAGGCAATGGACAGGGGTGTGAATAAATATTTTTGCCTATTTTTGTAAAAAAAAGAGAAATAGACTAAATGTAACGAACAATTCAATACTACAATGAAAAAAAGGTATTTACTACTGCTTGTGGTGGCTGTGATAGCACAAGTGCTATGGGCCAAAAACGAGTGGACTATCAAGAACAAAGTCTATGAAGTAGACACCATCATCTACCCCCACCCTGTAGGGCCGGGAGTCACATTTGCCAAATATGACTTGCCTGCCATGCCCCTCAAAGTGAGTGTCATGACTCTTGACCTCACCAACCCCTACATCGACTTTGAAACCTGCAAAGGTGGCGACCGAGCAGTGGCACAAGAAAACCCCTTGAGCATGGCAAGGCGCAACAATCGCCCCGGGCATGAAGTGGTGGGAGCCACCAATGGCGACTTCTATTTTTATACCAATCCTGTAGAAAATGGAATTCCTCGCAGCGGACAATTCAGGCGCAACGAGTGTGTGACCAACCCTGTGGGGCGAGCTTGCTTTGTGCTCGACGAGAACCGCCACCCCTATATCGACAGGGTTGATTTTACAGGAACTATCACACACAAGGGCAACAGCTACCGATTGCACACCGTGAACATGCAACGACTTGAATGGGAAAGCACGGGAGGCAACCAAATCAACCTATACACAACCTCCTATGGCCCTGCAACCGAGAAATGCTCGGGAGGGCTCAAAGCTCTCATTCACCCCAAAGAGGGCAACTTCAAGTGGTGGGCCAATAGCAGTGAAACGTGTGTGGTCGACAGCGTGTTTGATGGAACAGGCGTGACCACTATTCCTGCCGGTCATGCCATTATTTGGGCACAAGGCAGTTGCACCAGTCAACTTCAAGCCATGGGCAATGGCGACGAAATTGCGATTAACCTTCAAGTGAACTTGCGCAACCAACCCTGCTTGTTGGGCAATTTCAAAGAGCTAGTGGGTGGAAGCGACCACATCATCATGAAAAATGGTGTGAGCATCGATGACTGGAACGATCGTCACCCTCGCACCTGCATTGGCTTTAATGCCGACAGCACTAAGGTCTACATGGTGGTGATTGATGGGCGCAGTGTAGAATCGACAGGTGTTTCACTGGGTGAAGCTGCCGATGTGTTTCGCGCCTTGGGTGCCATCAATGCCGTGAATCTTGACGGTGGAGGCTCAAGTTGCATGGTGGTGAACGATGAGGTGGTGAACACGCCCAGCGATGGGTCGTTGCGCCCGGTGGGCAATGGTTGCCTGCTCATCGCCAATGCGCCTATCGACGATGCTATCGGGAAACTCAACTTTGCACCTCGATGCTGGAATATTTCAACTTCGGCTAAGATTTCTCCTCGCGTATGGGGCTACAACCAATATGGCGTGCTCAAGAAAAAGGACCTTGAAGGCTGCACTCTCTCGTGCGACAAGCAAGTGGGAAAATTTGAAAACGGAATATTTATTGCCTCGACAACTCCTGCACAGGGAAATATTTATGCAGAATATCAAGGCATTAAAACCACACAGGCTGTTAATATTGTAAAAGTCAATGTTAAATTGGCCTATGACAGTGTTGTCATCGACAACAAGCACAGCTATGAAATTAAAATATTGGGCACAAGTAGCTATCAGGAAGATGTGATTGACCCTTCGGCAATCAAGTGGACCAGCGACAATCAACAAGTGGCCACGGTTGACGACCATGGCATCGTGACAGGTGTGGCCGATGGTGTTGCACACATCACCGGCACAGCCTCCAATTTCAACGGCACGCTCATGGTGAGCGTGGAAAATCCCAAAGCCCACATCACCACCATTGAAAATGCCACTATCGACCCTGCAACATGGACTATCACGCAAAGTGGCGGAAAAAATCGACAAGTCACGGCACTCGACCACGGCATGAAAATCGACTTCACTGGAGCGGCATCGCGCAATGCCTATATTAAGCTTGCCAAGAAAATGAGGCTGTGGGGCATGCCCGACACCCTGCGATTGAGATTCAATGCCGGAGAATTAACAATCAAGCGAGTGACCATCTCGACCAGCGTCGCAGGAAGTTCGCAAGTGATTACCAAGATAGATATGCCCGAAAACATTGAAGGGGAATATACGCTCAACTTGCCCACAGCACAGTGGACCGATGTCACCAACCATGGTTGCTATCCGCTGAATTTCAACTATGTGCAATTCACGTTGAAGAATCTCACCCAAGGCAAGGAATACACCCTCAGCATTCCCGGCATCGAACTCATTTATGGATCTTCCACATCAAGCCTCAACAAGATTGTGGCCCCATCGCCCGCCCTCGTTGCCACTCCCAATCCCGTTAATGCAGGAGAAGAGGTGAGCATCAATGTTTCAATAGGAACAATTCTCAAGATTTATGACCTGCAAGGTCGCTTGGTGAAACAAGCAAGCCCCTACACAGGCAGTATTGCTACCACAGGCTTGTCTAAGGGCGTCTATGTGCTACAAGTCCAAGGCCACACTGCCACCAAACTGGTAGTGAAGTAAACTTTGCCACGGTTGTGCGACACAATCGCGTCCCTCCCCCATCACATCAAGCTCTTCTCAAAAACAGAGAAGAGCTTTTTTATGTTTTTTTGTGCCTTCATGGCTTGAGAAAATGGAAAAAAACTTGATGCCAAAATAAAAAGAAATCACTACTTTTGCACTATCAAAAACTATCACAGCACATGAAGATAACAGAGACCGATTTTATCGTGAACGAGAACATCAAGCTCTCTTCGCTATACTCGTTGCTCAAGCTCTCACCTGTGGAGGCTCCCATGCCTGCCACACTGCCAGGGCAATTCGTGCAAGTTGAAGTGCCTAATTCCAAAACTACCTACCTGCGCCGCCCCATCTCAATCAACTATGCCGACGAGCATGAGTTGTGGTTGCTCATACGCAACGCCGGCGATGGCACAGCGGCACTCAACAGCACCCCTGCCGGCAGTGTGCTCAACTTGCTTGTGCCACTGGGCAACGGTTTCTCAACACAAGTGAAAGGCAACGTGCTACTCATTGGCGGTGGTGTGGGAGTAGCTCCCCTCTTGCAACTGGGCAAAGTGCTCGCGGCACAAGGTGTGATGGTGAACTTCTTGCTGGGTGCACGCACGAGTCGCGACCTGCTTGAACTCGACCTCTTTGAGCAAGTGGGCACAGTGCATGTGACCACCGAAGATGGCTCGATGGGCGAAAAGGGATTTGTGACCCAGCACTCGGTGCTCAACGAGAAAATCGACCACATAGCTTGCTGTGGCCCCCTGCCCATGATGCAGGCTGTGGCCCGCATTGCGCGTGAAAAAAACATTGAGTGTGAAGTCTCGCTTGAAAATACCATGGCTTGTGGCCTGGGAGCGTGCCTGTGCTGTGTGGAAGACACTGCCGACGATGGCAACGTGTGTGTGTGTAAAGAAGGACCTGTTTTTAATATCAAACGATTGAAATGGTAGACTTGAACGTTGAAATAGGAGCATTGAAGCTCAAAAACCCCATTATGACTGCCTCGGGCACATTTGGCTATGGCGAAGAATTTGCCGACCTCATCGACCTGAACAAGCCGGGAGGCATTATAGTGAAAGGCACAACCTTGCACCCACGCCAAGGCAACCCCTATCCGCGCATGGTTGAAACCCCAAGTGGCATGCTCAATGCTGTGGGCCTTCAAAACAAGGGTGTAGACTACTTTATCGAGCACATCTACCCACGCATCAAGAATCTTGACACACGCATTGTGGTGAACGTGAGCGGTGCCTCGGTGAGCGACTATGCCGCCGTGTGTGAAAAGCTCGACCCGCTCGAGGGCATTGCAGCCGTTGAAATCAACATCTCGTGCCCCAATGTGAAACAAGGCGGAATGACCTTTGGCACCACCTGCAATGGTGCTCAAATGGTGGTTGAAGCCACGCGCAAGGCCTATCATGGCACCATGATAGTGAAACTCACCCCCAATGTGACCGATGTGGCCGAAATTGCACGTGCCGTTGAAGATGCCGGAGCCGATGCAGTGTCGCTCACCAACACTTTCATGGGCATGGCCATCGACATCGAGAAGCAACGCCCCTACCTTTCTACCACCACAGGCGGATTGTCGGGAGCTTGCATCAGGCCCATTGCCGTGCGCATGGTGTGGCAAGTGGCACAGGCTGTGAAAGTGCCTGTGATAGGGCTGGGAGGCATCATGAATGGCCGTGATGTGATAGAATTCATGCTTGCAGGAGCCACAGCAGTGCAAATTGGCACAGCCAACTTTATCGACCCACAAGTGACCATCAAGGCAATCGACTATATCGAAGACTACATGAAACGTCATGGCATCGACCACGTGAAACAACTCATTGGAGCCATGCACACATCATAGAATTATACACTCTATAAAAACAAATAAAACAAATGCTACAATTTATTGACGGAAACGAGGTGCAACGCCGCATGAACGAGCTGGCAAGTGCCAACAAAAAATTTATTTTTGCAATCGATTATAAAAAAGAAAAAGGCTTGGTGCTTGAACTCGACGAGATTGACCCAGCCGAAATAAAATATGACCTGCAAGGAGTGGCCAATGTTGCCCCCAAGGGTGACAATGGCAACACGATGCCCGTGATAGAGGCCTGCACACCACCCACACCGGAAGAATATGAAACCATGTTCAACACTGTGCAAGAAGGCATTGCAAGAGGACGCAGCTCACTGGTGAACCTCACTGCCCGTGCCGCTATCACAACCAATCTCGACTCGCTTGAAGAGGTGTTTCACCGCTCAAGTGCCCCCTACAGGCTATGGGTGAAGGATCATTTTGTGTGCTTTTCGCCCGAAATCTTCGTACGCGTGAGCAACGGCAAAATCAGCTCCTATCCCATGAAGGGCACCATTGATGCCACACTGCCCAATGCACGCGAAATATTGATGAACGACGAGAAAGAAGCCGAAGAGCACCACTTTGTTGTCGATCTCATCAAAAACGACCTGAGCCGTGTGGCCACACAGGTTGAAGTGACCCGTTTTCGCTACATCGACGAGATTGTGACCAATCGTGGCCGGTTGCTCGAAACCAGCTCCGAAATCACAGGCACTCTCCCTGCCGACTATTGCCAGCATGTGGGCGACATCATCTTCTCACAGCTTCCCGGAGGCTCTATAACCGGTGCTCCCAAGCCCGAAACCATGAAACTCATAGAGGAAGCCGAAAACTATGATCGGGGCTTCTACACGGGCGTTATGGGCACCTATGCCAACGGCGTGCTCGATAGTGCAGTGATGATTCGCTTCATCGACCAAGAAAACGGTCAATGGTATTATAAAGCAGGTGGAGGCATCACCCATCGCAGCGATTGCCGACGTGAATATGAGGAACTGAAGCAAAAAATCTATGTGCCTGTACGTTGAGACACTAAGAATTGAAAATGGCGATATTGCTGGCATTGAGTGGCATCAAAAGCGACTCAACAACACGCTACTGCAGTGTTTTGGAGCTCACGATGCCACCGCCCTATCGCTTGCTCAGGCCTTGAGCCACATTCAATGCCCTCAACAAGGGCTACACAAGCTTAGGGTTGAATATAACCGTCACGGCATCACCCACATCGACATATCGCCCTACAAGCGCAAAAAACCACAATCGTTTAAACTTGTGGTTGACAACAACATCAATTATAGCCATAAAAGCGTAGACCGAAGTGAACTTGAGCGAAATTTAGCCTTAAAAGAAGATTGCGACGAAATTATTATCGTGAAAAATGGATTGCTCACCGACACTTCCTATTCCAATATAGCCCTATTCAACGGCACAGAGTGGCACACGCCTGCCCGGCCCTTGCTACAGGGCACCATGAGAGCCCGTCTCATGGCTCAAGGCCTAATAGTGCCACAAGACATCACTGTGGCCCGGTTGCCACAATATAGCCTAATAGCCATTATCAACGCCATGAACGACTTGGGCGAAAACACTGCCCTTGCATCTAACATCAGATAAAAAGAGGAAGAAAAGGCACCTAAATACAATTATAGGGGCGACTTAGTGACTGTGATTGGGAGTGAAGCTCTCAAAGCTATTGTCGTCATAGAACACCATGATGTTTACAATGCGACGACCGTGGGTTTCCTTAGAAGCATTAACAGTGCTATTGCGACCCGCTGTGCGCGCTATGTGTTCAAGAGCAGCCGAGAGCGAGGGTTGCTGAGGCATGATGGGTTTAGCCACTGGCTCACTATCAAAATCATTAATCGTGTCGTCAAAACTAATAGACGTTTGAGAGGCTCCCGCAGGTTCTTGAACGAAATCTAAGCCTGCATCTAATTTTGAATTCTCAGCCACTTGAGGAGACTTAGAGAAAGAAGCGTTGTTCGCATTTGGAACAAACATGCTCCCATCTCCAAACATGAGCCACATGATGTTGAGAGAGGGATAGGCTTCATGAATTTTAGCAAAAATTTCATCGCTCACTTTCTTGTTCCTGCCATTGAGCAGTTGCGAGAGGGTGGGACGGGGTATTCCACATGAGTCGGCAAATTGTGAATTGGTAATTCCATTTTGCGACAAGAACATCTTTAGGCGAGAAACTATATCCATATCTCAATTAACATTCTAAAACTTTGTGATTGCAAATTTAAAACAGCTACTTGAATTATCAAAATTTTAAAGCGTAAATTTTAAATCGGGGTATTAGATTTAACAAATAGCAGGTGTGCTCTACATGGGTTTTGATTTACAAACGACCCAACAACCAAACCTTTAACAGATGATGAGTAATTCATTCATTTCTATCGCCTTATGTGCTCACAACTGCACATTTCCTGCCCTAATAGCTTGCCATGCTCCTGTAAACGAAAAAAGAGGCTTACAATCGCTTGAAACTAATAGCAATAAACAACACAAACACAGCATATTATATCGGTTGTAAACAATTGTTAAATGTCATTTTTGATGTAATTGTAAATAATGCAAATTGAAATTAAGAATTACAAAAGCGTTGTTCTTATTCAACATTGTGCTTTGCAACTTTTAATTCCTGCTTCGTGTTTGCAAAGGGTGTTCCCATTTGGCAATTCCTGCTCCTTTGGGGTTAATTTATAAAAGCAAACAAACAATGGTAATTTACCAATTTCTATTCTTAAATTAGCTCAAGTCGGTATCGCTTTCAAATTTTTGGAGAAGCCTTAAAACTATTCCTAAATTTAAATTCTCGCCTATTCTCAGGCACTTTACAGCCATCTAAATTTCACCTTAACACACTCATATAATGCAATATAAGATCAAAAAAAATCACCTCCCATCACAGCCACCATTGGTGAGCTATAAAATGAGAAATGGCCCATTTTGAGCTATCCCAAGCACCAAAAAGGAGGACTTTGCGACTGCAAAGCCCCCCTTTTTAAGCCATTTTAAGCCCAAATAAGGCTATTTTTGAGCTAACTCATGTGCGATGAAGCGAGAAGTGATAGAATGCTTGTTTTGGGCTACCACTTCGGGAGTGCCCACAGCCACCACTTGTCCCCCACCACGGCCACCTTCGGGCCCCATGTCGATGATGTAGTCGGCACACTTTATCACGTCGAGATTGTGCTCAATCACAATCACAGTATTGCCTTTTTGGACCAATTTGTTTAACACACCCAAAAGCACCTTAATATCTTCAAAATGCAATCCGGTTGTTGGCTCATCGAGAATGTAGATTGTTTTGCCGGTATCTTTTTTTGAGAGCTCGGCAGCCAATTTCACTCGCTGACTTTCGCCCCCCGACAATGTGCTTGAAGGTTGCCCAAGCTTGATATAGCCCACCCCCACTTCTTGCAACACTTTTATCTTGTTGAGAATCGCAGGAATGGCATCAAAAAACTCCACGGCTTGATTTATCGTCATGTCAAGGACATCAGCAATTGATTTCCCCTTGAATTTCACCTCCAAAGTCTCTCTGTTATAGCGTTTTGCACTACACTCCTCACAGGGCACGAGCACATCGGGTAAAAAATTCATTTCAACCGTTTTATAGCCATTGCCTTTGCACACTTCACATCGCCCTCCTGCAATGTTAAAGGAGAACCGCCCTGGCTTGTAGCCCCTGATTTTGGCTTCGGGCAAATTGACAAAAAGGTTGCGAATGTCGGCAAACACGCCCGTGTAGGTGGCAGGATTGCTGCGTGGTGTGCGCCCCAGTGGCGACTGATCGACCGTGACCACCTTGTCGAGAGCTTCAAGTCCCTCGATGCTGTCATAGGGCAAAGGCTCGGTGAGCGAGCGATAGAAACGCTGGCTCAAGATGGGTTGCAATGTTCCATTGATGAGGCTCGACTTGCCACTGCCCGACACCCCTGTGACACACACAAAGGTGCCCAGCGGAATTTCAACATCAACATGCTTGAGGTTGTTGCCACTGCACCCATGCAACAATAGCTTTTTGCCACTACCCTCACGTCGCTTTTTAGGCACCTCGATGCAGGTGGTGCCATTCAGGTAGTTGGCGGTGATTGTGTTTTCCTTGAGCATTTGGGCAGGTGTGCCGGCAAACACCACATTACCCCCCTTGCGCCCTGCCTTGGGCCCAATGTCGACAATGTAGTCGGCCTCAAGCATCATGTCTTTGTCGTGCTCCACCACCACCACAGTGTTGCCCTCGTCGCGCAACTTCTTGAGCGAGTCGATGAGGCGCTCATTGTCGCGCTGGTGCAAGCCAATGCTTGGTTCATCGAGAATGTAGAGCACATTCACCAACTGCGACCCGATTTGGGTGGCAAGCCTGATGCGCTGACTCTCGCCACCCGACAGCGAAGCCGAGTTGCGATTGAGCGACACATAGTCGAGCCCCACATCAAGCATAAAGTTGAGACGGCTCAAAATTTCTTTCACAATCTCTTGAGCAATGCGCCACTTGGTGGGCTCCATGTGGTTGTGCAGGTCGCCAATCCAGTCGCGAAGCTCTGAAATGTCCATGCTTGCCAACTGAGCAATATTCTTGCCGTTGATAAAGAAATGTTGGGCTTCTTTGTTGAGACGAGCTCCATGGCACTCGGGGCACTCTACACGCGAGAAAAATTGCCCTGCCCATTTTTGAGCACGTGTGGTCGACTCGTCGGCCTGTTGCATCTCGATATATTTCACAAGCCCATCATAGGTCAAGAAATAGTTGTTGGTGCTCAAAGTCTCGGTTTTGATATTGAGTCGCTCGTCGGTGCCATTCATGATGTCGTCGAGAGCCTCTTCGGGCAACAGCTCAAGGGGAGTGTCGAGTGTGGCACCATATTTCTCGCAAATCGCCGAAATTTGCCAAAAGATGAGCGTGTTCTTGTACTTGCCCAAAGGAGTGATGCCTCCATCTTTAATCGACAACTTCATGTTGGGCATGATTTTCTCGCGGTCGATGATGTTCACAAAGCCCAGCCCCTTGCACTTGGGGCAAGCTCCTTGAGGCGAGTTAAACGAAAAGTTATGGGGTGCAGGGGCGAGATAGGAAAGCCCTGTCGAAGGATCCATGAGTGTTTTGCTATAATAGCTCAACTCCTGCGACTCGGCTTCAAGAATGATGAGTTGATTCTTGCCTTGCCTGAATGCCAACTCAATGGTGTCGTTAAGGCGTTTCTCGTCTTTGGTCGCAACCTTGAGACGGTCGATTACCAGCTCCACACTGTGGTTTTTATAGCGGTCGAGCTTCATGCCAAAGGTGATTTCGCGCATCTCGCCATCAATGCGCACATGCATATAGCCTTTTTTGCGCAGTTGCTCAAAGAGGTCTTTGTAGTGGCCCTTGCGATTCTTGACAAGCGGTGCTAAAATATAGATTTTTTTGTCCTCAAATTTGTCGAGAATGAGGTGCAGAATTTTCTCGACCGAATACTTGACCATACGCTCCCCCGACACATAGCTATAGGCATCGCTGGCACGGGCAAAGAGCAGGCGCAAGTAGTCGTAGACCTCGGTGGTGGTGCCCACCGTGCTACGTGGATTCTTGTTGGTGGTCTTCTGCCCTATCGAGATAACCGGATTCAAGCCCGAAATGCGATCGACATCGGGGCGCTCAAGCACCCCCAACATGCCACGCGCATAGGCCGAAAAGGTTTCGAGATAGCGACGTTGCCCCTCGGCAAAAATGGTGTCGAATGCCAGCGACGACTTGCCGCTGCCACTCAAGCCAGTAATCACCGAGAGTTGATAGTGTGGAATTTCCACATCAATATTTTTCAGGTTGTGAACTCGTGCTCCCAGCACCGATACACATTCTGTTTCTTTTCCGTTTATTTTCATGCAATTGTTGTGTTCTTGTCAATATTAGTCTATCACCCAGTTGGCATCATGCAGCTTGTTGCCTGCCTTGCTGCGATAGAGCGACTGCTCGGTGGGAATCTTCACCTTGTAGGTTTTGCCTGCAGTGTTGGTGAGCCTGTTGGTTCTAATCCAAGGGTTGAGCTCACGCAGTTGCGCGTACGTGACGCCATTTTGCACAACCCAAGTGCTCCAATTGGGCACCCCTGTCTTCACCTCTACAACCCGATAGGAATAGGGCTGATAGAGCTGACGACGCATCAAGCGATAGCCATAGTGCTTGGGATTGGCGAAAAACAGTTTATAATCCATGATGCGAAACACATAGCGCGAAGTTTCATTCACCAAATAAAGGTCGAAGGCCTTGCGCTGTTGCTGTGTCGATAGTTCACGGGCAATGCGCCCCATGCCGGCATTGTAGCTAGCTGCCACAGTGGGCCAGTGCCCAAACTTGGCATAGGCCTGCTTGAGATATTTGCAAGCGGCACGAGTCGACAATTCGGGGTCATAACGTTCATCAACCTCATCGTTCACTTCCAGCCCCAAGTCGCGAGCCGTGCCGGCAAGCAACTGCCACATGCCTGCAGCGCGAGCAGTCGAGTAGGCATTTGGGTCTAAAAGGCTCTCGGTGCAAGCCAAGTAAATGAAATCTTGTGGCACCTTACATTCCTTGAGAATGGACTCTATCATCGGAAAAAACCGATTGGCACGCTTCATGCACCACAGCATGCGATCGCGATTATAAATGAGGTGAATCATCTCAAAGTCGAGACGCTCATAGAGGTCGGCACGATCGAGCGACACCATCTCGCCCATAAACGACATCGACTGCGGAATGGTGGGCGACGAAGTGACATTGAAAACCACACTTCTTGTCGCCCTACCGCCTTTGGGTTGCAGTCGTTGTGCTGTGCTGCCTAAAAAAGCAACGGCAACAAGTGCCGTTGTCAATAATATTTTTTTCATCATGCAAGAGTTTGCTATTACAATTATTGGCCTGTGGGAGTGGTGCCTGTGCCATTGGGATTTTTCTTGTAGCCAATGATGTTGATGTCGCCACTCAAGTCATATTTTTTGCCATCAGACCCCTTGGCACGCAACACATAGTAGTAGACTCCTGAACCTACAAGTTTTCCCTTATATTTGCCGTCCCATCCCTGTGAAGGGTCGTTTAGCTCCACAATCAAGTTGCCCCAGCTGTTATAAATACAACACTTAAATTCCACTATCGATTTATACGATACCTTCCACTCGTCGTTCACGCCCTCGGTAGTGCCGGGGGTGAACACATTGGGGCACACCAGTTCGCTCTCGCCAATGTTCACTGTGTAGGTTTCACTCACAGCTTCACACGTGCCACTGGCATTGGAACCAATGAAACGCCAGTAGAAAGTGCCCGCCTGTTCAAAAGTTTGGTCCACCACATCATTATTTAGGCGCAACTCCACATTTTGAAACTCGGCATCGGTTGCCATTTGCCACTCTTTGTGAATGGCAGCATCGGTCACATGAGCCGTGAAAGTGATGTGGGCAGGAGCCGAGCCTCCCAATGTGCCTTCACCACCACTGCCTTTCTCGTTGTTGTTGTTGCGCTTTTCTTGCACTGCACTCGTGTGCACATCAACAGCATTGGTGGTGTAGCTATCGCTCTCTATTTCAACACCTTCGCCCCAATATTGCAAAAAACGATCGCCCGAGAGCCTAAAAGCTGTGTTGCACAGCGGTGCAGACACAACAATAGTTGATTTAAAAGTTTCTTGATTTTCATTAACTTCGGTCTGCCCCCATTGTTGTTGCGAGTCGTTCCACGAGAGTGTGTAGTAGTGCAACTTGATGCCACGATCAAGCAATTGTCGCACGCCTGTGATTGTGAAAAAAGCCATGTCGGTTCCCGTGCCTTGCACATTGAGGGTCGCTGTTCCGCAATCGCTGGCGGGCTCGGTTGCAATATTTTGAATATCAAGCCGATAGTCGGAATAATTCACAATCCACACATAGGTGCGCTTGGTGCCCTCCTCTATCACATAGCCCGTGTTGGGCATAACTTGTGCCAAGGTCAGTTGTGCACCATTGCGAGTGATTCCCGATGTGATTTCTTGGGCATAGGCAGCTCCACGGTCGCCATAGGTCGACCACACAACGGTTGCGCCGGGCGATTGTGCCGTGTAGCTCATGCTCACTCCAGCAGTGTTGTAGAGCACATATATCTTGCCCAGTCCCGTCGATTTGGCCGGTGTTTCTTCAAACACAGGCTTGCCATTGCCACCAAAGGTGACTTGAGCACGGCACACCATGCCCCCCAACACCATCAACAGGAAAAAAAAATGCCTTAGTCTCATAACTTGCAAAGATAACGATTGTTATAAAGATAACGAAACTCCACCCCACTAAATTGCACAAGCATGTGCAACTCGTTATTGTCGTTATTGTTTTGCATGTGAGTTTTGGTGCTTCCGATCAAAATATCGTTTCATAATCATGGTGTTAGATAATGACCATGCCTGCTTTTGTCGATTGACTTGAGGAGCATGGACATTTCCCACCACTTCTCCATCAATGGTCACTGCCGTTTCCACGGCAGGAGAGAGTAAAATACTTTGTCCCAATCCCTTCCACCAGTAGTCATTCAATCCCATAAGGTCTAATATTGTGGGATACACATCAATTTGTCCCATAGGTTGCTTTTGCTGGTGGGCAACACCTGCATTCATCACCACAAAAGTGCAATATTTATCGCTCATCACAGACGTTGGTCGCTTGTCGAGTTCATTTTTATCCAATTCATTATGATCACTAACAATGACAATCACAGAGTTGTCATATTTGCCCATACGCTTGAGTTGTTTTAGAAATTTCCCAAAAGCTTCATCAAAATAGTTTACACATTCAAGATAATTCAAAACACGCTCGTTATATTTGCAACTTTTTGAAATCCAAGTTTTTCGTTCCACAAGGGTGAAAGGCTGGTGCATGGCAATTGTGAGGATTTGAGCCATAAAGGGTTGCTTGATACTATCAATCACGCGTGCAGCTCCCTCAAAAAGTTCTTGATCAATCACCTCTTCCTTACCCACTATCTTTTGCAACGAGAACATGTTGTAATATTTCTCATAGCCATAACTCGCATTGGTCACTTTTTGATTCCACAATTTTCCATCTTCACAACTAAAGTTGACATGCACATATTGTGGCATCGCCTTGGCCAAAGACGGATAATTGGCATCACCTCGCAACATAGTAGTAGCACCTGTAGCCACTGGGAGTAAACCAGTGTTATACATCAAGTGACCATCGCTCGAACGTCCTGCGTGTACTTGTGGCACCATTTTCAAGCCCACTACAGCATTGCTATCACGACAACAGGCATTGAGATTGGGACACACTTCCCTGCCATTTATTTTAAGGTCTACCACCCACGAGTTGAGTGATTCTACAATAATCAAGATAAGATTTTTATCTCGATTTTGCCTACATTTCACCACAAAATGCGACATAACATTTTGACTGTTGCTCTGAATAAACGTCTTTATGTTTTTTAATTCTTCTTGAGTCAAGGGGGCATCATCTTCGCTACTCGACCATATTGCCATAGCTATGCTGGGCAACAAGCCGTTATGCTCCATAAAAAACATTTTATTTGACGAAGTTGGCTCGGTAAATCGACCAGCAAAAGAAGTTATCACTCGTTGTTGTTGTTCCTTCTTGCATTCAACATACAGAAATAAAGGAAGCATCACCAACAACACTACTGCAGGCACACCCATTGAAAGTGGCCATCGCCACCTTTCTTGCAACACAAGGCTACGCAAGAAAATCCTGTAATATACATAGCATAACAAAGGTACTGCCACTACAGTGCCATCAACAGCACGCATTGAATATAAAGTACTCTTAATCAATAAGGTATTCACATTCTCTGTCATAAAGAAAGAACTTGCACTCATGAAATCATGATAGGTGCGCGAATACCATATCTGACACAACACCCAAACCGTAAACACTGCTATGCTACCCCACCACCATTTTTTATAACGCACAGGTAGAAACAAAATGGGTAGCATGAGCACACAGCCGTCTACAACACTGCGCACAATATAGGCCTTGGGCATTCCAAAGTTTTCATAATCGATTGCTATACAATGAAGTAAAATCAACACCAACGTTACACAGGTCACAGCAAGCACATAAAAACGCAATGTGCCACAACAAGCATATGCTCTAAATAAATTTCTCAATCTTGTACTCATACATAATCTTCAAAAAAACATGATTATTTTGCAATATCATACCTCCTTATTTTTTTGCCCGCAAAATCACAACCAACTCCACTTTGTTAAATTGCATCAATCGCGCTCACAAGGTCACAAGGGCAATTTGAGTTGCGTACGCAATTTTTGGGTGAGTTTTTTCACCACTTCGTGATGGGCGTGCTCGATAAGACTCTTAAGCAAGGCTGACGTGATTGCAGGGTGAGCATAGAACACTTGATTCCAATATTTTTTGTTGAAATGGAAGGCAGGTTCTATGCTACAAGGATAGCGCTCACGCAATTCAATTGCATATCCCTCATCACACTTCAAAGCCACTTTGCGACTATCATCGACACAAAGCAGAGCAAACATTTTACCACCCACCTTATACACAATGTCATCGCAACCCATTTTGGCAAATGGCGTGCATTCCTCAACCTGAGGCAAGGCAAGGCACAGTGCTCTCACTTGTTCGATATCCATCATCATTGCATGTACCGGTTTTTAAACACGAGTGCAATATTGGCAAAAATAAACGACCCATGCAAGAATAACACTGCAAAAGCGTGGTAAAAGAAATCAAAAATTGAGCAATAGTCGCTAAAATTGTGACGGGGGCATTTTGTAGTGCCACCAAGTTAATGTAATTTTGTAGAGAAAAATCAGGTTTCTCAAAAATCCACATATCTTAAAATATGATTACATTCTTCAAAAAAGGAGCGAAAACAATTTATGCTGTCGATGCCGACCACGCTCTTTCTCCCACTGAAGTAAAGAAAATGGAATGGCTGCTCAAGGGACAGCAAGTAAACGACACCACCATAAGGGGCACCTTCATTGGTCCACGTCGAGAGATGATAACCCCATGGAGCACCAACGCAGTTGAAATCACTCAAAACATGGCCATGCAAGGCATTGCCCGAATTGAGGAATTTGCTGTTGTGAAAGAGAAGAACCCGAGCTACGACAAGATGTTGCAACGGCTCTATCACAGCCTCGATGGCGACATCTTCACCATCACTCGCCAGCCCGCCCCCATTGTATATATCGACAACATTGAGCAATATAACATCGACGAGGGACTTGCCCTAAATGCCGAAGAGGTCACCTACCTCAAGGAATTGGGCCAACGACTGGGTCGTCCGCTCACCGATAGTGAAGTGTTTGGCTTCTCGCAAGTGAACAGCGAGCATTGTCGCCACAAGATTTTTGGAGGCACTTTCATCATCGATGGTGAAGAAATGCCTGTGTCGCTCTTTGGTCTCATCAAAAAGACTACCAAGGAGAATCCCAACAAGGTGATTTCGGCCTATAAAGATAATGTGGCTTTTTTTGAAGGACCAAAAATTCAGCAATTTGCTCCCCAAAATCCCGATCGTGCCGACTTTTTTGAAGTGAGCGACATCGACTCGGTGATTTCGCTCAAAGCCGAGACCCACAACTTCCCCACCACCGTCGAGCCCTTTAATGGTGCCGCAACCGGTGGAGGTGGCGAAATTCGCGACCGTCTGGGTGGAGGTCGTGCCAGCTTGCCACTGGCAGGCACAGCAGTGTATATGACCAGCTATCCTCGCACCGATGCCAATCGCAAGTGGGAAGCATGCACCATGCCTCCCCGCCCTTGGCTCTATCAAACTCCCGAAGAAATTCTCATCAAGGCCTCCAACGGTGCCAGTGACTTTGGCAACAAATTTGGCCAACCCCTCATTTGTGGTTCACTACTCACTTTTGAGCACGAAGAAAACAAGCGCGAGCTGGCCTATGACAAAGTGATTATGCTGGCCGGTGGCGTGGGATTTGCCAACAAGCGCGATGCCTTGAAAGGCACCCCCAAAGCAGGTGAGAAAGTAGTGGTGATGGGTGGCGACAACTACCGCATTGGCATGGGTGGTGGAGCTGTGAGCAGCGTGAACACCGGCCAATATGACAACGCCATTGAGCTGAACGCCGTGCAACGTGCCAATCCCGAAATGCAAAAACGCGTGGCCAACGTGATACGCGCCCTGAGCGAAGATAAAGAAAACCCCATTGTGTCGATTCACGACCATGGTGCCGGCGGACACCTCAACGCCCTCTCCGAACTGGTTGAGGAAACTGGTGGCCACATCGACATGGACAAGTTGCCCATAGGCGACCCCACACTCTCGGCCAAGGAAATCATTGGCAACGAGTCGCAAGAGCGCATGGGCATGGTGGTAGCCGGCAAAGACATCGCCTACATCAACAAAATTGCCGAGCGCGAGC
Source organism: uncultured Prevotellaceae bacterium (assembly GCA_947254205.1). Lineage (GTDB taxonomy): Bacteria > Bacteroidota > Bacteroidia > Bacteroidales > Muribaculaceae > Sodaliphilus. The sequence goes on from CAMYCE010000005.1 coordinate 36,380, forward strand.
GTGCCCCCTTCTATGTGGTGGGCGAGACCACTGGCGACAACCGATTTGTTTTTGAGCAAAAAGATGGCGTGAAGCCCATTGACTTGGGCATGAAAGACATGTTTGGCAGCAGCCCCAAAACGGTGATGACCGACTCGACCAAGGTGAACCACTATGCCAATGCCAAGACACAAGCTTCCCAACTCAACGACTATATCGAAACCGTGTTGCAACTTGAAGCCGTGGCTTGCAAAGACTGGTTGACCAACAAGGTAGACCGCTCGGTGACAGGCAAAATCGCCCGTCAGCAATGTCAAGGCGAAATTCAGCTACCATTGAGCGACTGTGGCGTGGTGGCACTCGACTACACAGGCACTTGTGGCATTGCAACCTCGATTGGCCATGCTCCACAAGCAGCCCTCATCGACCCTGCTGCAGGCTCGGTGCTATCGATTGCCGAAGCACTCACCAACATTGTGGGAGCCAATCTTGCCGATGGGCTCAAAACCGTGTCACTCAGCGCCAACTGGATGTGGCCGTGCCGCAACGAGGGCGAAGATGCCAACCTCTATCGTGCAGTGAAAGCATGCTCCGACTTTGCCATTGGACTGGGCATCAACATTCCCACAGGCAAAGACAGCCTCTCAATGACACAAAAATATGGCGACAAAAAGGTGATAGCTCCCGGCACCGTCATTATCTCGGCTGCAGGAGAAGTTGCCAATGTGAAAAAAACATTGTCGCCCGTGTTGCAAGACAAAAAGAGCAAGCTCTACTATATCGACTTCAGTGGCTCAACCATGGAATTGGGTGGCTCGGCACTCTACCAAAGCCTAAATGCCGTGGGCCAAAAAGCCCCCGAAGTGAAAAGTCCGCAATATTTTGCAAGCGCATTCAACGCCATTCAAGAACTGGTGGCCGATGAGCGATTGCTTGCCGCCCACGACGTGAGTGCAGGTGGCATGGTCACTGCATTGCTCGAAATGGCCTTTGCCAACAGCAAGGGAGGCATCAAGATCGACCTCGACGGCTTCGACGAAACCGACATAGTGAAAATACTCTTTGCCGAAAATCCGGCTCTCATCATTCAAGTGGCCAACAATCAATGCAGTCGCGTTGAAAAACACCTTGCCGGCAAGGGGGTGAAATTCATCTGCATGGGCGAGCCTCACAGCGAGCGCACCCTCAACATCACCCGCGATGGCAACGAGTATCTCTATTTCATCGACCACCTGCGCGATGTGTGGTACAGCAGTTCCTACTTGCTCGATGTGAAACAAAGTGGCAGCAAGTGGGCTAAGGCACGTTTTGAAAACTACAAAAAGCAAGTGTTGCGCTGGCGATTGCCCAAGGGTTGGGACGGCACAGCGGCAAGCCTTGGCATCAACGGTTTCAAGCATGGCAAGAGCGCAGTGAAGGCCGCTATCATTCGCGACAAGGGCGTGAATGGCGACCGCGAAATGGCCTATTCGCTCTACTATGCAGGCTTTGACGTGAAAGATGTGCACATGACCGACCTCATGAGCGGTCGCGAAACGCTTGAAGATGTGAACATGATTGTTTTTTGTGGCGGATTTTCCAATAGCGACGTGCTGGGCAGTGCCAAAGGCTGGGCCAGTGGCTTTGTGTGGAACGAGAATGCTAAAAAAGCACTTGAAAACTTCTACAAGCGCACCGACACGTTGAGCCTTGGCATTTGCAACGGTTGCCAAGTGATGATAGAGCTCAACTTGCTCAACCCTGAATATGATAGCCAACCTCACATGGAGCACAACGATAGCCACAAGTTTGAAAGCGAGTTTATAGGGGTCACTATTCCCGAGAACAACTCGGTGATGCTGGGCAACTTAGCTGGCTCAAAACTGGGCATTTGGGTAGCCCATGGCGAGGGCAAATTCAACCTGCCCGAAGGTGTCGACAACTACAATGTGATAGCCCAATACAGCTATCGCAGCTATCCTGCCAACCCCAACGGCTCGCCTCGTGGCATTGCAGGCCTTGCCTCACGAGATGGTCGCCACTTGGCCATGATGCCCCACTTGGAGCGTTCGGTGTTCCCTTGGCAATGTGCCTACTATCCACAGGCTCGTCGCAGCGATGAAGTGAGCCCATGGATTCAAGCCTTTGTCAATGCTCGCAACTGGATTGTCGAGCACACTGGGAAATAACGCTTTTTTGAGGAGACAGGAGTTAAAGGAGACGATAGAGATAGTCCCTCCACTTCCCTCCTTTAGTCCTGTGGATTTCACAGAATTCCAAGATAATCAACAAATTACACGAATTTAACGAATAAATTGTTTGTTAAATTCGTGTAATTTCTTTTTTTAAGCAACTAACACTGCCCCTAATCGTGCCGTCTTAACTCCTGTCTCCTGTCTCCTAAACAAAATCTTCTCCTGCAAAACATGTTAAAAATGAAAAACTTTGGTTTTAATTAAAAAAAACATGCTCCTAAGTGGCTATTTTTTAATAATTTTGTAGTCAAGTTTGTAGAATAGCACTCGGCGAAGATCAACAATCACAAAAAGCACCGCTTTTATCCTGTTTTTCACGGGTTTATTCACTTAAAAACAATTGAAGTTGAGAACAAAAAAATATGGCTGACAATAAAACAATAAAAACTGCCCTCATCTCGGTATTTCACAAAGATGGCCTTGAGGAAATTCTCAAGGAGCTGAATGCCAATGGAGTAAAATTCCTTTCAACAGGAGGGACTCAAAAATTTATTCAAGAATTGGGTTATGATTGCGATGCAGTAGAAGACCTCACAGGCTACCCCTCGATATTGGGAGGCAGAGTCAAGACTTTGCACCCCAAGGTGTTTGGTGGAATTCTCAACCGTCGCGACAATGACACCGACAAAGAGCAAATTGCTACCTACGAGATTCCAGAGATTGACCTCGTGATAGTAGACCTCTACCCCTTTGAAGAAACCGTGGCAAGCGGTGCCAGCCAAGAAGCCATTATCGAGAAAATCGACATTGGTGGCATTTCGCTCATACGCGCCGCCGCCAAAAACTACAACGATGTGGTGATTGTGGCATCAAAAAACCAATACACACCACTGCTCAACACCCTGCGTGCTCATGGCTGTGCCGAGACCTCGCTCGATGAACGTCGCCGGTTTGCCAAGCAAGCCTTTGCCGTGTCGAGTGCCTATGACAGCCACATTTTCAACTACTTTGATGGTGGCCAATTTAGTGAATTGCGCCTTGCCACCAGTGGTAGCATGCCATTGCGCTATGGCGAAAATCCACATCAAAAGGGCTATTTCATGGGCAACTTCAACGAGAAGTTCAGCCAGTTGCACGGCAAGGAAATTTCCTATAACAACCTGCTCGACATTGATGCAGCCGTGAACTTGATTGAAGACTTCGACGAAACCACCTTTGTGATCATGAAGCACAACAATGCTTGTGGCCTTGCCTCGCGCGAGAAACTCGTTGATGCCTTCAACGATGCATTGGCTGGCGATCCCGTGAGTGCATTTGGCGGTGTGCTTGCCTGCAATCGCGAGGTTGATGCCGCTACAGCCCAAGAGATGAACAAAATCTTCATTGAAGTGTGCATCGCTCCGGGCTACACCAGCGAGGCCCTTGAAATTTTGACTCAAAAGAAAAATCGCATCATTTTGGTGAAAAAAGACTTCGAGCGCGAGTCGTGGCAATGTCGCACTGTGCTGGGAGGAGCCCTTGTGCAAGAGCGCGACAGCCACGTCGAGACACCCCAAGAGCTCAAGCAATGCACAACCAAGGCTGTGACCGAGGCACAAGCCCAAGACCTCATCTTTGCCAACAAGATTGTGAAGCACAGCAAGAGCAACGCCATTGTGCTTGCCAAAAACAAAATGCTCATTGCCAGTGGAGTGGGACAAACCTCGCGCGTTGATGCCCTCAAGCAAGCCATTGAGAAAGCCCACAACTTCAACCACAGTCTGCAAGGTGCAGTGATGGCAAGCGATGCCTTCTTCCCCTTTGGCGACTGTGTTGAAATTGCCCACAAGCAAGGCATTGATGCCGTGATTCAACCTGGTGGCTCGGTGAGAGACCAAGAGAGTATTGACTATTGTAACAACAATGATGTGGCGATGGTGATGACCGGAGTGCGCCACTTCAAACATTAATAAAAGGAGAAAAAGACATTATGGGATTATTCTCATTCACACAAGAAATTGCTGTCGACTTGGGTACAGCAAACACGATTATCATTCACAACGACAAAATTGTGATTGACGAACCTTCGGTTGTGGCCATGGACACCAAAACGGCAAGAACCATTGCCGTGGGTGAAAAAGCACGCGAAATGCGTGGCAAGGTGCACGAAGGCATCAAAACCGTGCGCCCCCTGCGCGATGGCGTGATTGCCGACTTCAATGCGGCCGAACTCATGATAAGAGGCATGGTGAAGAAGGTGAGCCAAAAAAATCACTGGTTCTCGCCCTCATTGCGCATGGTAGTGTGCATTCCATCGGGGTCGACCGAGGTTGAAATACGCGCTGTGCGCGACTCGAGCGAGCACGCTGGCGGACGCGACGTGTACATGATATATGAGCCCATGGCTGCCGCTCTGGGCATTGGCATCGATGTGCTTGCCCCCGAAGGCAACATGATTGTTGACATTGGTGGTGGCACTACCGAGATTGCCGTGATCTCGCTGGGTGGCATCGTGAGCAACAAGAGCATCAGGATTGCCGGCGACGATCTCACCGAAGACATCAAAGAGCACATGCGCCGCGCCCACAACGTGAAAGTGGGCGAACGCACTGCCGAACTCATTAAAATCAATGTGGGCTCGGCTCTCACCGAGCTTGAAAACCCACCCGAAGATTTCGTTGTGCATGGCCCCAACCAAATGACAGCCTTGCCCATGGAGGTGCCCGTGTCCTATCAAGAAATTTGCCACAGCATCGAAAAGTCGATTTCAAAAATCGAAGCAGCGGTGCTCAGTGCCCTCGAACAGACTCCCCCCGAACTCTACAGCGACATCGTGCGCAATGGTGTGTATCTGGCAGGTGGTGGCGCCTTGTTGCGCGGACTCGACAAGCGATTGTCCGACAAAATTGGCATTCAGTTCCATGTGGCCGAAGACCCCTTGCACGCAGTGGCCAAGGGCACGGGCGTGGCTCTTAAAAACATCAAGCGCTTTAAATTCTTGAAGCGATAAAAAAACGGGCTTGAGAGCACAATTCTCTTGACAAGGCAACCTTGTTTCATATAGCAACAGAAGGCAACGGCTACACCACAGGGCAGTGCCTTCTATTGCTTGTCTTATAAGGCTTTATACACAGCCATGGGCTTCAATTCGTTACACACCCCCGATAGATGAACAATCTACTCAACTTTCTCGTTAGGCATGTAGCATGGTTTATTTTCATAATCTATGTTGTGATGAGTTGTATCTTCTTATTTAGGAACAACCCCTATCAAGAGGGCGTGTGGCTCACTTCGGCCAACGCTGTGAGTGCACAGGTGTTTGAGCTCTACAGCTCGGTCACCTCCTATTTTGGCCTCAAGGGCATCAACGAGGAGTTGCAACTGCGCAATGCCGCACTTGAAATGGAAGTTGTGACATTGAAAAAACAAATAGAGAGCTACAAGGAGCAAGCGCCCGACACGAGCAAGCTGCACCCTGCCAGCCAACCCTTTGACTATGTGGTGGCACATGTGATAAGCAACAGCGTGTCGCAGCCCTACAACTACATCACCATCGATCGAGGTAGCAACGATGGCATTGAGCCCGAAATGGGAGTGGTAGACCACAATGGCGTGGTGGGCATTGTGAATGTGGTGGGCAAGCACTCAGCTCGCATTATATCGGTGCTCAACCCCTACATGCGACTATCGTGCAAAGTGAAGCGCAACGGCTATTTTGGCAGCATGAGCTGGGACGGCAAAGACCCACAAATTGCCATCTTGCAGGAGCTTCCCAAGCAAGGAAAATATCAAAAAGGCGACACCATCATCACCAGTGGATACTCGGCCATGTTTCCCGAAGGCATCACTGTGGGCTATGTGGTGGGCAAGCACAAGGGGCTGAGCGACAACTTCACCTCGCTCAAAGTGAAGCTGGCGACCGACTTCTTGCAACTGAGCACCGTGAGAGCAATTAAAAATCGCATGAAAGTTGAGCTCAAAGCTCTGGAGTCGAAAGACGAGAACAATGCCACACAACAAGCAGGAAAGGAGCATCAACCATGACAACCAAAACAGCTATTCAGTTTATTCTCTTGTTTTTTGCACTGGTGCTCATTCAAATCATTGGTAGCAAAATATTGCTATTTGGCTTAGCAACCCCCATCATTTTCATCTACCTCATCTTGCGATTGCCCATCAACTTCTCGCTGAGCCGGACTTTCACCATAGCCTTCTTCATGGGGCTTGTGATTGATGTGTTCAACAACACTCCCGGCATGAACGCCCTTGCATGCACCTTGCTCGCGGCCATGAGAAGGCCCGTGTTTAATGCCTATTTCACTCGCGACGATGACGACACCGGCAATCCCATGCCTGCCATCGACACACTGGGGCTGGGATCCTACTTGAAATATATGACAACTCTCGTGCTTGCCTACAGCTTCATGATTTTTTTCATACAAGCCTTCTCGTTGGGCAACGTTACTCTCACCTTGACACGCATTGCGTGCAGTAGTGCCCTGTCGATTTTGCTGATTTTTGGAATTGATAGTTTAGCAAGTACACACCGTGAGAAAAGACTATAATCTCGAAAAGAGAAAATATGTGATAGGCGGTTTTATCGTGCTTGTGGTGCTCATCTACATTGCACGACTCTTTGACCTGCAAATCAACAATAGCATCTATAAAGAAAATGCCGAGAGCAATGCTTTTGTGAAAAAGACTATCTATCCGTCGCGCGGGCTCATCTATGACCGAAATGGCAAACTCATCGTCTACAACCAGCCTGCCTATGACTTGGTGATGGTGCCCAAAGATGTGCAACCCTTCGACACGATTGACCTGTGCAACACGTTGCAAATCACGCGTGCCGAGTTTGACCAACGCATGGCCGACATGCAAGACAAAAGCAAAAACCGCAACTACTCGGCCTATACCGAACAGGTGTTTATCAGCCATCTTGCACCACAAGACTACGGACGCATACAGGAAAAACTCTACCGTTTTCAGGGCTTCTATATCGTGCAACGCATCTTGCGGCAATACAACTATGCCGCAGCAGCCAATGTGCTGGGCGACATCAGGGAGGTGAATAGCGACGACATCGAAAAAGACAGCTACTACAAGCCGGGCGACTACACGGGCGACTTGGGGCTCGAAAAGAGCTATGAAGCATGGTTGCGTGGTCGCAAGGGGCAAGAAGTGCTCATGCGCGATGCAGTGGGCAAAATCAAAGGACGATACAACGGCGGGCGCAACGACATTTCGCCCATCAGTGGGCACGACTTGAGCCTAAGCATCGACATTGAGTTGCAAGCCTATGGCGAGCGACTCATGCAAAACAAAATTGGGGCTATCGTGGCAATAGACCCCTCGACAGGCGAAATTTTGGCATTGGTGTCGAGCCCGGGCTACGACCCTGCCTTGCTGATAGGCAAAAATCGAGGCAAAAACTATCGTCGCTTGGTCAATAATCCCCTCAAGCCCCTTTTTGACAGGGCCATCATGGCGGCCTACCCTCCCGGCTCTACCTTCAAACCCACCCAAGGGCTCATCTTCAGGCACGAGGGCATTGTGGGAACGACCACCATGTATCCCTGCCATCGGGGCTACATCAATGGAGGCTTGCATGTGGGGTGCCACGGCCATGCCTCGCCCATTGCGCTCATTCCTGCCCTTGAAACGTCGTGCAACGCCTACTTTTGCTGGGGATTTAAAAACATGATTGATGCTCGCAAGCGATATGGAAGCACTGCCAAAGCATTTGAAGTGTGGAAAAAACACTTGGTATCGATGGGCTATGGCTACAAACTGGGCATTGACTTGCCCGGAGAGAGTCGTGGCTTCATTCCCAACAGTGCCTACTACGACAAAAACTTAGGCAAAGGTCGCTGGGTAGCCAATTCTATTATCTCGGTGTCGATAGGGCAAGGCGAAGTGCTTGCAACACCATTGCAAATCGCCAACTTGTGTGCCACTATTGCCAACCGAGGCTACTACTATGCCCCCCATTTGGTCAAAAACATTCATGGCGTGGGCATACTCAAAAAGTTTGCCCAACGTCACTATGCCAGTGTAGATTCCAAATATTATGCCGAAATCGTGCAAGGCATGCGCTTGGCCGTGTTGGGGGGCACCTGCACCAAGGCCAACTTGCCGGGCATTGAGGTGTGTGGCAAGACGGGTACTGCCCAAAACCCTCATGGCAAAGACCACTCAGCATTCATGGGTTTTGCCCCCATGAACAATCCCAAAATAGCAGTAGCAGTATATGTTGAAAATGCCGGCTTTGGTGCCGCCTATGGTGTGCCCATTGGAAGCCTCATGATCGAGAAATATCTCACAGGCGAAGTGAAACGCACCGGCATGGAAAATCAAATGTTTAATTCTAACACCATCAACAGCAGTGGAGTCACCAAGCACTAACGAAAACAGCACCCTCTTCAAGTCGATCGACTGGCTCACCGTGTTGCTCTACATGGTGCTGGTGGTGTTGGGAGCCATCAGCATCTATGCAGCCAGCTACAACTTCGACCAAGCCAGCATGTTTGACCTTGCCAAATTTTCGGGCAAGCAGTTTCTGTGGATTGGTCTGTCGGCTGTGCTGGGCTTCTCGTTGCTCATGATCGACCGCCGAGTCTATGAGGCCTATGCCTATCCCATCTATGCAGGCATGATGCTACTGTTGCTGGTGACCATAGCCATTGCCCCCAACATCAAGGGCTCCCACTCGTGGATTGTGCTTGGTCCCGTGAGCTTGCAACCTGCCGAGTTTGCCAAGTTTGCAACAGCTTTGGCACTTTCCAAGCTATTTAGCACCTATAACTTTGCCCTCAACACGGCCAAGAACTATGCCATTGCTGCGGGAGTGATATTGCTGCCCATCATGCTCATCATCTTGCAAAACGAGACGGGCTCGTCGCTGGTCTACTTCTCGCTCGTGTTGGTGCTTTATCGCGAGGGTATGACAGGTTTTGTGCTCTATGCAGGCGTGTGTGCAGTCGTTTTCTTTGTGCTGGCATTGAAATACTCGGTGTTCACTTTCATGGGCATCGACTTGGGCGCATTTCTTGTGCTGGCCATTATCATGGTGCTGGAGGTGGGCATGTTGCTGTTTTATTGCCACTCGCTTGTGCTGAGTCGCAACGTGCTGTTGGGCTATGTGGGCAGCAGCTTGCTGGTCGTGGCACTTCACTACTTGGGGATTGATGTGAATGGCTATCTTTTCTTTTTCTCGGTGATTGGGGCTTCGGTGATTTATCTGCTCTTTGCCATGTTTCACGACGATCTCAAGAAGGTGCTCATCACCGTGGTGTTTGCCGTGTCATCGGTCATGTTCTTGTTTACTGTTGACTTTGCATTCAACAAAGTGCTTGAACCTCATCAGCAAACCCGCATCAAGGTGGTGCTGGGCATTGAAGAAGACCTGCGCGGAGCTGGCTACAACGTGAATCAAAGCAAAATCGCCATAGGCTCGGGCGGGCTCACGGGCAAAGGGTTCTTGAACGGTACACAGACCAAACTCAAATATGTGCCCGAACAGCACACCGACTTCATCTTCTGCACCATTGGCGAGGAACAGGGTTTCGTGGGCTCAGTGGGAGTGCTCCTGCTATTCTTGATGCTCATTTTGCGCATCATTGCCATAGCCGAGCGACAACACACTACCTTTGCGCGTGTCTATGCCTATTGCGTGGCAAGCATCTTCATCTTCCACCTGTGCATCAATGTGGGCATGGTCATTGGCTTGTGCCCGGTGATTGGCATTCCCCTGCCCTTCTTCAGCTACGGAGGCTCATCGCTGTGGGGCTTCACCGTGCTACTCTTCATCTTGTTGCGCATCGATGCCGCCCGCAAGCAATATGGCGTGTGGTAACATTTACACACATAGGCCGCATCCACACAAAACACAACACAAAGGGTTGACCACTAAATGCAGGTCAACCCTTTGCGTTGATATTGTTGTTTGGGGAATGGTTTATGGGGTGGCGCGGGCGAGATGGAGGGCCGATGCCACAAAGTCGGTGTTGCTCAAGTCATGGGGCAACCAGTTGATGGCAATGCCACGGCGTTGCGCCATGCCTCTAAACCAAGTCATCTGCCGCTTGGCAAAGCGATGAATGGCTGTTTCAAGGCTTGTGAACATCTCTTCATAGCTCAACTCCCCTATCACATGACGGGTCACAAACTTATATTCCAATCCATAGTAGATTAAGTCTTGGGCTGGCACTCCACTATCGAGCAAGTGGCGCACCTCATCGATCATGCCTGCATCAAGGCGTGCCTGCAACCGCTCGCTGATGCGACGGCGACGACTATCACGGTCGATGTCAATCCCAATCACACACACATGGCTCAAGGGGTGAGGCTCGGTGACGGCTTTCAAGTGAGGATTGCAGTGATAGTAGACGCATATTTCAATAGCTCTAATGGCCCGCTGGCAGGTGTCGATGTCGCTATTGTTGCGCAAGGTTTTATAGCCTTTCAAAATTTCGGTGAGTTCGTCGAGCGACTTGCCCGACAACTCATTGCGTAACTCGGCATTTTGTGGCACTGGGGGCAACTGTATGCCCTTGACCACACTTTCCACATAAAGCCCTGTGCCACCACACAGCACCACATTCTTGCCTCGCGACTCAATGTCGAGCCGTGCTTGCTCATAGTCGCGCAAATACTCATGCAAGTTATACTTGTAGCCGGCAGGGCAAATGTCGATGAGATGATAGGGCACCTCGCCATATTCGTCCAAGTCCTTGCCTGTGCCCAAGTCCATGCCACAATACACCTGCCGCGAGTCGGCACTGATGATTTCGGCATCGATGGCACGAGCAAGGGCCACAGCCTTGCCCGTCTTGCCCGAAGCAGTGGGCCCCGTGATGACTATGAGTGGCAACTTTCTCATTTCATCAAGTGCTCTTTGTAGAAGTCGATAACACGGCGATAAAGGGGCAGACGCACATCGCAACCATTGATGCTGTGGTTCATGTTGGGAAACACCATCATTTCAAACTGGTTGTGAGCTCCATGCAACTTGGCAATGTATTGCATTTCGTTGATAACGTGCACATTGTCGTCGGCACTGCCATACATGATGAGCACCTTGCCCTTGAGCCTATCGGTGAAATTGAGTGGAGCACTGCTGTTGTAGCCCTCGGGGTTTTCTTGAGGAGTGCGCATGTAACGCTCGGCATAGATGGTGTCGTAGAACTTCCACGAGGTGACAGGTGCAATCGACACACCTGCCGCATAGTCAAAGCCGGGAGTAGACATAGCCATGAGCGTTTCATAGCCACCAAAGCTCCAGCCCCACATGCCCACACGATCTTTGTCGACATAGGGCAACGAAGCCATGTAGCGTGCAGCGGCATGCTGGTCGATCGTTTCATATTTGCCCAAGTTGAGATAAACCACACTTTGAAAGTCCTTGCCACGGCCACCGGTGCCACGACCATCAACACAAGCCACAATGAAGCCCTCGCTGGCGGCATATTCTTGCCAATCGAGGCTCCAGCGGTTGAGCACCTGTTGCGAGTTGGGGCCACTGTATTGCACCATTATCACAGGATATTTCTTGGAGGCATCAAAGTTGGTGGGCTTAATCATGTAGCCATTCAATTCATAGCCATCGCTATTGAAAGTGAAGAACTCACGGCGTGGAATGTCGCGTGCAGTGAACTTATCGGCATAGTCGCGATTCAACTCCAAGTTGCGCACCTTTTTGCCCTTGTAGTCGCAAATCACATATTGGGTGGGCGTGTGCAGGTCGCTAAAGGTACTAATGTAGTAGCTAAAGTCGTTGCTGAAACGTGCACTATAGGTTCCTGTGGCAGGAGTGAGCGCATGGTGCACACCTTTTTTGTCAACATATTTCACTTGGCGATTCAAGGGGCCGGCCGTGGTTTGATAGTAGAAACGCTCACGCTTGGCATCATAGCCATAGTAGCGAGTCACATTCTCGTTGCCAGTGGTGAATTGAATTTGCTTTGAGCCATCGAGTGAGCACCAATAGAGTTGTGTGTGCCCCGACTTCTCGCTGGGAATCACAAAGAAGTTGTCGTAGTAGGTGACTTGGTTGGCCAGCTCGCTGTCAAACCAGCTCTTGCTTGTTTCGTGATACACCTCCACGGCTTGAGCAGTAGCAGGATTCACGGCATAGATGTGAAAATCGTTTTGCAGGCGATTGAGCGTGCTCACCATGAGCTTGCTGTTGTCTTGTGCAAAGTCGATGTGAGGCACATAGTCGCTTGCTTGCAAAGGCAGGTTCATTTTAGAAAGCCGGCCTGCCACAACATCAAAAGCCCACACACTCACCACCGAGTTTTTCTCGCCGGCAACCGGATACTTGTAGTCGAAACTGCCGGGATAAAGGGCATAGGCATCGTTGGGGTCGCAATCGCCCTGATACATCGTCATTGAGTACATGGGCACTTCGCTCTCGTCGAAGCGAATAAACGACAGTGTGCCACCATTGGGCGACCACTTGAGCGAGTTGATAATGCCAAATTCCTCTTGATACACCCAATCGGGCACACCATTTATCACCTTATTCTTCACTCCATCGGTAGTGACAGTGGTGGTTGCACCAGTCTCAAGATTCTTGATGTAGATGTTGTTGTTGAGCACATAGGCCACTTTTTTACTATCGGGCGAGAGGGTTGCAATTTCTTCACCTCCTTGATTGGTGAGCTTCGCTATTTTGCCCGATTTCACGTCGTAGACGTAGTAGTTGGCACTAAACGAGTGGCGATAGATGGGTTTACTCTCGGTCCAGAGCAAAATCTTGCTCTCATCGGCACTCATGGCATAGCCGTCCCAACTTGCCACGTCGCAACCCTTCAAGTTGCCGGTGTCGAACAAAGTGGTTTCGCCCATCTCGGAGCGATAGCGGCGCACATTGATTTGGGTGCGGTCGCTACTCATTTGATAATAAACCGAGCCATCACGAGCGGGTTGCGTGGCAGGAATACCTGCAGGTCGGCATTGCGACAGTGTGAAATCGGCCAAATCGAGTGCACTGGCAGTCATTGTCATGCCTGCCACCGACAGGGCTACAACAAAAGTCCTCTTTAAGTTTTTCATCTTGAATGTTTTTCTTGTAAATTTTTAGCAAAATTACTGAAACTTTTTGACAAAACGAGAGTTTTAGGCATGTGAAAAAGGTTGTTGCCACAAGCCCAAGGGGGCAAGGCAACAACCTTTTCATGTAATATTGCGGCGTTTAGCCCCAATCGGTCATCAGGCCGCGATAGGATAGCCTTTCAGGCTTTCTGTCGCAACTGTCACAACACAGCATCATTTAAAATGCAAGAATGAAGCCTGTGGTGATAGTGCTAATTTTAGGTCCAAAATCGGGTTTGAGCACACTTTGAGGGCGATAGCGCACATACCAGCCCAAAGATTCATAGCTCACTGCACCCATCACATCAAAGGTGACAGGTCGGTGCCCAATGCGACGCGTACACACATCAAAGTCTTTGTCGTCGAGCCTATATTCCGCATGCAATCGGGCAGTTGTGTTCACATTCATGATGGCGGCAACAGAAAAGTGAAAATCGCCCACATATTGCTTAAAAACCAGTGGAAATTGCAATGAAGACAACTCCATATTGGCTTTGCGCTTGTGTGCACCATCGGGAAATGGCATAATGTCGACCTTGCCGGCTTCATTTTTGGCAAATTGGAGGCCCACAGTGTGCATGTGGTAGCGACGTGTTTCGATACCCACACCCAATGAGATGTCTTGCCCATAGCCTGTGCTGAATTGCACCCCCACAAGGTTCATAATGCCCATTTCATATTCATGCCCCATTGCTTGCTTGAAAGCTTCATGCCCACTACCCACCTGTGGCCAGCCGAAACCCAAATAAATGCCATCGAGAATCACACTCCAATAGGCACGACTTGCACGCGTGCTATCAGACTTTAGAAATGGCAACTTCAGCTCCCAATCGCTATGTTGATTCACCTTCACCTTGTCGTCGCTATTGTGAGCCACCGTATAGTTATAGTTGAAAGGCTTGCCACAGTTGGTTGCAGAGAGCACCTTGATGTGCGACCCTGTGGAGTCTTCGGTAATAATCACACGTTGTGGGTTTTCTATCACCTTTACTGTGTCTTGTAAAGAGGTTGCCTGAACTGTTGCCGTGCTGGCAAGCATGAGCGCAAGAGCAAATGTATAGATTAAAGTTTTCATTGATAATATTGTTTTTTTTGATGGTTTTTAAACTGAATTATTGACGAATTAAACTTTTGATGTAGGCACTGCTCACGTCACCTTCCATGTAGATGAGCGTCACCTTATCGACAGGTTGCTTGCGTGCCAAGCTTTGGTCGAGATAAAACACAAAGCGGTTGTTGCCCTGCCTGCGGGCAAACACATAGTAGCCATAGTAGAGTTTTCCTCCCCTATATTCCACCTCCTTGCTTGTGGCTTGAACACCATCGGCTACCACTGCTTTCATGATGGCTGGAGCCAATGACATGTTGGTGACCGACAGGCTGTGATAAAGGGCGAGATTGAGTTGTTGAGCCTTTTTGCCTGTCACCACTATCTCGGTAGCGGCGCTTGAGTGCTTGTAGCGACCGTCAAACAGAGCTTTGATGTGCATTCCGGTCTGGGCATGTGCCATGGTAGCGACCAGAACAACAAACATGCTGATGAATGCAATTTTCTTCATTGTAGTATATTGAAACTTTTATTGTATATCGACATTTTTATTGACTCTCAAGGTAGAGCGTTGCCCATGGTCGAAAGCTCATTGAGCACATGGCTATCAATAGCGTCGTGGGCACTGCCCATTTCGCTCAAGTCGCCCTTGATGATGCTCATCACTTCTTGATTATCGACCACTTTTTGACCCTCAATATAGGCATAGCAATTACTGCCCGAAGACTGCGACCTCACTCCTTGCACAGCAAGCCCCACTGCCAAAATGAGCACTATCGAAGCTGCGACCGATAGCATGGCCGGCACACGCTTGTGCCCACTGCCACGCGAGCCGTGCACCTTGCGTGCCACACTCATGTAGCCCATGGCAAAACGGGCCTCATCGATAGCCTCACTGCTCAAGGTGGTGACACTCAACTCATGCAATAGCCACTGCTCTTGCTCCGAGCTAAGCTCACAATCAAAATATTGCTCAATGAGCCTCTCCAGCTCAACTTGCGAGATGCTGTGCTCGCTGCGATGCCTATTGTTCATTATTTTTCCTCCTATATATTTCTCTAATTAATTTTCTTGCCCTGCTCAATTGCACCCTCACATGGGTGGGCTGCATGTGCAAGCGACGGGCAATTTCATCAAATTCCAAGCCTTCAAGTTCACGCAAAGTCACCACTTGCCGTTGCAATGGCGACAACTCATGGTCGATGATGGCTTTGACCTGAGCATAGGTTTCCTCAATCCCCACCCTTCTGTCATCGCCGGAAATAGCCATTGCTGTGACATTGTCGTCGAGCGATTGCTCGCGATGGGCACTGCGACGCCTCACTGCATCAATGCTCAAGTTGCGCACCGTCACCACTGTCACCCCCTCTACCGCTGCTTGCTCAATCGACTGCCGGCGCTCCCACAGTCGGCAAAAGGCATCTTGCACGGCATCGGCAGCGTCATCGCTATTGCCTGTGATGCGCTCTGCCAAAGCCTCAAGGCGATGCCTAATGCCCCAAAATGTTGAAGTGATGTGGTCGTGAGCCATTGTTTTTGTTTGTCAACTTGGTTGTTTCATCTATTATACGCAAAGATAACTCAATTGTAACAGCATGGTGCAAAAAAATAATTACAACCATACTTTTTCTTTGAAAAACTCTTCAACCCAAATCGGGCATTAGGTTTCTTTGTTTTTGTCAAATTATTTTGAGTAATTTTTGATTGATTTT
>CAMYCE010000006.1 GCA_947254205.1 uncultured Prevotellaceae bacterium
CAAAATCAATCAAAAATCACTCAAAATAATTTGACAAAAACAAAGAAACCTAATGACCGATTTGGGATAAAAGGGGCTATAGCCGTGGATAAAGGAAAATCCCGAACTATAGCCCCGTTGGGTTGTGGATTGCTAAGTGCATCAACTCACGATGAGTGATTGCGCTTTGGCGTTGTGATTATTTCTTTCTTATCACAGTTTTCTTGCCATCAATGATGTATATGCCAGGTTCAAGTCCTTGAGTAGTGTTGGCATCTTGAAGCATTTGGCGACCATCGATAGTATAGACGTTGTGACTCTTGACCTTGGAGGCTTCGATTGAAACAACATCACTGGTTTTTGCCTCAATGGGGGCCGACTCGATATTGCCGTTATACACAGCAGTCACTTTATATAGAGTGCCCACCACATCATCAACATAGCTTGTTGCATTAACATTCTTGATAAATGCTTCATCGCGATAGATGTTATAGCCAATGGGAGCAGTGCCTGCTTCATAGGTCACGTCATCGATCATGAAGATGAAGGATTGATTGGCATTGGTTGTGTGACGAATGGCCAAATAGTTGGTTCCGGCAGGAACAGTCACGCTGATTTCGGTCCATTGCCCGCTTTCTTGCTTGTAGGTTTCGCCCAACTTGATGAAATTGGCCTTGTCATTACCGGTTGTTGAAGTGAGAACCTCAAATTGTTCTTTACCATAACCATCGCCAAGCACGTTGTTCACCCAGAACTTGATGGTTTGGGCATTGCCCGAGAGGCGTGGAGTAACGAGCCAGTTGTCGCAGTCAACAAAGTTCTTGCCTGTTGCGTCAAGTTGATAGATGGCAACAAGTGCCTTTGTTCCGGAGTGAGGATCGAGACCTTGGCCGGTCTTAAACAGGTCGGCAGGTTGCCAGTTGATGAATGCAAACTTTTCGCCTTGATGTTGATATTGCGCACCTTTGGCAATTCCGGCTGCAAGACCCTCATCGGCATCGATAGTTGTCCAATCGCCAAATGCAATTGACCATGCATCATAATTTTCAAAGTCGTCGGTGATTGCCGATACCGAATTTTCGGGAGCTTTCCATGCCAATTCAACCTTGTTGCCATTCACCTTGGCAGTGAGATCGGTGGGAGTAGCCACTTTCGCGTCGGTAGCCTTGATGCTTGCCTTAGCCACATTGTTGTCGGCCTTGAGGTCGCCTTCAAATGCAACCTTGGCTTCAACTTCAAGAGTTTTAGACTTGTCGAGTGTGGTTGACTTGAAGCTCACGGGAATTTCAAGTTTTTCCATCGTCTTGATCGTTTCGATAGCTTGATCTTTCACTACCTCTTTACCATTCACAGTTACCGTTAACTTGGCTCCTGCTACATCATCAGCACCCAAGTTTGACACCTTGGCTGTCATGTTGACGGTTTGTCCCTTCTTCACGCTTTCGGGAGCAACAAGCTCAATGGCTGCATCTTTTTGAACAGGATCAACAACGTTGATGTTATCGATCATCACAAGATCGCTTTGAGTGATGCCATTGCCAAACACAACTGTAATTTTCAGAATGTCGTAGCTGTCGTGATAGAATTCCGATGGAATTTCAACATCGGCAAGTTTCCAGCCATCTTTTGTGTTGCTGGCAAGGTCTTCTTCCCAAAGTTTTTTCACGGTGCCATCTTTTTGTTCAATATTAACTTGCAACTTGGCAGGAACATTGGCAGGAGCCTTGTAGAAGAACATCATCTTGGCAGCCTTGACTCCGGCAAAGTTGAATTTGCCCAACACCACTGAAATAGTGCCAGCCGATGTGCCTTGGAATGCCGCACAACCGCCATCGCCATCTTGAGCTTGCTCAAGCAGACCGCAATTGAGCGTGTTGACGTCGCGTTCCATGCCCATGAATTTATCTTCGAGAGTTTTGCCCTTGAAGCTCATCTTATAAGGCATCTTGTAGGGTTCGCCTCCCAAGAGACCACCGGCAGCCCACTCGCTTGCACCAGCCTTGTTCACTGCACGCAGTGCCCATTGCAAGTAGCCTTGCTTGCCCTTGTCGGTTTGTTGCCCTGTCACAGTATAGGAAGTGCCACCTTGCACCGAACTAATAGAGTCGCCCACATAGCCGTCGTCGGTTACACCAAAGATGTCGTAACGCACGTCGGCGGGAATAATAATACCATTATTGGCACCCTTCACAGGTTCCCACTTGAGAACAACGCTGGTCACATTGTCGACAGCTTCTACCTTGGGGGCAGCAGGAATATCTACACCCACATAAGCCTTGATTTCGGCCTTTTCGCCATCACCATTGGCATTGCTTGCAATCACAGTGTAGATGTTGAAGCCCTGTTTAGGACTGTTGTCGGCAAACGATTGCTTCGAGCCGGGAGCAGGATTGTTGTAGGTCTTGATGATTTCACCATCACGCTTGAGCACAATCTTGTCGATTGCAGTGAGAGTCTTGCCTTCAACCGTCTTGGTGGGAGCAACAAATTCAACTGTTGATTTGAGTGCACCTGTTGGATCGATAGTCACCTTCAAGTTGCTTGCAGCTGCAGGAGCTGTGGACTCGGCACTTGGTTCAATTGAAATTGAATCGATATAGAGGTAGAATCTATTGGCCTCTGAGATTGCATGGAATCCTATATAATATTCGCCATCGGCAGTTGGTGCAACAGTGTTGGTAAACTCTTGATAACCGGCTTTGTCGAGGGTGACCTTGGCTTGCAATTCGGTAGTTAAAGCAGCGGCTTTGGCTTCTTTGCCCATCTTCACCTCAAAGGTTTCGGGGAAACTCTTGAGAGCGGGACAAGCCTTATAGGTGAGCACATATTTCTTGCCACCCTTGAGCTTGAGAGGAGGAGTCACCAGCCAGTCGTCGGCTTGCTCCTTGGCATTGTAGTTATAGCGAGCAGCCTTTTTGTCGCCACCCCAGCCCCAAGTTTTTCCATCGTTGTTGGCATCAATCACCGAGAAGATGGATAGGTCGTTGGTGAAGTCTTCAAAGAATGGAGGTTCAATAGCTTGTCCCACAACTTTGCCGTTACTCAATGCCATGGCACTGATTTGGGTTGTATTGACAGCCTTAACGCCATAAACATAGTTGGTCAACTTGCCATCGGGCAGAATCTCGGTAAACTTTGTTTCATTCACAGTAGTCACTTTGGTAGTGTCTTTTCCTTTCAAGCGATACACTTCATATTTGAGCGTGCCCAAATATCCCTTGTGAATACCTTGAGTGGGAGCAGTCCATGTGATAGTAGCCTTGCGATTGGCATCAATATCAAATTTTACATCGGTTGGAGCAAGTGGTTGATCATAGCCCACATATTTCACTATTGTGCTATTGGCACCCTTGCCCTTGTCGTTTTCAACATAAACGGTGAACTTGTTTAACCCTTCGGTTGTGGTCACATTGGCTGTCACAGCCTTGCCTGCCTGTGTGGTGCCATGAGTTTTTTCCTCGCCACCGGCCAGCACATGATAGTTGAGGTCGCCCAGGTTGCCTGTTCCATCAAATGTTTTCAATGGAGCAGTAAAGCTAATGGTGCCCGAGAGCTCATTTTTGTTGAACGTTGCTGCAAGGTTGGTAACTGCATCGGGGGCTTTGTCGGCAGCCATTTCACACGGAATCACCATGCCCACAAAGTCGGTGCCCATGCCCAATTCTCCCACCTTGGTTGCTTTTCCGGTCTTCAGGTCGATAGTGCACAATGCACTATTGCCATCTTTGTCGGTAGCAGCCCAGTAGAACACATTGGTGCGAGGATCGATTTCACCACTCTGAAAGTAACCAGAGCCATCTTGGTCGGCCAATTCCCAGCCTGTGGCCCCTATCAAGGTTTCACTACCTGTGGTGCGGTCGATCTTGTATAAATTGCCATCGAGTGCAACACCATAGGCAAAGCCATCTTTGGCAATGCCAAGTGCCATGTATTGCTTGGAGACTTGAGCAATTGTAGTGCGAGTGAGATTGTCGTAGTCAATCACACCAAATTCAAATTTCTTAAGGTCGGCCGAATAGAACTCACCAAACACCGTGCCATCGGCAGGGTCGGTAGCTGTTTCGAGAGCAGCCAGCGATAGGTCTTGCACCGCCTCGGGCTGTTTGGTAATCTCCCAAGTTGCCAAGTCAACACTAAAGTGATAAAGGAAAATCATGCCCCAGCCGGCAAGTTGAGTGTTGAGATACATGCCTCGCATCTCTCCATTTTTTGTAGTGGTGCCAGCATTAAACACTCCACTTGAATACTCCAGCAACTTGACAGGAGAAACGGCTTTTGGCGTAAACGACACAAAGCCTGTGAAGTCCTTGCTCAACATGTTGGAATACATGGTGGGCACATAAGAGCTGGTAGCTCTCCACTTTGGAGCTTGAGCAGCACCTCCCACTCTTTGATTCACTTTGCCTAAAGGCTCACTGAATACCGATTTGCTGGGTGTAGCCATTTTGCGCTGCATGAGCAGGGGGAAGTTTTTCTTCATTGTTTCATGGTTAGAAACTCGATTGCTTTGATTGGGTTGCAATCGCTTCACCTCCAAATTGTGGTTGAAGGGCGAATTCAAAACTTGAGCCGATAGCGGTAATGTGCTTGCCGCAAGAGCAAGAGCTACCGTCAAGAAGGTTAAATTCTTTCTCATAAGCGTTTCATTTAATAGGTTAAACTTGAAGGCTAATGGCCTAATTAGTTATTTTTAAAAATGTAAAGTATTCTCTTAATACTTTTTTTCAACTTTGGTTTGCAACTTGGGGAAGTTACAAGAGGTAAAGATTAGCCATAGAGCAATGTAATGCTACGAAAAAGGCTGAGTCTCACTTGAATTATATTGTCAGTAGGTTAAAAAACAATTGATAACCTTTGAGCTAATATCATACTTTTATTTTTTCGACTGCAATTTAAATAATATTTAATTAAAAACCTAATTCGAATTGTTAATTTATTTAAATGGCAGGTTTTTTGTTTCACATCAGTACAATAGCATTGTATTTACAACATAATTGCAACTATAATGATTTCAACTTTGAAATGACTATCTTTGCATTTTAAAACACAATCATATCTACAATGGAATGTTATCTTCAAGTCACCGGCATCAGCAAAACATGGGCCTATACTCCCCTGTTTGAGAATATCACATTTGCCATCAACGAAGGTGACAAAATTGGACTTATTGCCAAAAATGGAACTGGAAAATCAACTCTGCTGAGCATTTTGGCAGGCGATGCGACCCAAGATAACGGAACAATTATTTTTCGCAACGACTTGCGCATTGGCTACTTCAGGCAAACACCTTGCTTTGAAGGGTGCAAAACAGTGATTGAAACTTGCATTGATGGAAGTGACGCGCAGAGTGTGGCTTTAAGAGCCTATGAAGAGGCTTTAAAAACTGACGATAACACCACCATGGCACAGGCAATTCAAGCCATGGACAATGCCCATGCTTGGGACTATGAAGATCGATTTAAGCAAGTGCTTGCACAACTCAAAATCACCAACCTCAATCAACCCATTGAGCAACTATCGGGTGGACAACTCAAGCGCTTGGCTCTTGCCAAAATTCTCATCGACGAGCCTCAACTGCTTATTCTTGATGAGCCCACCAACCACCTCGACATTGACATGATTGAATGGCTTGAGGATTATCTCACTCGAAGTCGCATGACCATATTAATGGTGACTCACGACCGATATTTTCTCGACAAAATATGCACCAAAATTTTGGAACTTGACCAGCAAAGCATGTTTTGCTATCAAGGAAACTATGATTACTATCTTGAGAAACGAGCCGAGCGTATTGAAGCCCAAAATGCTGCAACCGACAAGGCACGCAACTTGTTGCGCACCGAGCTCGACTGGATGCGCCGACAACCACAAGCGCGAGCTCACAAAGCCAAATATCGCATTGATGCATTCTATGACCTAAAAGAAAAAGCAAGAGGGGCAAGAGCCGACAAAGATGTGGCTATCAATGTGGGAGCTTCATATATTGGCAAAAAAATATTCACAGCCCATCATGTGAGCAAAAAATTTGGCAACACCACTATTCTCGATGATTTCAACTACATTTTTGCCCGCTATGAGAAGCTGGGCATTGTGGGCGATAATGGTGTGGGCAAGTCAACCTTCATCAAGCTACTCCTCAATCAAGTCACTCCCGACAGTGGATATTTTGAGGTGGGTGAAACCGTGAAATTTGGCTATTATAGCCAAGAAGGCATGGCCTTTGATGGAGGTAAAAAGGTGATTGATGCTGTGCGCGATGTGGCCGAGCACATTCAGTTTGATGAAAAGACTCACTACTCGGCATCACAATTTCTTCAATTGTTCCTGTTTTCTCCAGCCGATCAACAAAAATTGATAGAAAAATTGAGTGGAGGAGAAAAACGTCGCCTATATCTGGCTATGGTGTTGTTGAGCAAACCCAATTTCTTGATTCTTGATGAGCCCACCAATGATCTTGATATTGCCACCCTTGAAATATTAGAAGATTATCTAAGCAAATTCAATGGTTGTGTAATCATCATTAGCCATGATCGTTTTTTTATGGACCGCACTGTCGATCACACCTTTGTGTTTCAAGGCAATGGCGTGATAAAGGATTTCCCGGGCAACTATAGCGAATATCGAGAGTGGCAAGAATATCAAAAGAAACTCGAAGCCGAGCAAAAAACAGCAACCACAGTTGCTCAGCCCGCCACGCAACGCCCTAAAATGCACAGCAATAGCAATAAATTGACATTTAAGGAGAAACAAGAGTTTGAAAGCTTGAGCCAAGAATTGCAAGAATTAAATCAAGAAAAACAAGAGTTTGAAAACTTGTTTAATAGTGGCGAGACTATCGAAGATGTGGCTTCAAAAGCAGCACGATATGAAGAGGTGAAATCTTTGCTCGATGAGAAAGAATTAAGATGGCTTGAATTGAGCGAAAAAATGTGAATGCAAAAACAAATTGCATTATTTTTTTAAAAAAACTCCAACACATTCAAGAGTTGGAGTTTTTATTTTTTAGACTTTTCATATAATCGCTGAGAGGGTTATATAAAAAGTTCAATTGTCGTGTGTGTCAATCATGATAAAGTCAGTGTCATGTTTGAAGCCTTTAAATCGACAAAATATTGTTTTATTATTCTCGTTTTTTTGACTTCAAAAAAAACAAAAAGTTTAACCATTCTTGCGTTTTTATAATTTGTTAACCATCTATGTGTCGCTATTTTGTCATTTTGCTATTCTTGGGTGAGAAAGTTGTAGAGGGGATAATTTAATGTCATTTTGCAAAAAAAATAGTAACTTTGCACTCCCTAAAAAAGAGTCACGCACAAATATGGACAATAGACAATCAACTCTGGAGCTGGGCACTCAGCCCGTTTCTAAGCTACTCAAGCAATATGCTACCCCTGCTATTATAGCAATGACAGCTGCATCGCTCTACAACATGGTCGATAGCATTTTTATTGGGCATGGTGTTGGAGCTATTGCTATTTCAGGACTTGCCATTACTTTTCCTTTTATGAACTTGATGGGAGCCTTTGGGGCTGCTATTGGTGTGGGGTCGGCGGCGGCAATCTCGGTGCGATTAGGGCAAAAAAACTATGAGACTGCCCAAAACATAGTGGGCAACAACGTTACTTTGAATGTGATTATTGGCATCTTGCTCGGAATCGTGTGCTTAATTTTTCTCGACCCAATTCTTCATTTTTTTGGAGCAAGCGATAAAACCTTGCCTTATGCCCATGAGTATATGGTGATTATTTTGCTTGGCAATGGCATCACCCACCTCTATTTTGGATTGAATGCTGTGCTCAGAGCGGCGAGCAAACCCAAGCAAGCCATGTACACCACCATTTTCACGGTGATACTCAATGCTATTCTCGACCCTATTTTCATTTGGCCATTGAACATGGGCATCAAAGGAGCAGCCTTGGCCACTATCATTGCGCAAGCACTTGCCTTGATGTGGCAACTTCGCATTTTTAGCGACAAAACTCAATTGTTGCACCTGAAGCGAGGAATTTTCAAGCTTCGACTTAAACTGGTCAAAGAAATCATTTCGATTGGCATTTCTCCTTTTGCTATGAATGCTTGCTCGTGTGTGGTGGTTATATTCATCAACACTGCTTTGGTGCGCCATGGTGGAGACTTGGCTGTTGGAGCTTTTGGCATTTCCAATCGCTTGGCTTTTATATTTTTCATGGTGATTTTGGGCATCACTCAAGGCATGCAACCCATTGCTGGCTATAACTATGGAGCCCAAAACTATGACCGAATGTTTAAGGCGCTCAAATATGCCATTGTTGTTGCAACTGGCACTATGATTGTTGGTTGGCTCGTGGGCGAATTGCTGCCACATGCATGTGCTCGCCTATTTACTGCCGATGAGAAACTCATTGCCATTGCCGGCCATGGCATTAGAATCAACATGATTGCTTTTCCTCTCATTGGTTATCAAGCAGTTGTGACCAATTTCTTTCAAAGCATAGGTAAAGCCAAAGTGAGCATTTTTCTCTCACTATCGCGGCAAATGATATATTTGTTGCCCCTGCTCATTGTGCTCCCACCCCTGTGGGGCACCGATGGAGTGTGGTGGGCCTTGCCCATGAGCGATGCCATTGCCTTTATTACTGCAGTAATATTCATGACTTTATATAAAAAACGCATGAGAGCAAGCTATGCTCAAATTTAAGTGCAACTTCATGATTAGGGCTGTAATGAGATAGACATCAACTTTTTATTGTTTCTTTGAACGTTTTTTAGGGGCTGTGGCTTTACGTATTTTTTTTGCATGATTGGCATGTTCTTCGGCCAAGTCATCAAGTCCCAGTTTTTCATAGATTGTTGCGAGAGCCTCGTGTGGCAGCGCTTGTTTTTTGTTGGCTTTGATGGCTCGTTTATAGCTCTTAATGGCTGCAGGCACATCTTTGAGATTGGCATATAGCTCGGCAAGTGCGATGTGCACCTCATAGTTTTTAGAGTCAATCTTTAAAGCCTGCTTTAATGTCAATTCGGCCTCATCGAGCTGGTCGATAGCAACAAGTAAGCGAGCCTTGCCAAGCATGGCATTGATGCAAGTGGGGTGTATGCGCAAAGCCTTGTTGTAGTTGGCCATGCCCGATTTAATGGCAATTTCATCGAGCCGTTGCTGATGTGCTCTCCCATAGTTGGCACTCTCCTCTCCCACGAGTTCTCCCAATCCCATTGACTGGTCGCCCATGGCCACATATTCAAGTGCAAGTTCTCGCAACAATTTGTTTTGATTGTCGATCACTTCTTGCAATTTCTCCACTTGCCTTGCCATGGTGTTAAACCGTTGCAATTTCACCGCAACAAGGCGTTGCACAGCTTCACTATTGGTCACATCTTTAATATTTTTGGCCTGAACAAAACTTTCTACACAATCTCTAAATTCATTGTGATCGAAAGCGTGAATAGCTCGACGATACAATTGTGAAGCTTTTTCCTGCTCCAAAGCATTGTCGATAATCGCTTGGTTGTTGAATTGCCGGCTAAACTCTACCACCGATGAGCTCACAATAATGTCGCGTTCTTGCAAGGGCTTGAGCAATGTGATGCCTTCAAGCGATGTGCATCGCGATAGTGCCACATAGGTTTGCCCTCCGGTGAAAGCTCCGCCAGCAAAGTCAATCACCACCTTGTTGAAAGTGAGCCCTTGACTCTTGTGCACAGTGAGAGCCCAAGCCGGCTTAATGGGATATTGCTTGAATGTGCCCAATACATTTTCAATGATTTTTTTCTCTTTCTCATCATAGGCATATTGCACATTTTCCCATTGTTCTTGCTCCAGTTCATAGACCTCTCCATCTTCAAGAGCAACTTCCATTTTATCCTCGTTCACAAAACTCACTTTGGCAATAGTGCCATTCACCCAGCGGTTTTCTTTGTCGTTGCGTATGAAAATGACTTGCGCGCCTTCTTTAAGGGTGAGTTCCTTGCTGGTGGGCAAATCATTTTCAGGAAAATTGCCATCGATAGTGCCTTTAAAGGTAAACTCTGGAGTTTTAAGAGCGTGCATGTGCTCATCGTTGATAGCATCGACTGTGTCGCGACGTGTTGCAAGCGTGATCACAAACTCTCCTTCATCTTGATGCAAAGGGTTATACCGGCTGTTGAGTGTTGCCATATCCAATGTTGTGGCATGACTCACTCTCACACGATCAAGAAGCGAAATGAAGTTGCTGTCGGTTTGTCGATATATTTTTTTCAACTCAATGGGCACAAGTCCCAAGCTGCCAAAAACTTTGGCATTGAAAAAATAGAATTGCGAGTACCATCGGCGCAGAATTTCGCGCATGTCGCGAGTAACCACTGGCTCAAGCTGAAAAATGTCGCCCACAAAAAGCAATTGTTTCCCACCAAAAGGCTCTCTCATGTTGCCAGAGTAAACACGCAAAACTTGGTCGATAAAATCAATGATGTCGCAACGCACCATCGAGATTTCATCGATGATGATGAGTTCAAGATTTTGAATGAGTTTTACTTTTTCTTTGGGGTAACGCAACGACTTGCGCATGTTGCGCGGACTATAGTCTATATCGCCAGGAATGAGAGGCTTGAATGGAATTTTAAAGAAAGAATGAAGAGTTTGCCCTCCAACGTTTACAGCTGCTATTCCGGTGGGCGCAAGCACCACATGCTGTTTTTGGGTGTGGGCACATATATATTTCAAGAAAGTGCTTTTTCCTGTACCAGCTTTTCCCGTGAGAAATACCGAGCGATGAGTGTGTTGAATCATGTTCCATGCGTTTTGGAACTCATCGTTGTCAATGCTGATGTGTGCTGTAGTGTTATTGCTCATGAAAAAAACTGCTATGAAATTGGAGTATCAAAAATACGATAAAAAGCCGAACTATGCAACTCTCCAGTAAAGCATTCCACCACTATTCTCCTATTAAAAGAGAGAGAGATGACAAGTTGATGCTTGCCACCTCTCCTTGAGTTTAGCAGGAGTGTGCTATCGAAATTTCTACGTTCCTTTTTTTTTAGAAACGGAATCCCATAGTCATCACCACCCTATTGTTGTTGTCTTTAACTTCGCTATTCACGTTTTGCTCAACTCCACCACGATAAACATTGGGAGAGAAGGCATTAAACACGCTTGTGCGAGCTTTGTGCACATAGGCCATATCGGCATAAAACGACTTGTAGTGATAGCCCAAACCAAGGGTCACATATTGCACGCTCTTGTCATACTCATAGGCAGGGTTGCTACTCACTGTGGTAATGTTCATGAGATTGTCGCGCACAGCTGCTTTCACAGGCGAAGTTTGATAGGAATAACCTGCACGCACGCTCCAGTTAGGGTCAACTCGATATTCACCACCAAGGCGGAAGATGTGGCTGGCTTGGAAATAATCTTTCATGCGATTGGTCACATCTACATATTCACGGCCGGCATCGTTGCCCACTCTCATGCTATTGGCCCCAACATATTCATAGTCGAAGCTAACAAGACCTTCACGGCCAATCACGCCTGCAATGCTACCAATAAAACGCCATGGGGTGCTAAAGGTGTAGCGAGCCTCGTCCCAAATGTCGCCATTACCGGTTTGCTTTTCTCCATTGTAGCGGTTATTGCCACTACCCACCATTTCAAAGCTGGCCACAGTTTTGTAGATGTCGCGCATGTCATAGTAGGTTGGTGTGTGGAAAGCAGCGCCCAAGCGTAGCTCATTGATGGGCTTAACAATCAAGCCAAGTTTGAAATTATAGCCTGTGCCAGTAGTGTGGAGCGAATTCACATAGCCAAAGTTGGCGTTGCCCACTTCAATAGTGCCATCATTCTTGGCATAGTCAAAAATATAGGCATTGTTGAGTGATTCGCCATAATACATGTAGTTGTCATAGTTCATATCGACAATGCCAACGCCAGCACCCCAAAACACCTTGTTGAGGAAATTACCACCCAAGTTGATGCTATATTCATCGGTGTGTCCGCTTTGCACCACCTCATATTCGGCTTTGCCTTGTGTGCCATCGCCATAGAGCCCCTGCCAACCACCATTGTTGTAGTTGATGAGATAGGAGTCATAGGACAAAATACTGCTCCAAGGAGCCATGCTGTCATAATAAGGATTATACTTGTCGGTTATTGCCAAATCACTGGGCTTGTTGTTGCCGGTGTAGTAGGCAATGTGATTGGTGATAGAGGTGGGAATGTTGCCCGAAACTCCGCGATAGTGACGTTGAAAATCATTGTTGCGGCTATAGGAAAAGCCTATGTTGAAGTTGGACATTGTTTCGCTTCCCAATTTAAATGCTCCCACATAGCCCACACTATTCACATTGAGGCGTGTTTTGTTGTCGGCCGAGAGGTTGGGCGTTTTGTTGGAATTAAAATCGAGGCTTAATGTGATGCCGGCATCGCTACTGCGATACACACCTATACCGGCGGGGTTTTGATTGAGTGTAGAAATATCACCACCCAATGCACCAAAGGCGCCTGCCATCGATTGAAAACGTGCTGTGCCTCGCAATTCGGTTTGCGACATTTGCAAAGCGTCAAAAGTTTCTTGTGCTTCTGCTATCATGGGCAGACCGCAAGCGAGCAGTCCTAAAAAAATCTTTTTCATTTTTCAGATGTTTAAAAGTAATAGCTACTAATTGATTGGCATAAGAAAAGCCCATGTGCTCATACACATGAGCTTTCCTGCGATTATCAATCTCTAAAATGTGAATATTTTGCTTGTTATTAACGACGATGTCCTCCGCCTCCCGAGAAACCTCCGCCTCCGGTGTGAGTGTTACCATAGCTACTGCGACCAGTGCTCACCGAGGGGGTGTAGGAAGGTGTGTAGCTACTGCGACTCGACGAATAGGATCGACTTGGGGCGTTATAGATGCGGGGAGAAGGCTCGCTCACGGTAGCCGACGGACGACGCCCCATTGATGTTGAGCTGTTGTAGCGTTGAGCAGGAACATTATAGGCCGAGCGATGCGTGCCACTCAAGTTCACACTACGCGACCCCATGTTACCACTGGCGATGCTATTGCCATAGTTGCGTCCACCACTATTGATACCGTGTGAAGTTGTGTAGCTGCCCGGGCGGCGACCCATGCCTGTTGAAGAGGCATAACCAGGGCGGGTAGTGCTACCTGCATTGGCATAGCCACCTTGTGGGCGACGGCCTCCTGCACTGCGACTGTCATATCGATAGTAGCTATGAGCCCAATAGGAATGTCCCCAACCATAGTCAAACCAGTCGGGACCATACCAGCGTGCATACCAAGGATCATACCAACTCGACCAACCACAATACCAGCCAGGATAGAGTCCGCCACGCCAACCCCACAAGCGGTTGATGCCCATATACCAGTCGTTGTAGTAATAAGGACCATACCAGTTGGAATACCATGGGTCGTTCCATGCATAGTAGCCCCAACCCATCGAAGGTCCCCAATAGGATCCTATCACAAGGTTCACTGTGGGAGCAGTGTCGTAGTAGAGGGTGATGAGCTCTTGGTCGCCCGATCCATCTACCACATTGGGATTATAAAAACGTTGAATGCGTTGTGTGTTGGAAAAAGAGTTTTGCTCTTCATTATAAGTCGCAGTATCGGTCCCATAAGGAGTTGAGCTGTTCACACCACGGCGGTTATACTCATCTTCGTTGCGTGTGGTAGAGCTCTCCCCTGTCACAATTTGATAGCGACGAGGTTGAGCTTTGGCCACCCTGCCCGATGAAGCTGTTGATGCTGTAGTGGAGTATTGGGGAGCTACTTTTCTCGACGATGATGCATCGAAGTAGATGTCATCATAATCTTGTGCCATAGCCAAAGAAGCAGAACCTAAGGCAAAGACACCAATTAATGTTAAGAATCTGTGCTTCATGTCACTTGTTTTTTAGAATTTACATTCATATTCTTGTATTCATTAGACCACAAAAAAATGCCAAAGTTTAAATTTGCAATAAAAATAAAAAACATTTTCAATATTTCCAAAATTTAGCAGTGAAAATTCTTTTTTTTCGACATCACGAATGCTTTGATGAGGCGTTTTGAGCATTGCGAGTAAGGCGAAAGAGTTGTCGTGTCATCGAGAGTTGTTACACTTTTTTTGAAAGTTGTGCAAACAGAAAATTATTATTACTTTTGTTAGCTCTGAAAGTCACTCAGGGTGGCCCATGAGATGAAAAATATGATTAAAATAGGACAATACAACGACTTGAGAGTTAACCGATTTGTCGATTTCGGTGTTTATCTTTGCGATGAAGAAGAAAATGAAGTGCTCATGCCCAAACGCTATCTTGTGGGCAATGAGCAAATTGATGATATTTTACACGTTTTTGTGTATCACGACTCTGAAGATCGCCCTATCGCTACAACCGACAAGCCCCTTGCCTTAGTTGGCGACTTTGCCCTCATGCGTGTCAATCAAGTGAATGCTGTGGGAGCTTTTCTTGAATGGGGCTTGGCTGGCAAAGAGTTGCTCGTGCCTTTTAGGGAGCAACGTGTGAGCATGAAAGCTGGTCGCAGCTACATTGTATATGTCTACATCGACGACAACACGGGGCGCGTGGTGGCATCGGCTAAATTAGATAAATTTTTGGGCAACAAACTTCCTCATTACTATCACCGTCAAAAAGTTGACCTGCTGGTAGTGCAACGCACCGAGCTGGGCTATAAAATAATAGTCGACAACTTGCATTGGGGGTTGATATATAGTAATGAAATTTATAAAGACCTCAATGTGGGAGACAGGCACATTGGCTTCATCAAGCAAGTGAGGAATGACGGGAAAATAGACGTGACAATTGAAAAAATTGAAAAAATGCGTGTTGACGACCTATCCTCTCTCATTCTCAACTATTTGCAATCACATGGTGGCCACATGAAACTTTCCGACAAAAGCGACCCTCAAGAAATCATGGAGACTTTTAATTGTAGCAAAAAAGACTTTAAAAAAGCGATTGGAAGTTTATATAAACAAAAAAAAGTGATTTTGGACAAAGAATCTACACGTCTTGTCTGAATCACAACAACTTGATTAAGTTAGAGCTTTAACATTTTTTATCGATCTTATGGAGGCTTTTGTAGATTTCTTTGTACAATGGGGATATTTAGGACTCTTTTTGGGTTCGTTTTTAGCAGGTAGTCTTGTGCCCTTTAGCTCCGAGGCGCTACTTGTTGTGTGTGTTGGCCCTCTTGATTTAAATCCACTTTGGTGCTTGGTTGTGGCTGTGCTGGGCAATGTTTCGGGCGGCATGACCTGCTATTGGTTTGGACATTTGGGAAACATGGAGTGGATCAAGCGATACACACATGTCAAAGAAGAGCAGCTCGAAAAAGCCAAGCGATGGGTGCAAGGAAGCTGGGGAGCTTGGGTTTCTTTTTTTGGATTTATACCTCTTTTAGGCACTGCTATTATTGTAGCTTTGGGATATTTGCGCGCCAATTTGCCCATCACTTTCATTGGCATGACCACAGGAAAAATTCTTCGCTATGCCGCTATCATTTGGGGCGTTGAGTGGATTGGAACATTTATATAACTCCCCAACTACAATTCTTGACAAGTAATTTGCCATTGGCATTTTTTTTTATTTATATTTGTCACATGACGCAGGCATAGCCTTTATTCATTGATTTCGATAATTGCTAACTAAAATTTGTCAGGCAGGAGTGCCGTGTTTCATGCCCGACATGAAGGGCGACTTGAGTGGAATCAGCCAAGCAGGAAAACTCAATGGCTTTATTGAAAAGCTAATCACCGAATTTGGACTCGAAAATCCTCAGTTTCAGGCTTGCCCTGTGCGTTTCTTCGACGTGTATGGCGAGCAAGGACATGCTTCAAAATATGGAACTCCGCAGGACAACAGAGTTGAGTTTTACTACATCAACTATTAATCGATTCATTGGAATTGGTGGAAAAGGAATCCCATGTTTGGTGGCAAGATAAATGAGTTTTTTTTAAAAAGCTGTTGGCTAAACTCTGACATTGCATCGCCAGCAATAGCAAAGAGTGAGAGCTGTTGGTGAAGAACGCCTTACTTTTTCCTGCAAAAGCAACTTGAAATGTAAATAATTTTATACCTTTGTGAATAATCTGAAAAAACAGTGCTCACACTCAAGATGAGTGTGGGGTGCAATAATCCTGCAATGTGAAACATTAAATTATCAATATATTACAAAAACTATGAAACTACGATTTTTTACCCTATTCTGGCTTATAGCTTTGTGTGCCAACATAATGGCTTGGGCACAATCGAGCGATGAAGTGTACACCTTTGTTAATAAGCAAGGTGGTGAATTTGCAACAGCCACATCAAGCAGATCTAACCTATTGCACATCAAGTTGAGCGGTCCTGTCAATCAAGAAGACTTGAAGGTTATATCCAATCAATATTCTCTCAAAACTTTAGATTTGAGAGAGGCACGCATCTTGGCAGGCAAAGTGGGTTTTGCCAGCTATGCCGACAACGAATTGTCGAATTGCTTAGGCTATCTG
Organism: uncultured Prevotellaceae bacterium; assembly: GCA_947254205.1. Classification (GTDB taxonomy): domain Bacteria; phylum Bacteroidota; class Bacteroidia; order Bacteroidales; family Muribaculaceae; genus Sodaliphilus. The sequence continues at coordinate 16,433 of CAMYCE010000006.1, forward strand.
CCTCTTGTTGAGTTGACACTCCCCTCTTCTCTCACCTCGTTGCAGGCCAAGGCTTTGAAAAGCAATGGTGCAATGTTGAAAAAACTGTGCATGCCTGCAACCACTCCTCCCACTTGTGGACTTGCCACCTTTAGTGACTATTCTTTTGAGAATTGTGAACTCCAAGTGCCACAAACAGCTCTCGAAGCTTATAAAGCACAAGAGCCTTGGAGCAATTTCAAAAACATCAAAGTAGAAGAAAATGGACAAGCATTGGGAGCCACCTATACCTTTGTAGCCGATAGCATTAAACTTAATAGTAAACAGGGGGCAAAACTCACCTTTAATAAAGAGTTGCCTTCTAATGCCGTGATTTCGGTCGCCGATAAAAATGTGGCTCTCTTGCGTGGCGATTCTATTTTTGGCAGCTTAGTGGGGAGCACCACCCTATTTCTCACAGTGGGCGACGAAAAAGACTCTCTTGTTGTTGAGGTGACACCACAGTCGACCAAATATATCGAACCTTTTGTTGACTGGAACATGACAAAAGACGAAATTTTGGCCAAAATAGGCAATTATCCTCACAAAGATTGCGAGACACCATCGGCAGGCTATGATGCCATTGATTTTGACTTTGGCAATATGGGACAACGCTATGTGCGATATTCTTTCTGGAAAGAAACTGGTAAGCTCGAGTCGGTAATCATTGCCTTTATTTCGCCTGTAGATTATCGCAATCGCAACATGGACATGCACATGAGCGAACGCTATAACCTGAAAATGGTGAAAAGTGACTTGTCGAAAATCTTTGAACGTGGTGATATTACCGTTGAAACTTTTGTTACAGGAAATCTTGCTATGGCTTCCTATAAGCCTACTGTGAAAATTGCAGTACGCAATCGCAACCAACGCATCAAGCTCGTGAGCTCTCGTGCCACTATGCAAGCGATAGATGTGTTTATCGATTCCAATGAACCCTTTGCTCTTGATCGTGGCGATGGTTTTGAAATTGCCTACAATAATGGAGATTATGGGTTTGATCAACGTCACTCACTTCCTCTCGTGGTGGGTGCCGACACCATAACGATTGTTGGTGGAAATGTGAAACGCTTGGGCCTCTCTAAATGTGGACTTCAAGCCATTGAACTGCCCGACAACAACGAAATCACATTCTTGCATGTGGGCAACAATGAGTTGAGCAAGCTCAACCTCTCCAAAACTCTCAAACTGGAACACTTGGTGTGTGCCGACAACCAATTGAGAGGGCTTGACCTCACAGCCAACACCGAGCTCAACTATGTTGCAGCCTACATGAATTTCATGAGCTCCTGCAAGGTGACAGGCCTTAGCAAACTTGCCAATTTATATATCAATCAAAATCAAATTAAATCGATTGATTTGACGGGTTGCAATAGTCTTGTGCAATTTTGGGCCGATGACAATGGTATTAAGCAAGTGACAATGCCACAAGACTATAGTAAGTTGCGTGCTCTATTTTTGCGCAACTGCCGATTGAGTGTTGCCGCCTTGCAGGCTATTCTCGACAAGTTGCCCAATGTGACTCAAGAAACAATCACTCCCGATAATAAAGTGTGGATGCGTCGCGTGAAACTCGAGCGCACTCCCAACATCGAAAACATTTATCTTGTTCCTGCTCAAGAAAAAGGCTGGATTTTTGACGTAAAGGGAATTGACTCTGGAGTCAACGACATTGATGCACAAAATGCAGTAATTCCTGTTGCCTATTTTGATATTGCAGGCAAGCCATGCAACAACATGCAGCAAGGAATCAATATTGTGAAAATGAGCGATGGCACTGTGCGCAAAGTCATGATGAAATAAAAGAACCACTGATGTTTATATCACATTTAAAAAAATTGGGCATAGCCATGGGAGTTGTTGTGATGGCATCTCTCATGGCTCATGGCCAAGAGCCCATATCCTCCCATAAAATTTATATTAATGGCACCCAAGTCACAAGCAATGCCGATGCAACCGATATTCTCAAAGATGGAACACTGAGTTACAATATCGACAGTCGCACGCTCACACTCAACAATGCTCGCCTTGTGAATGTGGGCAAAACTGCTGCAATCGAATTTAAAGACAGCGAGCACGACTATGCCATTAGGCTCGTGGGCAATAATAGCATCACAACTGCCGGAGGAGGCATCAGCCACCTGTGCAACTTGTCGATTAAGGGCGACACTCTCAAATGCACCAGTAGCAACAACAAGTCGACTGCAATATGGGTGCGCAACGGCAAAAAACTCACACTGAGCGATTGTAGCCTCATTCTTGAGGGAAACAATGGCTTGAGTGGAACTGCTTTTCAAACCGAGCAACTCGAAATCAATAATGCCAACATTGTGGCCCAAGGACATAAGAGCGAAACGGGCTATGGTGGAGCTGCAATCAGGCAATTTGCACTTGTCACATTCAATAACTGTGAAATCATGAAGCCCTATTGGGCAAAATTTGATGCCCGGCAATGTGGTGTTGTCATGAATGGAGAGTTGTGTGATCGTGTTGAGATTAAAACTGCACAACTTCAAGATGTGTGGGTGGCCGACAAACGCGTCTCATCAAACAACGCCAACGACTTGCTGCAAGATGGGGGAAGCGTGAGCTACAACACCGAGACCCAAACACTCACTCTCAACAATGCCAACATCGACTATCATGGAGCCAGTGATGTTGCTGTGCTTTTCAACGGCTCTGCCTCTTCCTACATCTTAATGCTCAAAGGCAACAACCACATTAAAACCCATTGTGGTGCTATCACCACATTGGCCAATCTTGCTATTGAGGGTGATGGAAAATTAACCTGTGAGAGTAGCAATAATGCCTATACCAGCATTTGGGTGCGCAATGGTAAAACTCTCACTATCAAGGATTGCGATTTAGTTGCACAAGGGTGGAATGGCATTGGAGGCACCAAAGATTGCCGTGAAAAAATGATTGTCAGCAATGCCCATGTTGTGGCTCAAGGTTTTGCACCAGCAGGAGCCCAATCGGGAGCCGCAATCAGGCAACTATCTTCGCTCGACATGAATGGTTGTGGCATTATCCTGCCCCAAGAAGCAGCCTTTGACAAGGCATTGCATGGCGTGGCATTGAATCAAAAGCTTTGCATGAATGTTGAAATATCTCAACAAAGCAGTGTGCCAGTCAGCTATGAGGACATTGGCAATGCTCAGGTTGTGGCTATTTATGACTTGGCTGGTCGCTTGCTTACAAGTCCACAACAAGGCCTTAACATCTTGAAGATGAGTGATGGCAGGGTTATTAAAGTCATGAAATAGAAGAAAACTCGCTTTTCAATTCCACATTGAAAGACGGTGAATGCCAAAACGAGGGTGCAGTTCAAAAATAGGCGCACCCTCGTTTTTTTTTACATTATTTATAACTCTCTCCAGCTTTTAATCTATAATTTTGCAAAAAAAAATATCGACATGGCCGACAAAAAAAAATATCGATTAGGCTTAGCTTTGAGTGGTGGAGGTGCTAAGGGATTTGCTCATGTGGGAGTGATGAAAGCTCTCGACTATTTTGGCCTGAAACCCGATATTGTTGCAGGAGTGAGTGCCGGTAGCATCATGGCCGCTTTTTATTGTGGCGGTGCAAAACCCGACGACATGCTCAACCTCTTTGCAGGAATCAAAGTGGGAGATCTCACCAAAGTGAGTATTCCCTCCGATGGTTTGTTTAAATTTGACAAATTCAAGCAATTTCTCAACGACAACTTGCCCATCAAGCGCATCGAAGATTTGTTGATACCCACCATCATTTGCGCCACCAATCTTGACACCTATAAAGAAGAACTTTTCACACAAGGCGATCTTGCCGATTGTGTCATAGCATCGAGTAGCTTGCCCGTGATTTTTAAACCTGCCAAAGTGAATGGTCAAAGTTTCATTGATGGTGGCATTTTGCACAACATGCCATCTTATGCTCTGCGCGACCAGTGCGACTATGTGCTTGGTGTGAATGTGAGCCCTCTTGACGACATCACGCCGTTCAAGTCGACCATAGCCGATATTGCCTATCGCTCCTATCGGCTCATGACCACCCACAATTCAATTCCCGACCTTCAGTTGTGTGATGTGGTGATTCAAGTCGATGCCATGAAATCGAGTAGCACCTTTGGCATCAACAAAATGAAAGATAACATGAAAGAAGGCTATTTCACTGCCATGAAAACGTTGATCAATTCGCCTTTGCTTAACCAATTGCGTGATGAGCAGCAACAATAAAGTCATCATTTATCAGCTCATGCCCCGTTGGTTTGGCAATACCTGCCAATCGCCTGTTGCCAATGGTTCTATCAAAGAGAATGGTGTGGGCAAACTCAACGATATAGATGAAAGCAAGTTGCAGTCGATAGGTGACTTGGGGACTACTCATGTGTGGTTTACTGGTGTGATCAAGCATGCAACCCAAACCTCTTATAACCACTTCGGCATCAAGCCCAACAACCCTTTTATCGTGAAAGGAAAGGCGGGGTCGCCCTATGCCATCGATGATTACTACGACATCGACCCCGACTTGGCAGTTGATATAGATAACCGCATGCAAGAGTTTGAACAGCTCATAATGCGCACCCACAAGCAGGCATTGAAAGTTATTATCGACTTTGTGCCCAACCATGTTGCACGAGAATACTGCTCTCAAAACTCGCCTGTGGGCATGAGCGATTTGGGCGAAGATGATGACAAAAACAAGTTCTTTGACCCTCAAAACAATTTCTACTACATTCAACACCAGACCTTTGCTCCAGCAGTCTTTATTGGCGAAGGCGAGCAGCACTACCATGAGTTTCCTGCCAAGGCAACTGGCAACGATTGCTTCACAGCCTGCCCCACCGCCAGCGACTGGTATGAAACCGTGAAGTTGAACTATGGCATTGACCCATGGAATGGAAGCAAGCATTTTTCACCCATTCCCAACACATGGCACAAGATGCTCAACATTCTCATGTTTTGGGCAGGCAAAGGGGTTGATGGTTTTAGGTGCGACATGGCCCACATGGTGCCTGTTGAGTTTTGGCATTGGGCCATTGCTCAAGTTAAGCAAAGCTATCCACAGGTTATTTTCATTGCCGAAATCTATGACACAGCTCTATACCGCTCATTCATTGAATATGGTGGTTTTGATTACCTTTATGATAAAGTTACACTCTATGACACCTTGTGTGGCATTATGAAAGGCACTTGTCCTGCCTCACAACTCACTTGGTGCTGGCAATCGCTCAACGGACTTCAACCTTGCTTACTTAGCTTTTTAGAAAACCACGACGAGCCACGTCTTGCCTCGCCCCATCATGTGGGCAACGTTGCATTAACTATCCCGGCTCTTGTTGTGGCAGCCACGCTCTCTACTGGTGCTTTTATGTTTTATGCCGGGCAAGAATTTGGAGAGCCTGCTTTGGACGTGCAAGGCTATAGTGGCGACGATGGTCGCACCTCAATTTTTGACTACTGCACAGTTCCATCGCTCGTGCGGTGGCACAACAAGCAACTCAAGTCCTGCGAACTCGACCTGCAGAAACGCTACCGCCACATTCTAAACCTGTGCCGCAAAGAGAAAGCCATTGCACAAGGTCAATTTTTCGACTTAATGTATGTGAATACCGAAAATCTCAATCCAATCCAGCAGTTTGCCTATTTAAGGCATTTTGAGCATGAAACCTTGCTTATAGTGGTTAATTTTGATGAGCAAGAATGCACCGTGCAATTGACCATTCCACAACATGCATTCAACCACCTGTCACTCAAAGAAGGACAATACAACGCTCACGAACTTCTTCATGATAAGAATAACGAAATTTTGCTGACACCTCACAACAAAGTACCTGTTCACATAGCCCCTCACAACGCCATAATATGGAAATTTACTGTGAAACAATAATTTTTTCTTCAAAATATTTGCAGTAAAAAAAATAAATAGTAAATTTGAAATCGAATCAGAAAAAACCGCATACCGAATATTTCTTTATAGAGAATTGTATGAGTTGTATATTCTGTTAGTTTTTAATATTATTCACATTGTTGCCTTTTTTCTGTAATAAGAAAAAGACTAAACTAAAAAAGAAAATTTATGAAAAAGAACGTAGCAAAAGCTCTTGTCATGATAATGATGGGAGTAACTACCCTGGGATTGATGTCCTCGTCAGGATGCAGTAAAGAAGAAGCCCCCGACATAACTGGTGGAGGGAGCACCGGTGGAGGAAGCACTGGTGGAGGGAGCACTGGCACTTCCAAAAAAGACTCGTGGGCTTATTTGGTGAACGAAGACAAAAAAGAGTTCAAAGTTGTTGACAAAGGAAAAGATGGGAAAATAATGACCTATGGTCAACACACCTATTCTCTTACAGGAGACCTTAGCCTTGAGGACTACAAAGAAAATGCAAGAGGCCACGTTACATTTAGCAATATACCTTCGGGCTACACCGAGTTTAGCACCGTGTACAATGAGTTGCTCTCACATTATCCACAAGGTGTAGTGGCAATGGTGCCCATGGCTATGGAAATCTATGCCCGTGATCGTGCAACAGGAGAGAAGTGCCTGAAACTTATCTGCACCTCAACTTGCTACAGCGAAGCCATTCGGGAAATTTCTCGCAAGTTCAATCATTCTAAATATTCACCCGAGAATGATCAATACATTCAGCGTTTCTTGCCAGCTGCTTTACTTCAAGGCGCACACAACAAGAATGCCTACAAGCCTGATGAACCTTACACAGTGAATCTTGAGGCCAAACCCGATACTCCTCATGAAGAAACCGAGCTTTTGGGTGGCACGGTCATGTACATGTACTTGATGTCGAGCGGTGGTTGGAGTACTCCACAACGCGATTGCCAAGTGTTTGGAAAATTTGGACAAGAAAAAAATGGTCCATTCAAGATGTTTAGCTTCCCCGCATTCTACACGCAATGTCAAACTTGCCGTGGCACATGGGAAGGTCTCAAGTAAATTGTTGTTGAATCACTATTTTATTTCTTGATATAAAAAGAGAGGGACATTCCGATGATTTGTCCCTCTCTTTTTATGCTGAAATAAAAATGGGGGGATCTTGGTTTTGTTCATTAAAAAATTGTAATTTTGCAGTAGTTTGAAAACCCTTTAAAAACAGAGTAATTCAATGCAACAGCCATTTAAAATCTTTTCAGGTACAAAATCTCACTACCTGGCCGAGGCCATGGCCAAAAGCCTTGGTATGGATTTAGGAAAAATGAACATTCAGCAGTTTGCCGATGGTGAATTTGAGGTGTGTTTTGAGGAATCCATTCGTGGTGATGAAATTTTTTTGGTTCAATCAACATTTCCCAACAGCGACAACTTAATGGAACTTTTGCTCATGATCGATGCTGCCAAGCGCGCATCGGCCAAGTCAATCTCGGCAGTGCTCCCCTATTTTGGCTGGGCACGCCAAGACCGCAAAGACAAGCCACGCGTGTCGATTGCTTCAAAGCTTGTTGCCGACTTGCTGGGAAAAGCAGGCATCGACCGCCTTATTACTATGGACTTGCATGCCGATCAAATCCAAGGTTTCTTTGATGTGCCTGTAGATCACCTCTATGCCTCCACAGTGTTTATCCCCTACATCGCTTCACTCAAGTTGAAAGACATGGTGATCGCTTCGCCCGACGTGGGTGGTGCCAAGCGTGCCAACAGCTATGCCAAATATTTCAACACCCCCTTGGTGCTGTGCCACAAGCAACGTGCCAAAGCCAATGTGGTGGAAAACATGACCATCATTGGTGACGTGAAAGATAAAGACGTGGTTTTGGTTGACGACATGATCGACACTGCTGGCACAATTTGCAAGGCAGCCAATATCATGAAAGAAAATGGTGCACGCTCGGTGCGCGCCTTGGCTTCTCATGCCATCATGAGCGGCCCTGCATCACAACGCATCATGGATAGCGCTCTTGAAGAAGTGATTTTCACCGATTCTATTCCATTTGATACTGCAAAATGCCCAAAGGTGACAATTATCAACATTGCCGACATGTTTGCCGACACCATGAATCGTGTGCATAGCAACCAATCGATTAGCTCGCAATATTTATTCTAACCAAGTAGCCCATTTCATAGGCTCATCATATTAAAATTTAAAATCGCAAATTCCCTTGAATAGAGTTTGCGATTTTTTGGGGGCAAAAAAGAGAAATTGCATGAAAAGAAAATTTGTTTTTTAGAGTAAAAAATGCTAAATTTACGTTAGTTTAAAAATCATTTTTGTACAACTCAAAACAGATCCTATTATGAAAAATGTTTTCTTAGCATTGGTTCTTAGTATCTCTTTTAGTGGTGTTGCACAAGTTTTTCAGGTCAAGTCGATTGAAAAAATCAACATTCCCGAAAATCCTTGTGCTAAGGTTGCTGCAATCAGCGAGCAAGGCGATTTTATCTTGCTCACATCAAGTAGCAATCGAGGGCTCACTAAATTTGACCTTGCAACCAATCATGTGAACCAACTAACCGATGCCATGGGTGCCGGTTATGACGTGAAAATCTCAACCGATGGGCAGAGTGTGGTGTATCGCACATCAACATTCACCGAGAAGCATCTGCGCAAAACTGCTCTCATGGCTCAAGACCTTGTGACAGGAAAAACCACTCAACTTGTTGCTCCCACCCGCGACTTGCAAGGAGTGGCCATGCAAGGCTCAACTGCCACTATCGTGAATCGAGGCAAGCTCACCGCCAAAGCTCTAAGCACTGCCAAGACGCAAGCAACGCTACCAGTGCTCTCGATCAAAAATCGCGAGCTCATGATTACACGCAATGGCAAAACCACCGTTTTCAACCCCAATGGTCAGCAATTAAGCTACCTGTGGCCCTCGGTGTCGCCCGATGGAAGCAAAGCACTCTACTATGTGGCAGGTCAAGGAACCTATGTGTGCAACATCGATGGCAGTGATGTGAAGCGCATTGGTTCATTCAGAGCGCCTGTGTGGTATGACAACAACATTGTGTTGGGCATGAACGATCAAGATGATGGAGAGTTTATCTATGCTTCGACCATTGTTGCTGCCAATCTTAATGGAGAACAACAAACGCTCACCAATGGCGAAATTGTTGCCATGTATCCTCATGCATCGGCCACAAGTGGAAAAATTGTGTTTTCTACACCCGCAGGTGAGGCCTATATGATTAACGTTAATAAATGATTACAGCTATGAAAAAGATTTTATTGCTCGGTGCAGCAGCAATCATGGCTGCTGGTGCAATGCAGGCTAAAACTGCCGAAGAGTTGCGCCTATACATCAATCCAGGTCACGGCAACTATGGTCCCAACGACCGCCCCATGGCCACTATCCCCTATCCCATGTTGCCCGAAACGGGGCGTCCCGATTCGGCTGGCTTCTATGAGTCGACAACCAACCTGTATCGCTCCTTGCCCATGAAAGAAAAACTCATGCAAATGGGAGTGAAGGAAAGCAACATTATGTTTTCGCGTGTGGCCAATGGCCCCTACCCCTATGTGAGTGGCTCGCCCGAAAACAACAAGTTTGACCGCTCTCTATCGGAAATTTGTGAAGAAGTTGATGCCAACAACATGGACTTCTTTATCTCGGTTCACTCCAATGCAGGCACCGAGGGAGGCACAACCAACTATCCGCTCATCTTGTATCGTGGCACCGATGGTGATGGTGGCGACTTGGCTACTGGTAGCCGTGCCATGGCACAAGCCATGTGGGCACCTCATTACATGGACGAGATTGACCCTCAGTCGTTTTATAGCAGAACCAATCAAAACGTGCGTGGCGACATCTCATTTTATGGCAGTTCGGCAACACGTCATGGCACCAAAGGTGACTACACCGGCTACTTGGGTGTGCTCAAGCATGGTGTGCCAGGTTTTTTGATTGAAGGCTATTTCCACACCTATCAACCTGCTCGTCATCGTGCGCTCAATAAAGACTATTGCCGTCAAGATGCCATCAGAATGTCGCGTGGCTTGTGTGATTATTTCAAACTCACCCCCGACACCAAGGGCTATATTATGGGCACAGTAAAAGACTTGCATGAAAAAATTGTAAATGAATTGTTCCACTATGCCCCTGCAACCAACGACCAATGGCTACCTGTGAACGGTGCCAATGTGAACTTGCTCAAAGATGGCAAAGTTGTGAAAACCTATCATGTTGATAATCTCTACAATGGCGTGTTTGTCTTTGAAAATCTTGAGCCGGGCAACTACACCATTCAGGCAACTGCAACAGGATATAAACAACAGGGTGACTACACCAAGGTTGCAACCACTACCGAATATCAAGGATATGTGGCTACAAGCATAGCCCCCTATGTCGTGAAAGCCAATGAAACCACCTATGCCAAGGTGTATCTTGAGTCGTCGACCTATGAACCTCCCAAGGTGAACTATCAAAACTATCCCGACCCTGTGCAACCCACAGTGGCCGCCTTGCCCGAAGCTATCAACTTTGGTCAAGACAATGGAACCGACTTTGCTTTGGCTGGCACAATCAAGCGCATGCTTGTGCGTGGCGACTCGACCATCATTCTCACCAACGACAACAAGACTCCACACCTCTATCTCATCAACAACACAACCAAAAAGTTGATTAAGGAAATGAGCACTACTGGCATCGTCAGCGTTGATGCCGACAATGCTGGCGACTTTAGTCCTCTCAACGACATCGCTTTCACAGCCGATGGCCAGCTGGTGGGTGTTAATGCCATTCGTTGCCAATTTGGTAACGACCAAGTTGATGCTGGCTACAAGCGTGGCACCATTCGATTCTACAAGTGGCAAGACGCCGATGCCGACCCCATAACATGGGTGACATCACAAAGCTCTGCCAACTTCTATCGAGCCGACATGGGCTACGGCCTTGCCGTGAGTGGAGCTTCCAACGATTGCAAAGTGATAACTACCGGAACAACCACAGGCTCTTCTCGGGGCACTCGCATGCTCATTCTCTCGGTTGCCGACAACACTGTTGTGAGCACACAATTTACCGAAAAAACGATTGCCACGGGCAATTTCTCGGACACCAAGAATGGTAAAAACAAGCAATTGCTTGTTTCGCCATTTAGCGACAGCAACTGGGTGATTGAAGGCGAAGCTTGCCTGCCCACCGAGTTCAAGCCCGCCAATGCGGGCAATATTGATAGCGAAATCACCGGTCAATTCAGCGACAACCAACTGAATGTGGCTGCCAATGGCATTCAATTCTTTAAATATGCCAAGCACATTCTCATGGTCACCCCCTACATGACCGATGCTAATGTTGCCGGCGTGAAACTCTATGATGTGACTCAAGGACTTGCACAAGCCACACTTGTGGCCACCACAGGTCTTGACCTTGCAACAGCACAAGGAGTGGCACCACAAGCCCCCGCAGCTCCTGTAACATTCATGGCTGCTGGTGCTCAGGTAAATGATGCCGATATAACCTTGTATTTAGCTTTAGACAACAAAATCGTGAAATTTGCATCGAGCGAAGTTGAGCAACCCATTGTGAAAGGCATCTATGCCTATGATCTCAACTACACCGAAGACGACAATGCCTACACACTCAACTACAAGGTAACCGACGATGCTCCTCACGCAACAATTGTGCTCACTCCACGCGATGGTGGTGAAGCTATCACTATCGATGCAGGAGCTGCTTTAAAGGCAGGAAATCAAGTCACAGTGAACAAGAATAGCTTGACTCCCGACATGAAATATGACTGGAAGGTGATAGTGGATAATAAAGCCATTCCCTCTATTCAAAAGTTCTTTAAAACAGCCAATAGCACAGGCCGTGGCATTACCATGGACCTGAATCCCGAAAGCAAATTCTTTGGTAACCTCTATGTGGGTGATCCCTACACGGCAGGCAAGAAAGGTCTCTATGTATATAGTCCCGACCTCACTTTGCAAAATGCCGAGCCCTATTTCACCAGCGAGTTTGCAAAGGGCAACACAGGTTCTCCCTTCCGTCTAAGTGTTCACCCCAATGGCACTGTGTTTATCGCCGATTGGAGCGATGCTCACGCCGGATTGTGGGAATTTAACCCCGAATACACTCAAAACTTGACCAACTTCTTTGAAGGAATCAAAGATAAAGATGGACGTTACACTGTGGGGGGCGTTGCCGTGGGTGGTAGCACAACTTCATCGGCTATATTTGGCACAGGCAACGAAACCACCTTGCTTGTCTTTAATGAGGATTACACGCCGGGCACAAGCAAAGTTTTGTGTCGCTACAACATTGGCGATAAGATGACATGGGGTGAAGCTGCCTCGGCAACCTATCCCAAGGTGTCGGCCAAGTTGATTAACGGCAATGTCAACATTGTGGCCGATCAAGAAGGCATGTGGCTGTCGCAATTGCGCGGTTCGGGCAACAATGATGCGGGAGTTCCTTCCTTTATTTATGCCGACTACGATGACAACATTCTCTTTAATTCAGGCACTCCCGATACTCCTGCCAAAACCCATGTGAATGGCAGTTGGGGTAGCGGATTGGCTGTGAATGCCGAGAAGACCTTGCTTGCTGTGGCCGACGACAAGCCCAACATTGTGGTGTTCGACCTCACTTGGGAGGGTAAAAAACCCGTGCTTGCCTATAAATACACGATTAAATATCCTGCCGGTCCCGATCGCAACGTCATCAATCAGCTCGTGTTTGACCCCGCTGGCAACCTCTTTGCCGGAAACCGCTATCAAGACTATGCCTTTGCATTGCCCAAAGAGTCGCAAAAGGTTACCACTCCTGCTGCTTCGAGCTTATATTTGCTTGTTAAAGCTCCCACTGCTGTGAACGAGGTAACTGCCGAAAAAGAAATCGTGAGTGTGCAATATGTCAACACTTCGGGCATGAGTTCCAATCAACCATTTGAGGGAGTAAATATTGTCATCACAAAATATGCCGATGGCACAACCTCCACAACTAAAGTGATTAAATAACACGCTCATCGCAAGCCACTTTATTCCTTTTAAAATCCTGCCCGGCCTTTTGGAAGAGCCGGGCAGGATTTTTTTGCACAACAATTCTTAAAAGAAAAGTTCTATTGGAGCATTTTATTGTTGAATTCTAAATAATTAAGTAATTTTGCACATTGTAACGCAAGTTTTTTTAAAAAGCACGCATGATAAAAAAGAGCACGCTCGCAAAAATAGTCAGTGAAGATTTAGCTGCCATCTGGACAATCTTGAGTCCAGCCGAGAAGCACAAAGTTGCTGACCACTTTCACTTTCATCTTTTCAAGAAAAATCAGCTTGTATATGCCGAGAAAGAAAACCCACAATTTTTGTGGTGTCTTCTCAAAGGTAAAGTCAAGCTATATAAAGACGGCACAGGAGGGCGACAACAAATTTTGCGACTCTACCGCCCTATTCAGTATTTTGGCTATCGGGCCTACTTTGCCCATGAAAGTTATGTGTCGAGTGCAGCAGCCTTTGAACCCTCGGTGCTGGGATCCATTCCCATGACCATTGTCGAAGAAATCATTAATGACAACCGGCAGCTTGCATGGTTCTTCATTCATGAACTTTCAAAGCATTTGGGTGGTTCCGACACAAGAATTGTCAATCTCACCCAAAAACACATTAGGGGACGACTTGCCGAGGCGCTCACCGTGCTCATCGACAACTATGGCTATGAAAACGATGGCGAAACGCTGCGCATCTACATGGCTCGTGAAGACCTCGCCAACTTGTCGAACATGACAACAAGCAATGCCATTAGAACTCTGTCGGCATTTGCACAAGAGCGACTCATCACTGTAGACGGACGTTGCATTAAAATTGTTGACGAACGCGCACTACGCACTATTAGTAAATTTGGATAACAAAATCATGATCATTGCACAAGCCAAACGCAAAGAAAACATAGCCGAATATCTGCTCTACATGTGGCAGGTAGAAGACATCATAAGAGCCAATCAGCTTGATATTGACAAAATCGATCAAAACATAATTTCTCGTTTTCAACTCAATGAGTCACTTCGACATGAGGTGAAAGAGTGGTATGAATCGCTCGTGAAAATGATGGAACTTGAGCATGTGAAAGAAAAAGGACATCTACAAATCAACAAAAACACCCTTTTGCGCCTCAACGACTTGCATCAACAGTTGCTCAAATCGCCCAAATTTCCACAATATGGAGCCCAATTTTATCAAACATTGCCTTTTATTGTTGAATTAAGAGCCAAAACTCCTCAAGAAGAGCAATGTGGAGAGCTTGAAACGTGCTTTAACGCCCTTTATGGCATTTTGCTTTTGAGACTACAAGGCAAGGAAATCTCGAAACAAACGTCGGCCGCCATCAATCACATTTCTTACTTTATAGGAATGTTGGCTGCCTATTTCAAACAAGATGAGGAAAAACCGCTTTTTGATGATTGCGACAACTTCACTGAATCATAATTGATAGTTTTAATACTGAATTTATGACAAAATATATCTTAGTTACCGGTGCAAATGGGCAGTTGGGACACGAGTTGCAAAACGTGCTCAACCAGCGTGACGACATCACGACCTATTTCACCGATGTCGAAGAACTTGATATTACCGACAAGGAGTCGATTCATGATTTTTTTAAAGATCTGCAAATCGATTATCTCGTGAATTGTGCAGCCTATACAGCAGTTGACAAGGCCGAAGACGACATTGACTTTTGCCAAAAACTAAATGCCGACTCGGTGAAACTGCTGGCCGAAGCCTGCAAAGAAAAAGGGGCAAAGATGATTCAAATTTCAACCGATTATGTATTTAACGGAGAGAATGATAAGCCCTATTTAGAAAGCGACCCGCCTGCTCCCTGCTCGATTTATGGCATCACAAAACTTGAAGGAGAAAAAAACATGCAAGAGTTGTTGCCCGATGCTATCATTGTGCGCACGGCATGGCTATACTCCCCCTACGGACACAATTTTGTGAAAACCATGTTGCATTTAGGAAAAACAAGAGAAAGTCTCAACGTGGTTAATGACCAGTGGGGTACCCCCACCTATGCGCTCGACTTGGCACATGCACTCATCGCGATAATTGATGCTCCCCATTGGGAACCGGGCATCTATCACTATAGCAACGAGGGCACTACTACGTGGTTTGATTTTGCGGTATCTGTTCATCGGCATGCAGGCATCACATCGTGTGCAATCACCCCATGCTCCACAGCTCAATATCCCACAGCGGCACACCGCCCTCGTTACAGTGTGTTGAGCAAAGAAAAAATCAAGAAGACCTACAAAATCTCTATACCCAATTGGGAAGAAAGTCTGAAACATTGTCTTCAAAGAATTGACAAATAATAAATTACACCAATATACACAACTATAATTTTTTAAACAACAATAGCAACGTGGCAACTTTAACCGAAGAAATAAAGAAACGACGCACTTTTGCAATCATATCACACCCCGATGCGGGTAAAACAACACTCACCGAGAAACTCTTGCTCTTTGGTGGAGCTATTCATGTGGCAGGTGCTGTAAAATCAAATAAAATAAAAAAAACGGCGACCAGCGACTGGATGGAAATTGAAAAACAAAGAGGAATTTCGGTAGCAACCTCGGTCATGGGATTTGAATATGACAACTATAAAATCAATATTCTCGACACCCCTGGTCACCAAGATTTTGCCGAAGACACCTTTAGAACACTCACAGCCGTTGACAGTGTGGTGATTGTTGTAGACGTTGCCAAGGGTGTTGAGCAACAAACTCGCCGTCTCATGGAAGTGTGCCGCATGCGCAACACTCCCGTCATCATCTTTGTCAACAAGCTCGACCGCGAGGGGCAAGACCCATTTGACATTCTTGATGAGCTTGAAAATGAATTGAAAATCAGCGTTCGACCTTTGAGCTGGCCCATCAACATGGGTGCTAAATTTAAGGGGGTTTATAACATCTATGACCACAGTGTGAGCCTCTTTAAGGCCGACAAGCAGCATGTGACCGACCGCGTGGAAATCAACGATATCAACGACCCCAAAATTGATGAAGCTGTGGGAAGCGACGATGCTCAAAAATTGCGCGATGATATAGAGCTGATTGATGGTGTTTACCCCAACTTTGAGGTGCAAGACTATCTTGAGGGGCAAGTTGCTCCGGTATTCTTTGGCTCGGCACTCAACACTTTTGGCGTTAAGGAGTTGCTCGACTGTTTCATTAGAATAGCCCCATCGCCTCAAGACACACAGGCCATGGAACGCACCATTGCCCCCAATGAGGAAAAATTCTCGGGCTTTGTGTTTAAAATTCAAGCCAACATGGACCCCAATCACCGCAGTTGCATCGCCTTTGTGAAAGTGTGTTCGGGCGTGTTTCATCGCAATCAATATTACTACCATGTGCGAGCCGACAAGCAATTGCGCTTTGCTGCCCCCACCGCATTCATGGCTCAAAAGAAAGAAATCATTGATGAGGTTTATCCCGGTGACGTTGTGGGCTTGCCCGATAATGGAACTTTTAAAATTGGCGACACTTTGACCGAGGGCGAAAAAGTGCACTTTAAAGGGCTCCCCAGCTTTTCACCCGAAATGTTTAAATATATCGAAAATAGCGATCCCATGAAAACCAAACAGCTCAACAAAGGCATTGAGCAACTCATGGACGAGGGTGTGGCGCAGTTGTTTATCAATCAATTCAACAATCGCAAAATCATTGGCACCGTTGGGCAACTGCAATTTGAAGTTATACAATATCGCCTGCTGCATGAATATGGCGCCGACTGCCGCTGGGAGCCCATACACCTCTACAAAGCCTGCTGGATTGAAAGCGACGACAAAGAAGCTCTCGACGCCTTTAAACATCGCAAACACCAGTTTATGGCAAAAGATAGAGATGGCCGTGATGTGTTTTTGGCCGATTCGGGCTATGTGCTATCGATGGCACAGCAAGACTTCCCCAAAATCAAGTTCCACTTCACATCTGAATTTTAAAAAGAAAAGAACTTGATAAACCATTAAGTTTCGATTATCTTTGCACTACACCAAAAACTGATAGTTATGAACTCAGACATATTAAAACAGCTATATACACAGCACGTGGGTTGCGAACCCGAAGAAATAGTGGAAATGCCTGCATCGGGCTCCAACAGACGTTATTTTAGGCTCAATGGCAAGCAGTCGATTGTTGGCGTTTTGGGCGAGTGCCAGCAAGAAAACAACGCTTTTCTTTACATGGACAAGCACTTCCTAAACAAAGGTTTACCCGTGCCCAGAGTAATTGCCCACAGCGACGACCACATGGCCTACATTCAAGAAGACTTGGGCGACACCATCTTGTTTAATGCCATTGAAAAGGCAAGAAAAACTCGCGTGTTTGGCGATGAAGAGAAAAAATTGTTGTCTAAAACAATCAGACTCTTGTGCAAGTTTCAATTTGTGGGAGCTGACGGCATGGATTTTTCTCATTGCTATCCTTCCCCTGAATTTAACTCTCGATCGATATTTTGGGACTTAAATTATTTCAAATACTGCTTTCTAAAGGCTGTGGGCATCGACTTTGATGAAGGTGAACTTGAAGACGACTTTCAAAAACTCACCGATGTGCTCTTGCGCAGTAGCTCGGCCACGTTCATGTATCGCGATTTTCAATCTCGAAATGTGATGCTCAAAGACGACGAGCCATGGTTTATCGACTTTCAAGGTGGTCGCAAAGGCCCCTATTTCTATGATGTGGCTTCATTCTTGTGGCAAGCCAAGGCCAATTTTCCCGAAAGCCTGCGCAAGGAGTTACTGAAAGAATATCTTGAAGAGCTCCGAAAATATAAATTTGTCGACGAAGTCTATTTCTATTCACAACTCAGGCATTTTGTGCTCTTCAGAACTCTGCAAGTTTTGGGTGCCTATGGTTTTAGAGGCTATTTTGAAAAGAAACCTCACTTCATGCAAAGTGTGCCGTTTGCTATCAACAACTTGCGAGAGTTGCTCAAAGAACCCTATATTGAATATCCCTATCTCAACAAAATACTCAACAACTTGGTGAACATGTCGCAATTCACCGACGAGTTGCAAAAGCACATGCTCACAGTGAAAGTTATGAGCTTTGCCTACAAGAAGGGAATCCCCAATGACTCATCGGGCAACGGAGGTGGCTTTGTTTTCGATTGTCGTGCCTGCAACAATCCAGGCAAATATGACCGCTACAAGCCATTCACCGGCTTAGAACAACCTGTGATTAAATTTCTTGAAGATGATGGTGAAATCCTGACCTTCCTCGACCATGCCTATGCGCTGGTAGATGCCTCGGTGAAACGCTACATCGAGCGTGGTTTTAGCAATCTCATGGTGTGTTTTGGCTGCACAGGAGGCCAGCACAGGTCGGTGTATAGCGCACAGCACATGGCCGAGCACATTCACAAGCACTTTAATGTGAAAGTAGAATTGGTGCATCGTGAACAAAACATAGAACAGGTTTTCACACCTTCACAAAAATAAGAAAAAAAAGTCCTTCACATGAAAGCAATGATATTTGCAGCCGGGCTTGGCACCCGATTGCGACCTTTAACCAACGATCGCCCCAAAGCTCTTGTAGAAGTGGGTGGAAAAACCATGTTGCAACGCTCGATTGAGCATCTTGTGCAACATGGAGTTGATGACATCACTATCAACATTCATCATTTTGGAGAGAAAATCATTGAATATCTTGCGGAGCACAACAATTTTGGGCTAAACATTCACATCAGCGATGAGCGTGACTTGTTGCTCGACACAGGTGGCGGACTGCTCAAAGCACGCCCTTTTCTTGATGGCAATGAACCATTTATCATTCAAAATGCCGACATTCTCACCGATTTGAATTTACATGAGATGTATCGCTACCACATGGAGCATCAAGCACTGGCAACCTTGCTTGTGAAAGAGAGAGTGACGCAACGCTATTTGCTATTTAACGATCAAAACAGCCTGAATGGCTGGATCAATAAAAGCACAGGCGAAACCAAGCCTGCAGGGGTGGACTATAAACAAGGAGTTTATCAAGAATTGGCCTTTGGTGGTGTGCATGTGATTTCGCCACTCATTTTTGATTTGCTCGAAAAATTTGCTCATGGTCAAAGTAAGTTTTCTATTATACCTTTCTATATCGACCAATGCACACGTCACAACATTCAAGGCTTTCAACCCCAAGAGAGCTACAAGTGGCTCGATGTGGGCAAACCCGAAACTCTCGAGCAAGCCAACCGAGAGTTTTGCTAAGTGTTGCTTTTTTTATTCCAATTTTTCAACCAATAAGCCCCACAAAATCAGCATGAGATTTGGTGGGGCTTATTAGATTTTAAATGCTATGCTGTCTCTATATGTCATAACCATCAACATAGTCACTCTCGTCGCGTTGCGACTGAGGAGCGATTGTGCACAAAATTGAAATAAAGGTCAATGCTGCATTATCGCTTTCTCGGGCTGTGTAAAACAACCCCTCACCATCTTTATAACTTGAAAACCCAAAATTCAGTAAGCCTTGCATTTGCCCTGCATCGGCTTGAGCGAAGAAACCAAATTGCGATTTTGCAAACCGATCTTTCAAGTCGGGATAGTCATCATAAAAACCCTCGGTGAGTTCATGGTCGAGTCGCATGGCATACACCACATTGCCCATGTTGCCCACATACATGGGCATGCCTTGATAGTTATAGACATGATGGCCATCTTTCAAAAAATCGGGTTGCCCCATCTCGGCTGCAAAATTCTTGATAGTGTTGATTACAAAGTCGGGATTTGACGATTGTGCAACAATTGCCACATTCATGTTGTCGAACCACCCCATCGACTCGTCACCACTGCTCATGTAGCTTGGAGAAACACCAATGGCAATAGGGCCATTAAAGGTTTCCACAATGCTTTTCACATTTAGCTTTTCCATCGAAGGTAAATTGTTGAGCAGGTTAAGACTCTTTTTCACTTGCTCAAGTTGTGCCAATTGCTTGCCATTCACACTCAATGCACACACATATTTCATAGAAGTTGGCATTGCTTTCAAAAACTCATTGCTTGGCCTTGAGAGTGTTGTGTTGAGCAAGGTCACAAAGTCGCTGTTTTCATCGGCTTTAAATTGAGCTTTGAGGTTGGCGCCATCTTCTTCAAACTTCATGTGAAATGTGAGGGCCTTAATATCGGAGTCGGTAAAAAAAGATAGCAAAGGATATTTTGCCATGACATCTTTCACCGATGGAATGGTGGAGAGCATGGCATTGAAACCTTTAACATCAAGATAGGCGTTGATTTCGGCATCATGATCGATACACTCTTTCATGTCGCTCACTTCGAGCATGCTTTTAGCATTCTTGTCAAGCATAGCCGAGGCTGCATTGGCAAGCACAGTGTCGTCGGTTGTTCTGTTTTCACGTCCCCAAAACAAAACATCATCATCAATCGCAAACGTGAAATTTTGATAGCGCAAAAAATCAACTCCTTCAAGTTGTTTAAATCGCTCACCCGTGCGATGCTCAATGAGCTGTTTCAATGCCTCAACATCGTTGATAGCAACAAGTGCAACATATCTAAATGTTTTTTGAGTGAAGAAAAAATAGATATTGTGAGCCAAGTCGATGCCCGAAGTCTTTAAATTGCCTAAAAATTCACTAGCCCAAGCCCCCTCATTGCTACTGATGATTTCTTTCAGCTCGGAGGGTATCGTCAATTGATCGTCGGTCATGAGCCCTGCCTTTTTTAATAACGAGGGCATTTTCACACAATACACCGCAGTTGCATCGGCAGGAATCATTTCTTCCATGTGCTCATTAACATTACTGCATGATGAAACACAGAGCAACAAAAGCAATCCTAAAAAGGTCGTTAAAGATTTCATAATATTACCAACTTTGATGATGCAAAATTACTATAATTAAATTAATTAAGTATAACAATATGCTGTAATTTTCTACTCTTTGAATAGAGGAGAGAACACTTTATTTTTTTTGCGTTTTTGGGGCAAAATTCTTAATTTTGAACTATTATTTATTTTATATCAAGAATTTTCAAAATCATGACAATAAGATTTCCTGCCGAGTGGGAAACACAACAAGCCGTTTTGCTGGCATGGCCACATGAGCAAACCGACTGGAGCTACATGTTGCATGAAACAATTGAGTGCTACAAAAAAATTGTGCAACACATTGTGCAAGATGAAGATGTAGTTATCATTACGCCCAATATCCAACAAGCAAAAGTCGATTTAAAAGATATTGTTGGTCGGTGTCCCATACATTTCTTTCAAGTGCCCACCAACGACACTTGGGCACGCGATTTTGGAGCTATCACGGTGTGGCACGACGACACACCCGTTCACACCGACTTCAAGTTTAATGCTTGGGGCATGAAGTTTCCTGCCGATAAAGACAACTTAATCAACAGAAATTTAGAACTTTGCAACCTCTTCAAGGGCAAAATAGCCAACGAAATGGACTTTGTGCTTGAAGGAGGTTCGATCGAGAGCGATGGTTGCGGCACATTGCTCACAACGTCGCAATGCCTGTTGTCGCCCAATCGCAATGGAGGGCACACGCAAGCACAAATCGAGGCTCACCTTAAGAAAGTGTTGGGTGTAGAAAAAGTGCTGTGGCTAAATCATGGCGAAATGGCTGGTGACGATACCGATAGTCACATCGACACATTGGCCCGACTTGCCCCCTGCAACACCATCTTGTATAATGGAAACTCGGCAACACCAAGCCACACCAACACTTCTCTCGACATGATTAAAGAAGATCTATCGACATTCACCAATGCTCAGGGTCAAAAGTTCAATCTCGTGGAACTTCCAGTGCCTGCCCCCATTGTTGATGAAGAAGGCTATCAATTGCCAGCTACCTATGCCAATTTTCTCATCATGAATCATCAAGTGCTGGTTCCAACCTACAATCAACCCAAACTCGATGAGTTGGCTCTATCTATCATCAAAACCGCTTTCCCAGATCGTCACGTCTATGGTATCGACTGCAATGCTCTCATCAAGCAACATGGCTCACTGCATTGCGTGACCATGCAATTTCCTGCCAATAGTTTAAATTTATGAAAATAGGTATTATACAACAACACAACACTGCAAGTGTTGCTCAAAATCAAGCAAAATTGCTTGACAAAATTGCGCGTCTCGCTCAAGATGGAGCCGAACTCATTGTGCTGCAAGAGCTACACGACTCGCTATATTTTTGCCAAACAGAAGATACTCAAAACTTTGATTTAGCAATGTCGCTACACGACGACCAACTTGCAACCTATGCAACGATAGCTTGCACCCATGGCATAGTGCTGGTGACATCACTTTTTGAGAAACGCACCACAGGGCTATATCACAACACTTCGGTAGTTTTTGAAAAAGATGGTAGCATTGCTGGGAAATACAGGAAAATGCACATTCCCGACGACCCTGCCTATTACGAAAAATTCTATTTCACTCCCGGTGACATAGGGTTTGAGCCCATCAAAACATCACTGGGTACGCTGGGTGTGCTCGTGTGTTGGGATCAATGGTATCCCGAAGCTGCTCGCATCATGGCATTGCGTGGAGCCGATATTCTCATCTACCCTACAGCAATAGGATATGAAAGCAGTGATAGCGACGAAGAGAAAGCACGGCAACGCGAAGCTTGGATAACGGTGCAACGTGGCCATGCCGTGGCCAATGGTCTGCCAGTGGTGACCGTGAATCGCACTGGTCATGAGCCAGACCCATCGGGACAAACTAAGGGAATTAAATTTTGGGGCTCAAGTTTTGTGGCCGGTCCACAAGGCGAACTCCTCTATCAAGCACCACAAGATCGTGAAGTAGAGCACATTATTGATGTAGACATGAAGCGAAGCGAGAATGTGCGCAGGTGGTGGCCCTTCTTGCGTGATCGTCGCATCGAAGCCTATGGCAACATCTTGAAACGATTTGCCGACGATTAAAAAAACACCTCTTATAGAATGGTCATTAACTAAATGTGTGGTTGATGACCATTGTTGCTAAAATGTGAAGTGAAGTTGCACTCTCACCCCGCTCTTGTCGATGTTTGACTTGTCGCGGTAGGAAAGTCGCCACACATAGTCTACTCGCAAAATCGACAGAATGTTATCAAGCCCCACCCCTACTTCCATATAGGGCCGTTTTCCCATAGCCTCACAGCCTGTGACACTGGGAAACTCAAACAACTCGGCATTTTTACTGGGGGAATTCTTGTCGCTTAGAGCACCCCACAGGCCTCTAAACGAAATTGCCTCGCGCAACTTCAACTTCTTGACAAGAGGAATGTAATTGAAGATAGCCCCATTCATGAAATAGGTGAAGTCCCACGTCACACTTTGGTCGCATGCAAATTCCATTGCATTCATGAGCGAGAAACTTTCGGGCTGAATGGTATATGACAAGTTGGCATTGGGAATGAGCAAATCGGGATAGGGAACCCTACTCCAAATTTTAGCACCTTTAATGATGGCATCAAGATAGCCCCATGCCGAGAACCAAAAACGCTTTTGTACGCTCAGTTCGGTTTGATTCACTGCAAAATCACTGCCAAGCAACCCTTTAGGCTTGAAAGATTGTGTGAGCGTGATGATGGGATTGTCAATGTTCACAGGGAAACGATTGGAACGAGTTTGATAGAATTTCTCGCCCGGTGCATAGCGCAATGTAGCCACCACCCCTGCTGTGCTATAATGATGAAACACGCGTCCCGTGCCATCAATAAAGGGCAATAAACGCGAAGCCTCGTGCCGTTGATGCTCTAATTGTGCTTTCAGTGAGAAGCCATTATGCAATTCCAACTTATAAGTGAGTCTCGTGTTGCGCAGGTAGTTGATTTTGTTATCTTTTTGACGCTTTAAGAAAAGAAAAACATTATCGGGATTGGTGAAAAGATAACGCTGTCCCACTCGGTCGATGTCGTAGTCGTGGGAGAGCATAATTGAGTGAATGGGAAATTCGCGACTATGGTAGGCCTTGTTGTTGAAAGAATATTCCCACTCTCCATGATATTTCATTTTTTTATCACCAAATCCATAGGCCAAATATCCACGCCCAAACCAATGGTTACTCAAATGCGCAGTGCTCATGCCCCCCACTCTCAATCGCAGGCCTTCAAGCTCGTTGCCACTCACAAGCGTGTTGAGTGGTCCCAAGTCGAACTTGCTTGGTTTTCTCGTGGGCACATATCCTGTGTAGAGCAACAAAGCCCCTTTCTCGATGGTGCGAAACACTTTTGAGCTTCTCAAATCTTTCACCAACCCTGCCACATGCTGGGTTGTCGACGAGTCACCCATAATCCGTTTTTGTGCCCAATAGGCATCATCATGACGATTGGCATGGGCTTCCACTATCGTTTCTCCAGCATTTGAGAATATTTGAAGGTCTTGAGGTGTATTAAAATTAAAACCGCTACACAAGGTCTTGCGATGAGCAAACAACCCTTGCGTGCCTTTTATCACCTTAAATTCAACTATCATGTCGTCGAGAGTTTTCAAGCGCATGCCATTGGGTGATTTTTTGAATTGTTGCTCAATGAATATGCGCTCCACATAATTCAGATTGATGGCGCGAGGCACATTCATCACAATCTTTTTCATGAACATCGACTTGTCGCGAATAGGAAAATACATGCGCCCCACAAAACCAAACGACTCGCTATTGAATGGCAAGAAATCGACCTCAATGCAAGGCTCTCCATCAACCACAATAGTGTCGTTTAAGTAATACTTATAGAAGCTTGTGCCAAGACTCGACAGCGGACTCACAAATCGATTTTGCATGAGTGCAACATCATTTTTGAAAATATCAACTTCGCGAAATGCATCGTTCATAAAAGTCTTGATGCTCGCATAGTCAAACGACTCATCAAGTCCCACATGCCTTTGTCCCAAAATGTGCGACTTGTGAGAACGGGGAGAGTTGCGATAATACTCGGTGCTAAAAGTTTCGTTGAGCGACACAGGCAAAATCACTTTGTGGGTCACGCGTGATGTGTCAAGATACCTGTCGGCACCTTTAAACATTTTTGTAATGGCATTTTTGTCAAATTGCCCCAAATCGTTCAACCCATAGGTGATTTCTTCATATTTATTAAAACTGTAAAATGGCTTTGCCAAAGGGTCACTCTTGCTCATGTGGGCACGCACTCGATTGATGAAAGCAATGGCAGGATTGCCCTTTTTCTCATATTTTTCTCGATGCTTGATGATTACAATTTCATCTAACGACCGCGATGTGTTTTGCAGATATATTGTAGTAAAATCATTAGAGCTATTCAAATTGATTTCCTTTGTTTTATACCCAAATACTTGAACTTTTACTACAAGATTTTCTTGAGGGGAATTAATCGTGAATTTCCCATCAACACTGCCCACAGTGCCATCGGTTGAGCCTTCAATATAGATAGAGGCATAGGGAATGGGCTCATTGGCAAGAGAATCTTTCACCACACCTCTAAACAAGTGTTGCGACCACGCAGGTGCAATGCTCAAAGCGAGCATTAACAACAACAAAAACCGCTCTCTTGATAATGAAGAAAAAATGAAATTAAAACTCATTGCCAATCAAAAATTAATTACATTTGCAAATGTAATCATTACTCACTTGCTCATCAACAATGGCTCTTGAAATCGAACATAAATATTTGGTCAAAGACCTTTCTTTTCAATCACTCGTCACCCAATCTCATGAAATAGCGCAAGGCTATCTCTCTCGCGACAAGGGGCGCACGGTGAGGGTGCGACTATGCGACAACCAAGGCTATATCACCATTAAAGGCCCCAACCAAGGAGTGACGCGTGAAGAATTTGAATATGCAATTCCTGCCAGCGATGCACACCAGCTACTCAAGCTGTGCCCTGCACCTGTGCTGAGCAAAACTCGCCACATCGTGATGCACGAGGGCAACCGCTGGGAGATCGATGTGTTTCACGATCAACTTCAAGGGCTCATTCTTGCCGAGATTGAAGTGCCCAATGAAGACTACGCTTTCACACTGCCATCATTCATTGGGCGAGAAGTGAGTCACGACCGACGTTTTTATAATTCTTGCCTCAACACCTTTGAAGAATTAAAATCGGCGCTCTAAGGCCACCACATTCTCCACATGTTGCGTGTGGGGGAACATGTCGACAGGCTGAATTTCAACCACTTTGTATTTACCGTCAAGCAATTGCAAGTCGCGAGCCTGTGTAGCAGGGTTGCAACTCACATAGACAATGCGACGAGGCTCGGCATTTAAAATCACATTCACTACATCTTCATGCATGCCTGCACGAGGAGGGTCGATAATCATCACATCGGGCACACCATGCCGGGCAACAAAGTCATTGGTCAAAATATCCTTCATGTCGCCGGCATAGAACAACGTGTTGTCGATGCCATTTACACGGCTGTTGAGCTTGGCATCTTCAATGGCCTCGGGCACATATTCAATGCCCACCACCTGCAGGGCTTGGCGCGACACAAAATTGGCAATTGTGCCGGTGCCTGTGTAAAGGTCATAGACCAACTCGCTCCCTGTGAGTTGAGCCATGCGACGCGTCACTTTGTAGAGTTCATAGGCTTGCTCTGAATTGGTTTGATAAAACGACTTGGGGCCAATTCTAAACTTGAGTCCTTCCATTTCCTCCTCAATATAGTCGCGTCCATAGTCGAGAATAAACTCTTGATCGCCAAGTGAGTCGTTGCGTTTGAGGTTCACCACATGCATCAAGCAGGTGATTGATGGAAATTTCTCATGAATAGCGTGCATCACATCGTTGATAGCGGCATTGTCGTCCTCGCCAAACACCACCACCAGCATGATTTCGCCGGTAGAGGCAACGCGTATCATCATCATGCGCATCAAGCCCGTGTTTTCACGCATGTCGAAGAAAGTGTAGCCCTTTGACAAGGCATAGTTGCGTATAAACAGGCGCAACTCGTTGTTGATATTGTCTTGAAGCCAGCACTTCTTGATGTCGAGCACCTTGTTAAAACCATTGGGAATGTGGAAGCCCACAGCATTGCGATCGGGAAACTCTACCCCACTTGCCAGCTGCTCGGCAGTGAGCCACATTTTATTGGAAAAGGTGAATTCCAATTTATTGCGATATTCCCGAGTTTTTTCAGAACCTAAAATGGGGTTGACCGGTGGCAACTCCACCTTGGCGATGCGTTGCAGGGCATCTTCAACCTGTTGTTGCTTATATTGCAACTGGTGGTCATAGGGGATGTGCTGAAACTTGCACCCTCCACAAAATCCAAAATGCTCGCAAAAAGGCTCTGTTCTGATGTCACTGGGCTTCACAAGCTCAATAATGTGTCCTTCGGCAAAGCTATGCTTCTTGCGATCAATCTTCACATTGGCAATATCGCCAGGGGCTCCAAATGGAATAAAGACAACAAGGTCGTTCCAGCGTGCCAAACTCTTGCCTTCGGCGGCAACTTTTGTTATTTCAAGCCCTTCGACAAGGGGTAAATCTTTTTTGCGACTCACAGCGATTAACGTTTAATTGTATAAAGTGTGCAAAGTTACAAATTTTAGCCCAACTATGTGTTGCGCTATTCAAGAAACTTTTCAAGACAGCAAATATATAATCCACAAAACGAAACGTTCCGAAAAAATAAAACGAAGCGTATCTATTTAACTTTTGTTTAGAAACAGGAAAGCGTGCTTAATTCGCTGAATATCAGCAAAATAAACTTAAAATGCTTTACATTATAAGGAAAAATTAAAGTAAAATCTTATCAATGTAAATTTTAACATTTGTATTATACTGATATTCAGATAGTTATATTATATTCTCGTGTAAACTTTAACATTTGCTTTTGTAAAGAAAAACGCTCCACAAAACGAAACGTATAAAATTAGAATAGCGTTCAAATGCCATTCTAAGGCGTAAGCTATTGATTATCAACTATGTAAAAAATACGTTTTTCGTACGCCCATTTTTCATATATTTATTCAAAAATCACGTTTGAGATAGTTATAAAAAGTACGCTCGCAAATGCCAAACAATGGGTATATATACACCCTCCATATATGGCGGTTGCTTACACCATCTTTAACATGTTTGTCATAAATGGCATTAACTGCCTTAATACGTGTCTTATATGAGTTTCCTTTGGGAAGTGCATAACCCTTTACTTGGTTATATGTATTGCTTTCTTTAACTATGTTCATAGCCTGATTTATATTGTTTCCTTGAAATATCTTTGGCGGCGTAACAACCGCCAAAGATAAAAATAAACACACTAAACAGAATGTTATGCGGTTGCACTGATAATCGCCCCGACACCCTTTCCCCTGATAGGCAAAGCGATAAAACGCTTGTCAAAGCCGACAACCGTTCCACGCTCTTCGGGGTCATCATAACGGGCGTACATGTAGATTTCACCGTCAGCTTTCATTACTTCATGTGCGTAAAATGCCACACTTGCAAACTGTTGCGTTTGCTCGTCATTATAGGCTACTTTTTCCCAATTCTCACCACTTGCTTTGTAAGTGGGCATGAATGGGAACTGATAGCAGCCAAAGCCCGCAAACTTTGTCGGCTCGCCGTCTTTGATGTCCGTCAGTTCTTTAAACAGTTTCACGTCCTCAAGCAGCAAGTCCGTAACGTGCCGTGGGTGCAAGATGATATAACGGTCTTCCAACGGTATTAAAGCATCGTCAAAACGTTCTTTCAATGCCAACAAATCTTCGAACGTTATGCGCTTGCGCCCTCTTGCCGCTGCGCCTGTGGTAAGTACTAAAGGTGTCTCGTTTGTATCCTTGCTTGGCGCAAAAGCGTGGGCGGCCTTGCGCGCCGTTGTGGTTTGCAATGTGGAACGGTGTTGCCTGATAACACTGTCCAATTTGTCGTAACTGTACTCGATTGCATCAGGACGACGGACAAGTGTGTTTTCCGTCTCGAACTTATCAAGTACGATAGCGTTGTCCTCATCCTCACGCCCAACAATCTTAATTGGGTATGTACTGTTGTTTATCAATACCTTTGGGTCAATACCGGCAGATGGAAAATGAAGCATATCATTATCCACCAAGTCGGTAAAATCTTCAACCTTGTTAAGGAAACTTCTTTCAGGATAAAACCCTTCCTTGATTTGGCTTATCCAAATTTGTTTGTTTAGTGCCATATTCTTTGAATTAAATGTTTGACAATAGTTTCTCGTATTCTTCGGGGTGTTCTCTTAGATATTCGGGGTTATGCTTTCGGAGATAGTCAAGTGTATGCTTGCCACCGTTTCCCCCTCCTGAGATTGTGTTTTCTTTATCTATAAGTTCCGCATATAGTTTCGGGTTCTTCATCAGTTCATTGGGGGCATATTTACGGTAATCTGTCAGCGTCCACCCTTTGCGGTCTTTGCTCAATATCTCGCTAATCTTCCTCATCTTTGGCATACTCCCCAATAGTAAAGAAAGCGTTTCAAGCCCCATTGTGTTGCCTACACGGGCAAATATTTCCTTTTGTGCATGCC
>CAMYCE010000007.1 GCA_947254205.1 uncultured Prevotellaceae bacterium
GATTGCCTCTTGTCTCGTGGGCTCGGAGATGTGTATAAGAGACAGCAACAAAAAACTAATAATAAGCCCCCAAAAGGGTTAAACCGATTTCTGGAAGGATTGAACAATTAGAAAGGCACACTAAAGCCGAATAACAATGTAGAAATAAAAATCAAAGAAACAGCATGCCACACACAGGCAGAGCTATTGCCGTTGTGGAATTTTGTTTATAAATTTGTGCAACATTAAATTTCATGCGCAATATACCATTTTATAAATCTTAACAAAACAGAGTTATGACAAAAACTTTCAAATCATTGGCACTTGTTGCCATCACAACTTTGCTCATGGGAGCAATGGCAAGTTGCAGTAGCGAAGACGAGAAAAAAGGGCTTGAATTCAAAACTCCCGGGCAAGACAGCGTTGCCTTGTTTCACAACGACACCCATCAGCTCGAATTCAATGGTCGCGATGGCAGTGCACTTGTGATTACAGTAAAAGACACATTGGTGGCCAAAATTTCGCCCGAGGGCATGATCACTGCCGGACTGGTGGGCAAAACACAATATACTATCACTCAAGGCAGCTCAACCCTCAAGGGCATCATCGAGGTGAAACCTCGCTACACAAGCTTTGCAGAACCCCTCTATGAGCCCAAATCAACCACACGCAAGGCTGTGTTTGACTATGAAAAGCGTGAATATAAATATTCGATGCCATTTGGCGAAACCGACTCACTCATTGTCTTTAAAGATAAAACCGAAGGGCTTGCCAATGCGCTCTACATTTATCACACTCCCAAGGATTATATGAAACAAGCCATCATCACCTTTAAAACTGCCGAAGCCTTTAAAAAGCACAATGTTGTAGAATTTCTCAAAGAGCGTTATCCCTTTGTGGGCTATAGCAAGGTCTTGACCGATGTCGACAATAAGCCAGCCCCCATGTTCCAAAAAGGCAAAAAAATCATCAAAGCAGCCGTGTCGATGGGACAACCCGCTATTTTCTATCAAGATGTTGATGAAGACAACAAGGGTCAAGAATAATTAAGATGTATCAAAAAAAAGAGGAGATGTATCATAAAACGCAATGTTTAGATACACCCTCTTTTTTTTTATGATTATCTCCAATTATGATATGATGCCATTCTTGCGGTTACGGCATCACACAACTATTCGCTCCACTTCTTAGGTAGTGGAGCGAATACTTTTGATGGTTGCCAATGCGCCACAAACAATCTTCTTCGTCATATTACTTACAAAAGTAATCAATAAATTATATTCAGTCTTTTAATTCTATTTCATTTTCTATCAATATCCATGTCATCATTCAAAGTTGGGGAGATTGGAGCGATTGAATGTAGAGGTGCAGTTGCTTGTAGAAGGGGTGATGGGTCATGGTGGCACTGTCACCCAGCACAATGAGCTTCATGCGGGCACGGGTAATGGCCACATTCATGCGACGCAAGTCGCTCAAAAAGCCAATGTTGCCAGCATCGTTGGCTCGCACAAGGCTGATGAGCACCACATCGCGTTCTTGCCCTTGAAAACCATCGACTGTGTTGACCGTGATGAGATGTCGAAAAGGGCGCAAAAATTGGGTGTTTCTAATGAGTCGGCGCAAAAATTGCACTTGCGCCCGATAGGGGGAAATAATAGCCACATCAATGCGCTCATCGAGCACATGATGGGTGCCCAGTTTGTTGAAATAGTCTTGCAGAATCGAGAGGGTGAGCAAAGCCTCGTCGCGATTGATGCGCCCAAAGTTTTCGCCCACAAATTCTTCTTTAAAATCTTTGTCGCTGGTGTCGATCCACTCGATAGGGGTGTCAAAGTCGAGAATACTGCGATGTCTCACCTCGGGAGCACTCTCAACTTGCCCGTCATAGAACCAGTGGCTCGAGAAATGCATGATGGCATCGTTCATGCGATATTGCATTGTGAGCAATGTCACCACCTGCGGGTTGCACTGCACAATGCGCTCCATGAGGGTTTTGTCGAGCCCACCACGCAGTGCTTCAACACTTTTGATGGTTGGGGGCAACTGGTGGTGGTCGCCTGCCAATATCACCCTGCATGCTTTGGCAATGGCTATCCAACATGCCGCTTCAAGAGCTTGAGCAGCCTCGTCGATAAACAAGGTGGCAAATTTCATGCCATCGAGCACACGGCTGGCACTGCCAGCAAGCGTGCAAGCAATGACACGCGCATGAGCAAAAAGGTCGTTATTGATAGCACATTCAAGCTCGGTTGCACGGCTCTTGAGCCTATCCAACTTGTCGTGCATGCCACGCTCACCACCCCGCCGGCGGCGAGCATGCATTTCACGCACTGCCTTGCGCACTGCCCACAATTGTGGATATAGTTCATGAGCTTCAAATCGTCGCTCATAGGTGAATCCCAGCATTTTATCGTTCACCCTTGTGGGGTTGCCCAC
The DNA here is from genome assembly GCA_947254205.1 of uncultured Prevotellaceae bacterium. Lineage (GTDB taxonomy): Bacteria > Bacteroidota > Bacteroidia > Bacteroidales > Muribaculaceae > Sodaliphilus. Next base: position 2,416 of record CAMYCE010000007.1, read on the forward strand.
TCGCAGCACTTCAATGCCACGGTCGACCAATCGCTCGCTAATCCAATCGACAGCCATGTTGCTTTGGGCACACACCAGCACTTGCGTTTCGCGGCGCAAAGTTTCGCTAATTGCCTCGACCAGTGTTGTGGTTTTACCAGTGCCGGGTGGACCATGCACCACTGCCACATCTTTGGCACGCAACACTTCATTCACGGCACGTTCTTGGGTGGCATTGAGCCACGGAAATCGCATGAGAGCAAAAGTGAATTGCTCGGTTTTAGAGCGATTATAAAACATGTCGCGCAACTGTGCCAAGCGGTTGCCTTGGGCACGTGCCACACGGTCGAGGGCTGCAAGCATGAGGCGGTGGGTGGTTTCGTCAAATGATAACTGCACCCCCAAGCGGTCGATAGCCATCAATTGCGACACTGCAGTGGCATCGGGCACCACAATCACCATGCGAGAAGCCTCGGCATAGCTCACGGTGGCACTTATTGGCAAATAGTGAATATCGTCTTGATAGTTAATGCCAAAAAACATCACTTGCCTGCCAAATTCAAAATTGTGCTCCATCTCGTCGTCGGCATCACGCACCACCTCAACCACAAGCTGATTGAGAGAATTATAGTAGTTGCGCCCCACACGCAACGGATACCAGCAATCGCCACGTTTCACCTTGCGAGCAATGCCCTGAGTCTCGGTTTGCCGGCAAAATTCGGCCTTTTCGGCTTCATACTCGATCTCAAGCAGTTGTCGCTGCTTGTGAAGTTGCAATATGGGGTTTACTTGTTGCAAGTGAAAAAAAAACTGTTTTTTCTTCTTTTAACTAAAACACAGCAAGTCCACCCTCGCTGGTTTCTTTGTAGAGCGAGGGCAAGTCTTTACCCGTTTGCTTCATCACAGCCACCACCTTGTCGAAACTCACATGATGGGTGCCATCGCTAAACGATGAGAAAAGATTGGAGTCGAGAGCACGAGCGGCTGCAAAAGCATTGCGCTCGATGCAGGGAATCTGCACCAAGCCACACATGGGGTCGCAAGTGAGCCCCAAGTGGTGTTCAAGCCCCATCTCGGCGGCATACTCGATTTGAGTGGGTGTGCCACCAAATAGCTGAGCTGCTGCTGCACTGGCCATAGCACAAGCCACGCCCACCTCGCCTTGGCAACCCACCTCGGCACCCGAAATCGAAGCATTATTTTTCACCACATTGCCAAAAAGGCCTGCAGTGGCAAGTGCTCGCAAAATGCGACGCTCGCTAAATTCCTTAATCGTGTAGATGTGATAGAGCACTGCCGGCAACACGCCACAACTGCCACAAGTGGGAGCTGTTACAATCTCGCCACCCGAAGCATTTTCCTCGCCCACGGCAAGAGCATAGGAATAGACCAAGCCACGACTGCGCAAACTGCCCGAATAGCCTTGGGCACGCACATTGTAGCTCACTGCCTTGCGACGCACTCCCAACGGGCCAGGCAACACGCCCTCCTCGTCGAGACCGCGCTTGATGCAGGCCTTCATCGTTTCCCACACTCGTTTCAAGTAGTCCCACAAGTCATCGTCTTCACACTCGTCTACATATTCCCAATAGGTTTTACCATGTTGCTGGCACCAAGCTTCAATGTCGGCAATGGTGCTCATGTCATAGATTTGCTTGCGCTGGCTCACCTGCCCCTCTTCGGCAAGGTCACCACCACCCACGCTATAGATTGTCCAATCATCAATCACATCACCACCAACCGATAAAGCTCTAAATTTCATTCCATTGGGGTGAAAAGGCAAAAACACATCGGGGTGCCAAATGATTTCGGTCTCGGCAAGTGGCATTAAAATATCGTTGATAGCCACATCGGTCAAGTGGCCACGTCCTGTTGCCGCCAGCGAGCCATAGAGCGTGACTTCAAATTTTCCAACCCCCTTGAGGGCGGGTTGTGCCTCCACAAGTTGGCCAACACGCTTCACAAAACGCTCGGTAGCATAGCGTGGCCCCATCGTGTGACTACTCGATGGCCCATGCCCTATTTTAAATATTTTTTTTATCGACTCCATAGCTCTATCTCTCTGTCTAAAACTTTATAATCTATTTTTTTTATACTCTTGATCAATGTTTTTTATCGTTGCAGCTTTAATGCACCAAAAAAGTGCCACATCACAATGGCGGCCGTGTTGGCAATGTTCAGGCTGTGCTTGGTGCCAAATTGTGGCAACTCGATGCAACAATTGCTTGCATCAACAGCCTCTTGCAACACACCCTTCACTTCATTGCCAAAAATGATGGCATATTTTTTTTCAGGGTCAACAGTAAACTGCTCAAGGCTCACACTGCCATGCACCTGCTCGATGCTGCACACCACATAGCCACGCTCGCGCAATTGCTCAATGGCCTCAACTGTGCTCTCATGATAGCTCCACTCCACACTATCTTCGGCCCCAAGTGCCGTTTTGTGAATTTCGGGCATGGGAGGCCGGGCGGTGATGCCACACAGGGCAATGTGCTCAATCAAAAAGGCATCGGCAGTGCGAAACACACTACCCACATTCATCTCGCTACGCACATTGTCGAGCACAACAGTAACCGCAATTTTATCGCTTTTGCGAAATTCCTCGGCAGTCACACGGTGCAAGTCGAGCATCGATTTTTTCTTCATTACTTTTTTTTTATTTTCCACAAAGTTAATGATAATTTCCCAAGAAAATAGCTGTTAACAACCTGTTAATAACTTGTGGAAAAAGTGACAATAAATTTCTAATAAAAAACACTCAATTACACTTGACTTTTTAAAAACACTTGGGCTTAATTAATTTTTAGCTGAATGCAAAAAAGTTAGCCTATAGTTAATACAATATTTTGAACAGCATTTTCAACACTTTTTAAGAGCAAATAAACAATTTATTTATTAACTTTGCATGTTGTCAACAGGTTGTTAATAAAGTAGCAAAAGCACTAATAATCAAAACAAAAGCTTGTTAATAGACTCTTAATAACACAAGTAGAAACATTAATAAGTTTAAAAACAAGTATTTGCTCAAAAAGTTATCACCACAATTAACAGCCCATATACATCAAAATAAAAAGCAATAGATTTTAAAAATAAATTCTAATCTATATTAATAATGATTGTTCAAAAACTCAAATACGGGTTGATAGCCCTATTATTCATTTTAAATATTCATTCTATCATGGCACAAAACGTTTATGATTTTGTTGTGAAAAATCGTAAGGGAAACGATGTTTCACTGAGCGAGTACAAGGGCAAAGTTTTGCTCATAGTTAACACTGCCACACGTTGCGGTTTCACTCCACAATATGAAGAGCTCGAAGCACTCTATAAGGCCTATAAAGACAAGGGACTTGAAATTCTTGATTTTCCTTGCAACCAATTTGGCCAGCAAGCTCCCGGCACCGAAGAGGAGATTCACGAGTTTTGCACACTCAACTTTGGCACTGAGTTTCCTCAGTTCAAGAAAATAGAGGTGAATGGCGAGAATGAGTTGCCTCTCTACACCTTCTTGAAGGCTCAAAAGGGTTTCCAAGGTTTTGACCCCAATCATCGCATTGGCAAAATTTTGATTGATAAGTTCAGCGCAGCCGACCCCAACTATGCCTCCAATCCCGACATCAAGTGGAATTTCACCAAGTTCCTCATCGACAAAGAAGGCAATGTGGTGGAGCGTTATGAACCCACATTCGACATCAAGAAGATTGAAGAAGCCATCAAAGCCATGCTTTAAGGCTCACCTCATTGGGCACTCCCACGAAGCAGTGCCTCCCAAATAAAAGCCCGCCCATCACAAAACAAGATGTGGCAGGCTTTTTTCTACAAGAGTTCCAAATATTGGTATATGAGCTATGTAGAGATGATGCATGCAACATCTCTACATAGCCATTAAAATGGATCGACAGAAAAAAAATTTGTAAATGTCGGGATTATTGTTGAAATTTGTGTGCTTATAACCAAAGCAACCCCATGCCTAAAATGCCACTAAACATTGAGAATATTATCGACATTGAGCTGTTTGATGAAATATTGCGCATCGATTCCACATCGGGTAGCGAGCGTGAACTCGCGTGTTTTCTTGTTGAGCGCTTGCCCGAGCTGTTGAATTGCAGTGTCGAGACCCACGAGGTGGGCGATGGCACTGTGAACCTGCTGTTGAAGTGGGGCGATAATCCTCAAGTTTTCTTTTGCACTCATCTCGACACTGTGCCACCCTATATTGTTCCGCAATTCATTGAGAAGCCCCATGGCGACTTGCTCATCAAGGGTCGTGGCAGTTGCGATGCCAAGGGGCAAATCATCTCTATGATAGCTGCTTGCAAGCAGCTTGAGCAAGAGGGCTATAGCAACTTTGCCTTGCTTTTGCTTGCCGGTGAAGAAACTGGCTCATGGGGGGCTAAAGCCTATACACGCGACTGTGCAGGTGGCGACTATGTGATAGTGGGTGAGCCCACCGATGGCAAAATGGTGACTGCCAGCAAGGGCACTAAGTGCTTTGATGTGACCATCATGGGCAAGAGTTGCCACTCTGGCTATCCACAGCAGGGAGTGAGTGCTATTGAGCGTTTTGTCGATTTCATCAATGAGTTGCGAGCAGTGGAGTTTACCCCCGACCCTGTGATGGGCGACACAACCTACAACATTGGCAAGCTGGAGAGCAACAATGCGCAAAATGTGTTGAGCCCACAGGTTCATTTTCGCCTATATTTTCGCACCACAGCGGCAAGTGATGCCATGGTGACTCAGGTGATGCAACAATTGAGGCGCGACTATATCGCGATTGAGGCTTTGGGTGGCGACACGCCCATGAGCTACTTCACCTTGCCAGATTTTGAAACCACCACGGTGGCATTTGGTAGCGATGCTCCTCGGCTGACGGGGTTTAAGCATCGGGCACTGTGTGGCGCAGGTTCTATTCTTGTGGCACATCAGCCCGGCGAGTGTGTGCTCTTGAGCGAGCTTGAAAAGGCAAGTGAGCAATATGTGGCTATGTATAAAGCCATTACTGGTGTTCAATAAAAAAGAGAAGAAATTCAATAAAGCAATGATATATGATAAAAGTAGTAATTAGCGGATATGGCAAAATGGGCAAGATGGTTGAGCAATCACTTGCCGAGAAAAATATAGCTTGTGCAGGCGTTACCCAAGATGTGGCCACCTTCGACGATGCTGTGGCTCGTGATGCAGTGTGCATCGACTTTACTACCCCCGATGCTTTCAGGCACAACTATGGAGTGCTTGCTCGCAAGTTTAAGGCGGTGGTGGTGGGCACCACTGGTTGGTATGACATGAGCGACGAGGTGTTTGCCGCTTTCAAGCAAGCAGGCACCACGCTCATTTGGGCTTCCAACTTCTCGGTGGGAGTGAATGTGACCTCGGCAGCTGTTGAGCTTGTTGCCAGCCTGCTCGCCAAGTCGGGTGGCTACAGCTCCTATATTGTTGAAAAGCACCACATTCACAAGCTCGATGCCCCAAGTGGCACTGCCAAGACGCTTGCCCACGATGTGGAGCGAGGCATGGGCACATTGCCAGCCATCAGCTCGGTGCGTGTGGGTGAGATTGCCGGCACACACACAGTGGGTTTTGAGGGCATGTGCGACCGCATCACCATTGAGCACGAGGCTTTCTCGCGCAAGGGATTTGCCGATGGCTCGGTGCTTGCTGCCACCATGACCGAGCAACTTGCCACTGGTGTATATGAGTTTAAGGAACTATTTTTAAAACGATTGAAATAAAACACTAAAAAAAACGATAGAGATTTATGTTAGATAATTTCTTGTTGAAAGGTTGTGGCACCGCTTTGGTGACCCCTTTCTTGAATGGTGCAGTAGACTATGAGGCCTATCGCCTGATGGTGAAACGTCAAATCGACCGTGGCATCGACTTTCTTGTGCCACTGGGTTCGACTGCCGAAACTCCTTGTCTTGTCGACGACGAGAAAAAGAAAATTGTGACCATCACCAAGGAATTGTGTGAAGGTCGCCCCATAGTGGTGGGTTGTGGCACCAACTCGCTCAACAGCACCATTGCCAATATCAAGATGCTTGAGCCTTTTGGGCCCGATGCTTTTCTTGTGGTGGTGCCCTACTACAACAAGCCCACACAAGCTGGTCTCTATGAATATTTCAAGGCAGTGGCCGAGTCGACCAGCAAGGGCATTGTGGTGTATAATGTGCCCGGGCGCACTGGCACCAACATGGCAGCCCAAACTACCCTCAAAATTGCCGAGTTGCCCAATGTGATTGGCGTGAAAGAGGCATCGGGCAACATTGATCAAGTGCTCGAAATCAGGAAATATGCCCCTGCCAACTTTAGCGTGTTGAGTGGTGAAGACAATCAAACTTTCCCACTCATGGCCGGTGGTGCTCAAGGCGTGGTGAGTGTGGCTTCCAACATTGCCCCTGCCATGATGAGTCATCTCACCCACTTGTTGCTGGCTGGCGAAATGGGCGAAGCACTGGTGCTTGACAACAAGTTGAAACCTTTGTATAAAGATTGCTTTGTGGAGAGCAACCCCATTCCTGCCAAGGGTGCCTTGTCGTTGCTTGGATTGTGCACGCCCGAAATGCGCTTGCCACTCACAACAGCAACTGCCGAGACTATGGAACTGATGAAAAAAGTAGTAGGACTATACGAGTAATGAAAAAGGAATTTGCCGAGTTTTGCAATCGCCTCGAAAGTGGTGAGTTGCGAGTAGCCGAGAAGAAAGACGGCTGTTGGGTAGTGAACTCATGGGTTAAAGAAGAAATTTTAAAGGGCTTTGCCTGTGGTGAGTTGTGCGACATGTCGCAGGGCATGTTCAGCTTTTTTGACAAAGACACGATAGCACCGCGCCGTTTTTCGATTGATAGCGGTGTGAGAATTGTGCCGGGTGGCAGCAGTGTGCGCTGTGGTGCCCATTTGGCCAAGGGGGTGATTGTGATGCCTCCTGCCTATATCAACATTGGTGCCTATATCGATAGTGGCACCATGGTAGATTCTCATGCTTTGGTGGGCTCATGTGCCCAAATTGGCAAAAATGTGCACATTGCCGCCGCTGCCCAAATTGGAGGTGTGCTTGAGCCCATTGGAGCCTTGCCTGTGATTGTAGAAGACAACGTGTTTATTGGTGGCAACTGTGGCATCTATGAAGGCACTGTGATTCAAGAAAATGCTGTGATTGGCACGGGAGTTGTGCTCAACAAGTCAACCGCTCTTTATGATGCGGTGAAGGGTTGCTACATTGGTCCCAACAATCAAGGACAGCTCGTTGTGCCTGCCGGTGCTGTGGTGGTGGCAGGTAGCCGACCCGTGACCAAAGGTCCCGGCCAAGCCGAGGGTATTCACATCTACACCCCCGTGATTGTGAAATATCGCGACGAGAAAACATCGGTTTCGGTCGTGCTCGAAGACTTGTTGCGATGATAGACTACTCAGGGCTGTTTTCAAGCGACACAGCATCGTTTATGCGTTCGCCGGTGCGCGACATCTTCAAGCGAGTGGATTTGAGCAAAATCTATTCCTTTGCAGGAGGCTATCCCTCGGCCGATGCCTTTGACCTTGAAGGGTTGAGTGAAGTGGCATCGCAAGTGATAGCCACGCAAGGCAGCAAGGCGTTTCAATACAACGCCACACAGGGCATCAACGAGTTGCGCTTGGCTTTGTCGAGGCGCTATGGCGTTGCGATCGACCGCATTCAAGTCACAACCTCATCGCAGCAAGGCATCGACGTGTGCACTCGTGTGATGATCAATCCCGGCGATGTAGTGCTCACTTCCAATCCATCTTATTTGGGTGCGCTTCAATCGTTTCGCTCCTATCGGGCAACGATTGTGGGAGTGGACTATTGCAGCGATGTTGAGCAATTCAGGCAGCGTTATGCCGTGGCCATTGAAAAATGCCTGAATGAGGGTAAAAGGGTGAAATTTCTCTACACGATACCCGATTTTCAAAATCCTTCGGGCGAAACCTTGTCGCTACAGCATCGCGAGGTGTTGGTGCAATTGGCTCGCCACTATGGCTTTGTGATTGTTGAGGACAGTCCCTATCGTGAATTGCGCTATCGTGGCGAGGAAATAGCCACTATCTACTCGCTCGACGATGACCATGTGGTGCACTTGGGCTCTTTTTCCAAGATTTTGGCACCGGGGTTGCGTGTAGGGTGGATTTTTGGCCCTCCTGCTATTTTAGACCAAATTTATGTGTGCAAGCAGTCGCTCGACTTGTGTGCACCCGTTTTTGACCAATATATTGCCACCGAGTTTATAGATAGTGGCAGGCTCGACAAGAATATCGAGAAAATCAAGGCTTTGTATCGCGAGCGATGCGAGGGAATGCAGCACTTGCTCGGGCAGCACATGCCACAAGGCGTGACATGGACACGCCCCGATGGTGGCTTGTTCTTGTTTTTGACTATGCCCAAGGGGTTTGATTCGGTGAAATTCTATGACCGTGCCCTGCAAGCTGGAGTGGCCTATGTTGCTGGCTCGTTTTTTCACACCAATGGCAGTGGCTTGAACACCATGAGGCTCAATTTCTCGTTCATGACCATGGAGCGCATTGAGCAGGGCATTAAATTGCTGGCAAGACTCATTGCCGAAGAATTACAAGACATAAAAGAAAACTTAGAAAAACAATAGAGGAAAATGAAACTATACAAATTTCATGGTGCAGGCAACGATTTTCTCATCGTTGATCAGCGCGAAAACAAAGTAGAACTCACACAACAGCAAATCGTGCACTTGTGTGACCGTCACACGGGCTTTGGCTCCGATGGACTCATGACCGTTGAAAATAGCAACAAGGGTGCCTTTAAAATGAGTTTTTATAACCCCGATGGCACTTCGGGCATGATGTGTGGCAATGGTGGCCGTTGCATCTCGGCCTTTGCCGCCCAAACGAGCAAGAGCAACGAAACCCACTTTGTGTTTGAGGCCCCCGATGGCTTGCATGAGAGTTGGATTGAGGCCGGACCCGATGGCGACGAAATGGGTTGCACCAGTCGCATTGTGCGTCTCAAGATGAGCAATGTGGCCGAACTCAAAAAATTTGGCGACAATGCCTATTTCTTCAATACGGGTGCTCGTCACTTTGTGACAACTGTCGACGATGTCGACCACACCAATGTCTATGCCCAAGGCCGTGCCTATCGCTATTTTGACTCGCGTTTTGCCCCCGAAGGTGTGAATGTGGATTTTGTGCAGGTGAAAGAGGGTATTTTGCATGTGCGCACCTATGAAAAGGGCGTGGAAAATGAAACATTGGCTTGCGGAACCGGCATTGTGGCAACTGCGCTGGCGGCCTACATGATGGGCATCACTCCCGAAAGCGTTGAAAATGGCGTGGTGCGCTATGCTGTGCAGGCTCGCATCAGCCGATTGAGTGTGGAGTTTGAACCCGAAAAGAAACCCAATGGCAACTTAACCTTCAAGAATGTGTATCTCACAGGTCCCGCCACCTTTGTGGGCGAAATCAACGTGTAACCCCACAACACGATATTTCATAGTTTAGAACAACAAATTAACCGAATTACACAAAAATCTTGGCCTCTCGGTTTCGATGATTTTTGTGTAATTCGTTGTTTTTAAATTACTATATTAAGGGGATAAGGGTATTTTGTGTAACTTTGTGGAAATTTAGTGAATTATCAACAACACATTCTATCATACAATGGATTACAATTTTAAGGAAATTGAAAACAAGTGGCGACAATACTGGCGTGAACATCACACCTATGAGTCGCAAATCGATGCTTCGCGTCCCAAATATTATGTGCTCGACATGTTCCCCTATCCCAGTGGAGCGGGCTTGCATGTGGGTCACCCACTGGGCTATATTGCAAGCGATATTTTTGCTCGCTACAAGCGTCAACAGGGTTTCAATGTGTTGCACCCCATGGGCTATGATGCCTATGGATTGCCTGCTGAGCAATATGCCATTCAAACCGGTCAACACCCCGAAGTGACCACAGAGCAAAACATTGCCCGCTATCGCGAGCAACTCGATAAAATTGGATTTTGCTATGACTGGAATCGTGAGGTGCGCACCTGCGACCCTAAATATTACAAATGGACTCAATGGGCATTTATCAAGATGTTCAAGAGCTACTATAACACTCAACTCAACAAGGCTTGCCTCATCGATGAGCTGGTGGCTCACTTTGAGCAAAATGGTAGCAAGGGTTGCCATGCTGCCTGTGGCGAGGACTACAATTTCACTGCTCAAGAGTGGAACGCCTATGGCAAGGTGCAAAAGGAAAACATTTTGATGGACTATCGCATTGCCTATCGTGGCAACACTATGGTAAACTGGTGTGCTAAGCTGGGCACCGTGCTTGCCAACGATGAGGTGAGCGAGGGCGTGTCGTTGCGTGGTGGCTATCCTGTGGAGCAAAAGATGATGAGCCAGTGGTGCTTGCGTGTGAGTGCCTATGCCGGCCGATTGCTCAACGACCTCGACACAGTAGACTGGAGCGACTCAATTAAAGAGACGCAACGCAACTGGATTGGTCGCAGCGAGGGTGCCGAGATGCGTTTCTCGCTGGTGGGAAGCGATGAGCAACTGCTCATTTTCACCACTCGTGCCGATACTATTTTTGGCGTTACCTTCATGGTGCTTGCCCCCGAGAGCGAATATGTGGCCAAGGTGGTCACTGCCGAGCAGCAAGAGGCAGTGAATCGCTATCTCGACGAGGTGAAGCACAAAACCGAGCGTGAACGCCTCATCGAGAAAAAAGTGTCGGGTGTGTTTAGTGGCAGCTATGCTGTGAACCCCGTGACTGGTAAAAATATACCCATCTACATCAGCGACTATGTGCTTGCAGGCTATGGTACAGGTGCTATCATGGCAGTGCCGGCTCACGATAGCCGAGACTATGCCTTTGCCAAGCATTTCGACCTGCCCATCATTCCCCTTGTTGAGGGTGCCGATGTGAGCAAGGAGAGTTTTGATGCCAAAGATGGTGTGATGATGAATTCGAGCAACGACATGTTGCAGCTCGATGGCTTGCAGGTGAAGGAAGCTATTGCCAAAACCAAGAAGTTTATTGAAGAAGCCGGCCTGGGCAAGGTGAAGGTGAACTATCGCCTGCGCGATGCTATCTTTAGCCGTCAACGCTATTGGGGCGAGCCTTTCCCCATCTATTTTGACGAAGACAATCAACCCCAAACTCTCGACGAGAGCGAGTTGCCCTTGCAGTTGCCCGAGGTCGATAAATTTTTGCCCACCGAAGATGGTGAGCCCCCACTGGGTCGTGCCAAAAACTGGGTCGCTGCCAATGGCCGGCCACTGGAATTGAACACGATGCCCGGTTTTGCAGGTTCGAGTGCCTACTACCTGCGCTACATGGACCCTCACAACACCGAGGCTCTTGTGGGCAAAGAAGCCAATGAATATTGGCGACAAGTCGACCTCTATGTGGGTGGCACCGAGCACGCTACAGGTCACTTGATTTATAGCCGTTTTTGGAATAAATTCCTCTACGACTATGGCTATGTGTGTGAGCCGGAGCCCTACAAAAAACTCTTTAACCAAGGCATGATTCAGGGGCGCAGCAACTTTGTGTATCGCATTAAAGACACCAACAAGTTTGTGTCGCTCAACCTCAAAGATGAATATGAGGTAACACCCATTCATGTTGATGTGAACATTGTGCATGGCGATGTGCTCGACATTGAGGCTTTCAAGGCTTGGCGACCCGAATTTAAAGATGCCGAGTTCATTCTTGAAAAAGAAAAATACATCTGTGGTTGGGCTATCGAGAAAATGAGCAAGTCGATGTTTAACGTGGTGAACCCCGACGACATTGTGAGCCGCTATGGTGCCGACACCTTGCGCCTCTATGAAATGTTCTTGGGACCTGTTGAGGCCAGCAAGCCTTGGGACACCAATGGCATTGATGGTGTGAACCGCTTCTTGAAAAAATTGTGGAACCTCGTGTGGGAGGGCGACAAGTTGCGTCTCACCGATGAGCAACCATCGGCCGAGGCTTTGAAATCGCTCCACAAGCTCATCAAGAAGGTGACTGCCGACATCGAGGTGTTGAGCTACAACACCAGTGTGGCCGCCTTCATGATTTGTGCCAATGAGTTGCACGCCATGAAGTGTAGTAGCAAGGCTGTTTTTGAAGATTTCATTGCAATTTTAGCTCCATTTGCTCCTCACATTTGCGAAGAATTGTGGCATGTACTGGGGCACAACACCACTGTGTGCGACGCTCAATGGCCCAAGTTCAACGAAGATTACTTGAAGGAGTCGACCGTGAAATACACAGTGCTCTACAATGGCAAACCTCGCTACAATATTGAGGTAGAAGCTGGCACCGATAAAGACGAGGTGCAACGCCTTGCCTTTGCTCACGAGGCTGCTCAAAAGTGGCTCGATGGCAAGACCCCTAAAAAGGTGATTGTGGTGCCCAACAAAATTGTAAACGTGGTTGTATAATAAGTTTTAAAACAACAAGTTGCACCAATTAAGCAAATGTAAGAATATTGAATAATCAATTGGTTTAATTGGTGTGATTTGTTATTGATTGTAGAGCGAGATGAAAGAGATTGTGTTTGCTACCAACAATGCCCACAAGTTGCAAGAATTGCGTGAAATGGTGGGCGATCAATTCAAAGTGTTGAGCCTTAATGAAATTGGCTGTCACGATGATATTCCCGAAACGGCCACTACCCTTGAAGGCAATGCCGAGTTGAAGGCTCGATATGTGAAGCAACACTATGGCTACGACTGCTTTAGCGACGACACAGGGCTTGAAATTGATGCCTTGGGTGGCGAACCGGGCGTGTATAGTGCGCGCTATGCCGGCGGCGAGGGTCACGATAGCGAAGCCAATATCAACAAAGTGCTCGATAAACTGAGCGGAGTGGCGCGAGATGGGCGCACAGCACGTTTCCGCACAGCAGTGGCATTGCTCGTTGGCGACAAGCTGCATCTATTTGAAGGCAAGGTTGAGGGCTTGATCATGGAGGAGCGTCGTGGCACTGGCGGTTTTGGCTATGATAGCATTTTCATGCCCACCGAGGGCGATGGTCGCACTTTTGCCCAAATGTCGGCTATCGAAAAAAATGCGATTTCTCACCGTGGTCGCGCTGTGTCACAGCTTGTGGCCCACCTCACTAAAATGGAACTATGGGGTTGAACTTGTGGGGGGATTTTATGTAAATTTGTAAATTCAAGCCCAATTTTAAAAACACTGACTCTACACAACGATGATTAATTTCACACCACTTGCCCGCCGATATTTCACGTCACGGCTCTATGAGCAGTTGCGCTATCAAGAATATGCCCACGCTATTCAGCAGGGTGAGCTGGTGAAACTCATCGAGAAGGCATCGCTCACCGAGATTGGGCGCAAATATAATTTTTCAAAAATACGCACCTATCAGCAGTGGGCAAGCACAGTGCCCCTTTACACCTACGACAACCTGCGCCCCCAAATCATGCGCATGGTTGATGGCGAGGCTGGTGTGCTGTGGCCCGGCAAAACGTTTCATTTTGCTCAGTCGTCGGGCACGAGTGGCAAGAGCAAGTATATTCCCATCACTGCCGATGCCCTGCGACTCAATCACTATCAAGGGGCAAGCGATGTGGTGGCCCACTATCTCAATCTCAATCCCGATAGCCGTCTTTTTGCAGGCAAAGCCTTGATTTTGGGAGGCAGTTTTGCCAATGAGCTGAACTTGAAGCCCGGCACCCATGTGGGCGACTTGAGTGCCACTCTCATCAACAACATCAACCCCATTGCCGGCTTTTTTCGTGTGCCCGGCAAGAGCATTGCGCTCATGGAAGACTGGAACGAGAAACTGCCTGCACTGGTAGAGGCGAGCATGAACGAGAATGTCACCAACCTATCGGGGGTGCCCTCGTGGTTTCTCACCGTGATTAAGGAGGTGATGAGGCGCAAGGGGGCAAGTTGCATTCATGAGGTGTGGCCCAATCTTGAGGTGTTTTTTCATGGTGGCATAGCCTTTGGCCCCTATCGTGAGCAATATGAAAAGCTGTGCGACATGAGCAAGATGCACTTTCTTGATACCTACAACGCCAGCGAGGGTTTCTTTGCCGTGCAAAGCGATTGGGAGTCGACTGCCATGCTATTGCTACTCGATGTGGGCGTGTTCTATGAGTTTATTCCCATTGAGGAAGTAGACAATGAAATGCCCGAGGTGTATCCTGTGTGGGAGGTGGAGGCAGGCCACACCTATGAACTGGTGATTACTGCTTGCAATGGCTTGTGGCGTTACCGCATAGGCGACACTGTGACCATTGAGCAAACCCACCCTGTGAAAATCAAGATTGCCGGTCGCACGCGCAGTTTTATCAATGCCTTTGGCGAAGAACTCATGGTGCACAATGCCGACGATGCCATTGCCCACGCCTCTGCCATCACGGGCGCACAGGTGCTCAACTACACTGCCGCCCCGGTCTATGCCGGCGAGCAAGGCAAGGGCCGTCACCAGTGGCTCATTGAGTTTGCTCGTGAACCTGCACATCTTGACACTTTCATGCACGAGCTTGATGAGCGTCTCATGATGGTGAATAGCGACTATGAGGCCAAGCGCAAGGGCGATATATTTCTTGCCCGCCCCTCGCTCACAGTGGCCCGTAGTGGGCTATTTGATGATTGGCTTGCCACCACTGGCAAATTGGGCGGACAGCGCAAAATTCCACGGCTGTGCAACAATCGCGACATCATCGACGATATGTTGAAATGGCAGTGAGCCCCTATTGTAGCAGTGAAGCAATGAAGCAATGAAAACGAGGAGGAAAGCACATGAATAATAAAAAATTCAACCTATTGACGCTCATCACCATGTTGCCAGTGTTGTTGTGGCCTGTGATGATGACGCGTGTCGATCACTTTGACACGGGCACCGAGCGTTTTTTAATGCTTGCTATGCCGGTTTTTGCCATAGCAGTGGGCTATCTTGCCCATTACACCCATCGCGACCGCCCCGAGGTGTCGTGGGTGCTACTCATTGTGGCATGGCTCTCTTATTTGGCATTTGCCGTGCTGGTATATGCTTAGCAATCAATCGAAATCTCCCTCTCTCAAAAAAAATATTGAAGCTATGAAATTGTCTCAACTTAAGTACACCACCATAGGAGCTGCCGTGGGCAACATGGCCATGGCCTATGCCGTGTTTATGCTCACGCGCATTGTTTTTTTTCTTGTTAATTGGTCGACTTTTGCGCCCCACATGTCGTGGTCGCTTGCTGGACACATGTTGCAGGGTGCGCTTGTGTTTGACACCTCGGCATTGCTTTACATCAATGCACTTTATCTTGTGTTGATGCTTTTCCCGTTGTGGGTCAAGGAGACTGCAACATTTCATCGTGTGCTCAGGTGGCTCTTTGTGGTGACCAATCTTGTGGGAGTGGCTTCCAATCTCATCGACTCGGTGTATGTGCAATACACGGGTCGCCGTTCCACAGTCACGGTGTTTAGTGAATTTGCCAACGAAAACAACATTTCATCAATCATCATGGGCGAATTGGCTACCCACTGGTATCTGCTGCTGGTGTTCATGTTTTGTGTGCTCCTCTTGTGGGAGGGTTATGTGATGCCCTACCGCCATGTGTGGAAACGCGGGTGGCACTACTATGCGACACAGGTGGCATGCCTTGTTGTGCTCACCCCCTTGGCAATCATTGGCATTAGGGGTAGTGCCACAGCTGGCACAAGGCCCATCACCATCAGCAACGCCAACCAATATGTGAACCGCCCCATCGAGGGCACTGTGGTGCTCAACACGCCTTTCTCAATGATACGCAGCATTGGCAAGAAACCTTTTGTCACCCCTCACTACATGAGTGAGGCCGAGATGAAGAAGACCTATGTGCCCATCATCACCCCCGAGCCCGATGAGCACACCTTGGGCAAGAAAAATGTGGTGATACTCATTGTTGAGAGCATGGGCAAGGAGTATATTGGTGCTTTTAACCGTGAACTTGAAGGTGGCAACTACAAGGGCTACATGCCCTTTATCGACTCGCTTGTGCCCAAGAGCCTCACTTTCAAGTATAGCTATGCCAACGGCCGCATTTCGATGGACGCCATGCCCTCGGTTTTGTCGGGTATTCCCATGATGGTAGAGCCTTTCTTTCTCACTCCGGCATCGTTCAACGATGTGAGCGGTGTGCCACGCATGCTTGAGGCTATGGGCTATTGCAGTGCATTTTTCCATGGAGGTCACAACATTTCGATGGGATTTAGTGCCTTTGCCCACTCAATTGGTTTTCAACGCTATTTTGGGCTTAATGAATATTGCCGCTCGCCCAAATATCATGGCATGGACGACTTTGATGGCAAATGGGCCATTTGGGACGAACCCTTTTTCCAGTATATGCTCGATGAAATCGAGCACCTGAAGCAGCCCTTTGTGGTGGGGGCCTTCAGTGCCAGCTCGCATCACCCCTACAAGGTGCCCCAACGCTATGAAAATGTGTATAAGGAGGAGGGAAAATTGCCCATTTATCGCTGTGTGCGCTACACCGACATGGCCCTGCGTCGCTTCTTTGAACGTGCCAGTCGCCAATCGTGGTATAACAACACCATTTTTGTGCTTGTGGCCGACCACACCAACCTCAATGAGCATGCGCCCTATAAAACCGACTTGGGGCTATATAGCATTCCCATCATGTTCTACACGCCCGATGGTAGTCTCAAGCCTGCCATGCGCGACGACGTGATTGCACAGCAGACCGATGTGATGCCCACTCTCATGCACCTGTTGGGCTATGACAAGCCCTATGTGGCTTTTGGCAGCGACTTGTTGGGCACTCCTGCCGAGCAAACGTGGGCGTTTAACTATAACAATGGCATTTACCAATACCTGAAGGGCGACTACATGTTGCAATTCGACGGCAACAAAACAACAGGATTCTATCGCTTCAAAACCGATGTCATGCTCAAGCAAAACCTTGTGAATGAGCATTTACCGCAACAACAACACATGGAGCATGAAATCAAGGCACTCATTCAGCAATACATGATGCGCATGAACACCAATAACTTGGTAATCAGGTGAAAAATGCAAATTATGTGTTTCCAATTATTGAAATTCAATAATTTGTTTTCAATAATTGAGATATAGTTGTATATTTGTAGCAATTAAACCTCCCAATTGGGCATTGGCTATGAAAAGAAATCCATTTATTGTGGCGGGGAAAATTCCTGCTGAGTTTTTTTGCGACCGCATCGAGGAAACACAAAAGCTCATAAAGTGTATTGAAAATCAAGAAAATGTATTGCTCATTTCGCCTCGGCGTGTGGGTAAAACAGGCTTGATAAATCACTGTTTTGAGCTTAGTGAGATGGCCAATGATAGCGTGATGATCAATATAGACATTTTGCACACCACTTCGTTGCGAGAGTTCATTAGAGAGTTGGGCAATGCCGTGTTTAGGTCGATGGCAAGCCAGAGTCAAAAACTCACTCAACGTTTTGCTGCAATTATCAAGTCGCTCACAGCCAGTTTTAGTTATGACCCGGTGCTCAACTTGCCCACTTTTGACATTAAATTGGGTGATATTGAATCGCCACAATACACGCTCACCGAGATTTTTCAATATTTAAACGAGAGTGAGCAACGGGTGATTGTGGCCATTGATGAATTTCAACAAATTGTTTATTATCCCGAGCAAAATGTTGAGGCTTTGTTGCGCAGTCACATTCAGCAGTCATCGGGCATCAATTTTATTTTTGCAGGTAGCGAGCGTCGCATTATGAATGAAATGTTCAATAGCAAAAAACGCCCATTCTATCGAAGTGCCACTACCATCAATCTCGCCCCTATTGCACTCAATGTGTATGCCCGGTGGGCAACCCAATTTTTTGAGCAAGCGGGCAAATCGATTTCACCCCAAGCAATTGCCATGGCCTATGATAGTTTTCAGGGTGTAACCCTCTATGTGCAACGCATCATGCACGATGCCTATGCCTCTATGGGCGAGGGAGAGCATTGCGATGTGCCCTTGGTGCAAAACATGATTGAGAAATATCTGCAAGAAAACGATACCAGTTTGCGACAGCAACTTGCCTTTGTGAGTGAGCAACAAAAGGAGGTGCTCTATGCCATAGCTGCCGAGGGCGAGGCCACTGCTATCACTGGAGCAGCCTTTGTGAAGCGTCATCATCTCAAGTCGCCAAGCTCGGTGCAGCATGCAGTGAAAAAGCTATTGGAAGCCGATATGCTCACTCAAAATGGCCGTTGCTATTCTCTCTCCGATCCCTTGCTTCAGCTGTGGTTTAAACAAAAATTGTAGTGGTTCAATAACATTCCATGTTCATGAAATTTTGTGATATAAGAAAAAAAGTGATGAACTCGGTGTTGGCACCGCTGGTGGCAGTGTTGCTCAACTTGGCACTTGCCTATGTGGTCTACTTTTTGTGCCGTGTTGCCTTTTTGCTCACCAATTACAATTCCTTTGCCGGTGACTTGAGCTTGGGGCACCTGTGCGAAATGTTTAGAGGAGGTTTTCTATTTGACAGCTCGGCCATCATGTATAGCCTTGTGCTCTACATTGTGCTCATGTTGATGCCTTTGCATGTCAAGGAGATGCCCCTGTATCACAAGGTGTGCAAGTGGCTCTATGTGGTGGTGTGTGGCCTTGCCGTGGTGATGAATCTTGCCGACTGCGTGTATTTTCAATACACATCGAGGCGCACAACCAGCAGCGTGTTTAGCGAGTTTAGCCACGAGAGCAACTTGGGTGGCATTGTTGCTACCGAAATGTTGAACCACTGGTATCTTGTGCTGGTGGGCGTTGTGCTCATTGTGGCGTTGTGGAAGTTTTACACTGGTCATCGACTGCATCGCCAAGAGTTGCCTTGGTGGCGTTACGACCTCGTGCAACTGGCATCGTTGCTCGTGATGGCTCCCATGGTGGTGGGTGGCATGCGTGGCGGTCTTGCCCATGCTGTGCGCCCCATCACGGTGAGCAATGCCAACCAATATGTCAATCGCCCCACCGAGGCCGCCATTGTGCTCAACACGCCTTTCTCAATGTTGCGCACCATGGGCAAAAACGTGTTTGAAGAGCCTCATTATTTTGATAGTGAAGGCGACATGTTGCAATACTACACCCCCGTGCATCGCCCTCAAGCTGGCGTGAAAATGAATCGCAAGAATGTGGTGATTATCATTATAGAGAGTTTTGGCAAGGAATATGTGGGTAGCCTTAATCCCAACCTTGAGGGTGGCCGTTACAAGGGCTACACCCCTTTTACCGACTCGTTGCTCACTCACGCCACAACTTTTCAATACACCTTTGCCAACGGGCGCAAGAGCATCGATGCCATGCCCTCGGTTTTGTCGAGCATTCCCATGATGATTGAACCTTTTTTCCTCACTCCTTCGTCGATGAACGACCTCACCGGCTTGGCAGGTGAATTGGGCAAAAAGGGCTATTACACAGCCTTTTTTCATGGTGCTCAAAATGGCTCGATGGGTTTTGAGGCCTTTGCTCGTGCCACAGGCTATAAGCAATATTTTGGTCGCACCGAGTATAATGCCGATTCCCGATTTGGGGGTGACAAGGATTTTGACGGCATGTGGGCGATTTGGGACGAGCCATTCCTGCAATTCATGGAGCGCAAAATAGGCGAGTTTAGCCAGCCTTTCATGGCCACAGTGTTCACTGCCTCGTCGCATCACCCGTTTAAGGTGCCCGAGCAGTATAAAAATATCTACAAGGACGAGGGCGGCCGGCCCATACACAAGTGCATTCGCTACACCGACATGGCCCTGCGCCGCTTCTTTGAGCGTGCCAGCCACGAGCCATGGTATGACAACACGGTGTTTGTGATTGTTGCCGACCACACCAACCAACATTCCCACCCCTTCTACAACACCGATCAAGGCTTGTATAGCATTCCCATCATTTTCTACACGCCCGATGGTAGCCTCAAGCCCGGCATGCGTCGCGATGTGATAGCACAACAAATTGATGTGATGCCCACTGTGCTGGGCTTGCTGGGCTATGATGAGCCTTATGTGGCATTTGGTATCGACCTGTTTAACACCCCTGCCGAGCAAACGTGGGCGTTTAACTATAATAATGGCATTTACCAGTATTTCAAGGGCGACTACATGGTGCAGTTTGACGGCAACAAGGTCACTGCTCTCTATCGCTTTAAAACCGACCCCATGCTCACTCGCAACCTTGCAGGACAAGTGCCCCGGCAACGGCAATTGGAACTGGAGCTCAAGTCGCTCATTGCGCAATACATGCACCGCATGAAGCACAACCAGCTCATTATCAAATGAGCCCGATTTAGGACAAGTGGTTGCCTTTCAACAGTCACTTTTGAGCGTTTGATGCTCAACAGTGACTGAATTTTTGGAGTTTTGGTTGTTTTTTAGTTAAAACATTAATAATCAATGTTTAAGAGTTTGGATTGGATTAATTTGTCCTCTGCGATTAACTATTATTAATAATTATTTTCTTTTGTTTTTTTGGAAGTTAAGTAATAGGCATTATCTTTGCAGAGTAAAAAGTAAAAGTTAAGGAAGTATATTTATTTTTGGCTTTTTCATCATGGTTAGTAAGCTATACGAATGAAGGAATTATTTAAGGTTAACAACAAAAATTATATACTTGAATTTTGGTTATGATAGGAGTGTGCTTTTGTGAAAAAGTGCACTTTTATTTTCTACCCATTTCATCTCTGTTTTTTATTCTTAATCTTTTGCAAATCAAATGGATATATCAATAAATTGATGAATGAGTTTTTTAAGGGCTCAGTAGGTTTTCTTGTAGATTTCTATTTTTTTTAAAAAAAAGCTTTTAAATATTTAATAAATATCAATATTGATGGAATATTGAATAAACGTTAAGAACAAATAAATAAAAACACAATATTTTTAAAATTCTATTAGTGCAATATGCTTCGACTATGGTGATTGAAAAGTATAGTATGAAATAGATGGGTTGGCACACTCTTTAAGTGCCAACCCATCTATTCCAAATTTAAATAGTTTTTTAGGGGCAAAGCGAGTCGCTCTTTTAGTATTGAAAGGTGCTGCCTCCCAAGAACTCTCGCAACAGGCTGGTGCGTGGAATGTCTTTCTCGGCCAGTGGCTTGAAATAGGAGAGGAAACGCAACAGTCGATAGGCCTCTTCATAGTGTGGCGTGTCGTTGGGCACTTGTCGCAAGATGGGCTCTACATAGCGTTTCATCACAGCCAACTCAAACAGCAGTGAGGAGTTGAACATGGCATCGGCATTTTCTTGGAAGGGGAAAATCCATTTTTCTTCGCCACGGCGCACACTGGGCCAGCGTGCAATGGTGTCGATGGCCGAAACGCCACGATATTTATAGTCGCGCACGATGCGTCGCAACAGGCGTGAATCGCTGGTCGAAATCCAGTTGTGGTCGTCGATGTTGAGTGTGGTGAGTGCCGACACATAGAGGCGAAACTTTTGCTCGTTGGGAATGAGTGTGGTGAGTTCGGGATTGAGGCCGTGAATCCCCTCCATGAGCAAGATGTTGTCGGCGTCGAGCTTGAGTGTGTCGCCACGATATTCTCTCATGCCGGTTTCAAAATTATAGGTGGGCATTTTCACCTCTTCACCAGCAATGAGGCGGGTGATGTCGGCATTGAATTGCTCAAGGTCGAGGGCATAGAGGCTCTCGTAGTCGTAGTCGCCATTTTCATCGAGAGGGGTGCGGGTGCGGTCAACAAAGTAGTTGTCGAGCGAAATCACTTTGGGCTTGATGTAGTTGGTCATGAGCTGAATGGCAAGTCGCTTCGACGAGGTGGTTTTGCCACTCGATGAGGGGCCGGCAATGAGCACCACCTTGGCACCGCCTTTTTTGAAACGCTTGGCAATGGTCGATGCAATTTTGGTAAATTTGTGCTCATGCAGTGCCTCGGCAACGGCAATGAGCATCGAGGCCTGCTTGTTGTTGATGGCATTGTTGAGCTCGCCCACATCGGCAACATTGATCACGCAGTTAAAGTCTTCATAGTCGGTGAAAGCTTGATAGAGCTTGCGTTGATTCACGGGGCGGGCAGGCACTTTGAGGTTGTCTTTGCAGGGTGCCAGCAGCAGCATGCCGTCTTTGTAGGCTTCAAGCTCAAAGGTGGAGATGTGGCCTGTGCTGGGTGCCAATGGGCTGTTGAAGCTGTCGATGATGTCGCCCAACTTGTAGTAGACGGTGTAGAGCTCGTGGCTGCTGTCGAGCAGGCGCACCTTGTCGTTGAGCCCTTGCTTGACAAACATTGCGCGCACATCGGTGGTGAGTTGCTCGCATCGCTCAAAGGCGATGTTGCTGTCCACGATTTCGCGCATGCGTTTCTTGATGTCTTTCACTATGGCAGGAGTGATGGCTCGCTTCTCGTGCTTGAAGTTGCAAAAATAGCCCCCGCCAATGGCGTGCTCCACAATGAGCCTGCGACCGGGATAGAGGTCGTTGATGGCCTTGTAGAGAATCATGCACAGCGAGTGAATGTAGACTCTCATGCCACTTGCCGTGTCGATGCCAATAAATTCCACTTGCTTGGGGCCAAAAATGGGATATTGCAAGTCTTTGGTTTTGTTGTTCACTCTTGCCGCTATCATGCCTTCTCCCACTTGGGGTTGCAATGTGTTGTAGAGTTGTTGCAGTGTGTCGCCACCGGTCACGTCGACATATTGGTTGGTGTTTTTGCAATATATTTTGATGTTTGCACTCATAGTTTTTCCCTTTTTAATGTAGATAACACGCTAAGGTAATAAAAAAAGTTAAGACATGGCATAGAAACGAAGATGGAACTTGCACAACTGTGTGGAAGTTCCATCTTGCATAAGTAGAATTTAATCGGTGTTGTTTATGAGCATTCCCTCGCTTGCTGCGAGAGGTTCTATATCATCAGGGAGCTGTGGGACCATTGATGTTGTAGCCTCCATTGAAGTCGGTAGCAGTGCCACTACCGCCACCCACGCCTTGAATTGTGGCACCAATGAGAGGTTCACCAGTGCCTGCATCGGTAACTTGCCCACTAATGGTGTGGTCGGCCCAAGCCGAGAGTGCACATGTGCACGTCGCAATCATGAATAGAAACAGCTTCTTTATACAATAAATGTAAATTAATAAATTATTTAGTTATAGTTTTTTACCTTTAAGTATAACTCAAGTGGTCGGTGTTTGGCTCGGTGAGGAAAAATCCCGATCGCGAGTTAAAGTTTTTTTTAAATCCACTCACCTTTGGCCTTGAAAAGGCTTGAGGCTATAGAAGGATAGTTGTGAAATAGTAATTTTAAGCTACAAATTGCTACATTGAATTTTTATAAATTGGTTGGTTGTTGTTAGAAGGTTGCAGTCTAAAACATAGCTTAAAAGGATACTTCTATTTTTTGTTTACTCAAAATTACGAATAATAAATATTTAGTGCCAAATAATTTATTGTTTTTAACAAAAAGGGGGCTATTTGTGAGTTTTTAATGGGATTAAAATGAGTTTTTGTGTTAAAATAGAGTAGTTGTTAACTTAATTTTTAGGTTAAAAAGTTTGAAATGTATTACTAAAATGCAGTTTTAACCCCAATTTAGTAATAAAAATAAAGCAAAATCTTGGTCTATGATCCCTAAAAAAAGAGCAACAAGCCCAATTGAGGGTTGTGTTGCTCTTTGGGGCTTGTTGCTGTTTAGAAAGTAGAGGGCAATAGGAATGAAAGTTTTTTATCGCACTACTTTTTTGCTTTGGGCTGTGCCATCGTTGTAGCGAGTGACGGCAATGTAGATGCCATTGAGTGGTTGTTTAACGGCAAGGCCTGCAAGATTATAGTAGCGTGTTTCGATGGCTTGGCGTGCCACTTGTGCATTGTGAATTGCGCTTTGCTCGTTGTGGGCCGGCATAAACACCACAAGCCCCAGCGAGGCAATGTCGGGCTTGTGAGTAATCACTTTCTCGATGCTGATGCTATCTTGCACCGCCACATTCCATGTGTTGCCTTGGGCATAGATGGTGTCGGGAGAGTTGTTGTAGAGGTCATAGAGTGTGCCCCCATTGCCATTGTTTTTAAACACATTATCACCGGGATTGTAGTCGCTTGCGGCAGGGTTGCCCGTTTTTCCCATGTTCACATTGATGTGGTTGCCTTTGAGCCCAATGGCAGTGATGCCCCACAGGTTGTCCTCGATGTTGTTGCCGGTGATGATGATGTTGTTGCCGGCACCCGTGTTGCTCACACTGATGCCACTGCCACCCAGCATGGCATTGGCGATGTGGGTGTTGTGGGCAATGATGTTGTTTTTAATCACGGCACTTTGCAGGCCCAATGTGGTGATGCCATAGCTGTTGTGGGTGATGATGTTGTTCTCGATGAGTGTGAAATGATTGCCGGCCTTGCCCAGCATGTTGCTCACAGCGATGCCTCCCACCTTGTCAAAGGTTGGATCGCCCTGCACGGTGCAACCTCTCACGATGACCGAGTCGGCCACTGTGAGGTTGAGTTGAGGATATTTTTTACCACTCACTCCATTGGCAATGAACTTGCAGTCGCTGATGCTCACCGGTGCATGAAGGTTGGCTCCGCTGGCAATGGCAGAATATTGATTGCGCTCAAAGTGGCAGTTGGTGAAGGTGTAGTGTGAGTTCTCGCCATTCATGTTAAAAGCCGAGTGCCCTTTATTGGCTCCATTGAAGTGGGTGAAAGTGCAGTGGTCGACAACAAAGGCTTTGCCCGGACCACGAAAGCCCACTTGGTCAAACGTGATGTTTTTGAGACGTGTTTCTTGAGTCATGTCCCACACTTGCACCGTGAAAGGGGTTGTGCCGGCGATGGCTGTGAAAGTTGTGCCATTGGCCACTTCGAGCATGGCTTGCCCGTTGATGCGCAGCACCACAGCCTCGCCCATGCACACAGTGAGGCCGTCTTCGAGCTTGAACTTGTCGGCTTGTGCAATGGTCACCGAGTCGGTGATAGTGATCACGTTGCCTTGCCGGGAAACTCCCGAACCGGCAATCTTGGCCAGTGAACTCAGGGTGTGGGTGGTGCCATCGCCAGCGGTGGTGTAGTTGCCGGCTATGGCTGTGAGGGCTAAGCCTCCAGCCATGATAAGGCCCATGAAGTGATGAGTAGAGATGTTGTTCATAATCGTTTCTTTTTTGCTTTTTGTAGATATTGATTCAAAAAAAAATTGCAGTGATAGTTGATTCAGCATTGAAGCGTGAGTGAAAGCTTGAGTGCAAAAGTAATGTTTTTTTGGAGAATAGATTGAACTTCTTGCTTGAGAATAGGGCATAGTTGAATCCAATTTATTGAAAAGGGCAATTGTAGAAAGAAGATTTTGTTGTAAATTTGTGCAGTTAAAAATAGCATTGATATTTTCTTTAAAGGGAATTCTTGATTGAACTTGAGTGAATGATGACGATTAAAATTTTGAATCAATGCCGGTTTTAGAGAATTCCGCCTAAAATTTTTTTCCCGATTAGATGGATTATTCCTTACTTGAATTTTTGGCACTGCTTGGTGCCGTGTGCATGTTCCTTTATGGAATGAAGGTGATGAGCGAAGGGCTTCAAAAGGTAGCTGGCAACCGATTGCGCTCTATCATTTCGGTAATGACTAAAAACCGCTTGATGGGCGTGTTCACCGGTGTGCTCATCACGGCGCTCATTCAAAGTTCGTCGGCCTCTACAGTGCTCGTGGTGAGCTTTGTGAATGCCGGCCTCATGTCGCTTGAGCAGTCGATGGCAGTGATTATGGGTGCCAATGTGGGCACAACCTTCACGGCTTGGATTGTGGCTATATTTGGATTTAAGATGAACATGTCGGTGGTGCTATTGCCCTTGCTTGCCATAGCTGTGCCCATGTTGTTTCTCAAGAAAAACCGCTATAAATCGATAGGAGAGTTTCTCATTGGTTTTGTGTTCTTGTTTATGGGTCTTGAGGCCATCAGTGCCAATGTGCCCGACTTGAGCAAGTCGCCCGAAGTGTTTGCCTCGTTGCAGGCCTACACCTCAATGGGCTATCTCTCGGTAGTGCTCTTTTTGCTGGTGGGCATTGTGGTCACCACGGTGATTCAGTCGAGTGCCGCCACCTTTGCCATTGTGCTCATCATGGCCACCAAGGGCTGGATTCAGTTTGACATGGCTTGTGCCATGGTGCTGGGTAGCAACATCGGCACCACCATCACCCCCATTTTGGCTTCGCTTGGTGGCAATGCGGCCGCGCGCAAGGCTGCAACAGGTCACCTGCTGTTTAACCTGCTGGGCACGTTGTGGACCATGGTGGTCTACTTCTTCTATATCGACCTCATTGTGTGGCTCAGCCGTGATGTGTTTATGCAAGGCGACCCCACCGAGCTTTACACCTATATTCACTCTCAAAATGGCACCGATGCTGCACACATTGCCAGCCTGCAATTCTCAATGTCGTTTGGCATGTCGATGTTCCACATGGTGTTTAATCTCATCAACTTGAGCGTGATGATTTGGTTCACCAAAACTTATGTGAAAATTGTGAACTTCTTTATCAAAAGCCACAAAAAAGAAGAGGCGGAATTTCAACTCAAGTATATCTCGGCCGGTCTGCTCAATGCCGCCGAGCTCAATATTGCCCAAGCTCAACGCGAAATTGTGGTTTATGCCGAGCGCGTGGAGCGCATGTTGGGCATGGTGAAAACCCTGTTGCACACCAAGGTGGGCACTACCGAGTTTAATCAAATATACTCGCGCATCGAGAAATATGAAGACATTAGCGACCGCATGGAAATGGAAATTGGCCTTTATCTTAACAAGGTGGTTGATGGTCGCTTGAGCTATGATGCCAAGTTGCGGGTATCGACCATGTTGAGCATCGTGAGCGAGATAGAGAGCATTGCCGACAGTTGCAACAACATAGCCCGCACTCTCGTGCGCAAGGAGCAGGCCGGTGCCCATTTCACCGACTATAACTACTCCAATATCGACACCATGTTGCAATATGTGTGTGAGGCGATGAGCAACATGATAGCCATGCTCACCGATGTAGAGGCAGCCTCGCCTGGCGACCTCATGCGCAACTACAACAAGGAGCGTGAAATCAACAACTTCCGCAACATGTTGCGCACCGAGAACATCGAGAACATCAATCAAAAGAAGTATTCCTATCAGGCAGGCATTTTCTACATGGACATCATTTGCGAGGCCGAGAAATTGGGCGACTATATCGTGAATGTGATTGACAGCATGGAAACCCACCTGCGTCGTCGCCAAAGCCGTGAAAACGAAATCGTGCACAACGGCGAAGTCATCGAAGCCAACTAAACCGCCCATCACACAAGATAATAGCCCCACAACTAAAAATGAAAGTTGTGGGGCTTTTTTGAAGTATACTTTTTTATCAAAGCGCGAAGCGAATTACCCCGTAATGGTCATAATATCTTTTATGTTTCTTACGGCTATTTGCTTCCCTATTATCTAAATATACGTTGCGTTTCTCAAAGTCAGGGGGTGTGAGTGAGTATAAAAAAATGGCATAAGACTCGTTATATTTAATAGTCTTATGCCATTGTGTTGTCGGGGTGAGAGGACTCGAACTTCCGACCTCCGCGTCCCGAACGCGGCACGCTAACCAACTGCGCTACACCCCGAGTTGTTTTGTGGTTGCAAAGATAATGTTTTAATTGTTAATGCACAAAAAAATCTTTAATGCCACTTGCTGTCAATTGGGCTTAATGTGCATCAAGCCAATTGGTTGCTGCGGCATGGCTGGCGGTGAGTTTCACCTTGCCCTGATAGGCTTTTTCCATTTCGGAGACCACGATTTTTTGCACTTGCTCAAGTTCGCCGGGCACTACGTCGAAGTTTAACTCGTCGTGCACTTGCAATATCATGCGCGATTGCAAGCCTTCTTGCTTAAATTGGCGATAAATAGCTATCATGGCTATTTTTATCACATCGGCTGCAGTGCCTTGAATGGGGGCATTCACTGCATTGCGCTCGCTAAATTGGCGCACCACTGCATTGCGTGAATTGATGTCGGGCAACATGCGGCGGCGACCATAGAGGGTGGTTACATAGCCTTTTTCTTTGGCTTGTGCCACACTGCGATCGATGTATTGGCGCACTTGTGGAAATGTGTTGAAATAGCCATCGATGAGCATTTTGGCCTCGCCTCGTGGAATGTTGAGCCGCCCGGCAAGCCCAAATGCCGAGATGCCATATAGAATGCCAAAGTTGGCAGTCTTGGCCTTGCGACGCTGGTCGGGGGTGACGGAGGCGAGGTCTTGATGATATATCTTGGCGGCAGTGATGGCATGAATATCGTCGCCATGGGCAAAGGCTTGCATCATGGTTTCGTCGTGGCTGAAGTCGGCAACAAGTCGCAACTCAATTTGCGAGTAGTCGGCACTAAAAAACACGTTGCCGGTTGCAGGAATAAAGGCTTTGCGTATTTCCTTGCCATCGTCGCTGCGCACGGGAATGTTTTGCAAGTTGGGGTTGGTCGATGAGAGGCGACCTGTGGCAGTGACCGTCTGGTTATAGGTAGTGTGAATGCGCCCTGTGGTTGGGTTGATGAGAGCGGGCAGGGCATTCACATAGGTTGAGAGCAGTTTTCTGATGCCCCGCAGTTCCAAAATTTTACCCACCAGTGGGTGGCGGTCTTGCAGCTTGAGCAAGATTTCCTCGGTGGTGGAGTATTGCCCCGATTTGGTTTTCTTGGCCTTCTCGTCGAGCTTGAGTTTGTCGAACAGGATTTCGCCCACTTGGGCGGGCGATGCTGTGTTGAAGGGTTGCCCTGCAAGGTTGTGGCACTCTTGGTCGAGCTCATTCATGTGCTCGGTGAGCTTGAGCGAGTAGTCGGCAAGGGCTTTCACATCGACCCTCACACCTGCTATTTCCATTGAGGCAAGCACCTCGACCAAGGGTTGTTCAATATCGGTGAGCAGGTGCATGATGCCTTCTTGCTCAAGTTGATGGTTGAGCTCTTGTGGTAGTGTGAAGGTGAGTTCGGCCAGCTCGCAGGCCACTTGTGTTTGCTCTTGGGGGGAGAGGTCGATAAACTTTTTTTGATTGCGCCCTTTGGGTCCCAAATAGTCGTCGGGGTTGAGGGCGGTGTAGTTCATGAGCTCGGCTGCAATGGTGGCAGTGTCGTGATTGCGCTCGGGTTGCAGCAGGTAGTGGGCCACGGCCGTGTCGTAGTAGGGGGCTGTGAATTTCACTCCGGCAGCATGCAAGAGCACCATGTCGCGTTTCACATCGTTGGAAACAATGCGTGTGTTGCCTGCAAATAGTGGTTTTAAAGCCTCGAGTGTGCCACAGGGGGCATCGATGGGCACATAGGTGGCTCGATGTGGCTCGTGGCACAGGGCTATGCCCAGCAGGGTAGCGGTCATGGCCATGTCGCCTGCCACCACCATGTGCACGCCCACTTGTGGCAAGGTGAGTGTTTTTTCAACCAGAGCTTGCACCTCTTGGGGGGTGTAGATGATGTTGTAGTGATGCTCTTGCGAGCTGAGTTGCTTGGCAGGGGTGCCAGTGGAGGCGGAAGCTTCGGTTGTGTCGAAGTCGAAGAGCGAGGGTTGCTCATTGCGAGCAGTGGAAATGCAGGGTGTTGTGTCACTGCTTGCAAGCCCCACATTGGCCTCGCCACGGTCGATGATGCGCTTGGCGAGGGTGCGAAATTCGAGTTGGTCAAACAAGGCACGCAGGGCATCGAGGTTGGCTGTGGCACGCTTGGTGTTGTCTTCGTCGAGTTGCACAGGCACATCGGTTTTGATGGTGGCAAGAAACTTGGAAAACTTGATTTGCTCGACATGGGCTTCAACCTTTTGCTTGAGCGAGCCTTTAAGCTCGTGGGTGTGCTCAAGCAGGTTTTCGATAGAGCCATATTGCTGAATGAGTTTTTCGGCAGTTTTAGGACCCACTCCCGGGCACCCCGGAATGTTGTCGGCGCTATCGCCCATCAAGCCCAATATGTCAATCACCTGCATAGGGTGGCTCAGGCCATATTTCTCGTCAATCTCTTTCACTCCCAGCACTTCATACTTGCCCGGGTGATAGATTTTCACGTTATCTTTCACCAGTTGCCCCAAGTCTTTATCGCCTGTCACCATGTAGGTGTCGAAACCGCGCTCGCTTGCCTGCATGGCAAGAGTGCCCATCACGTCATCGGCCTCATAGCCTGCTACCTCATACACCGGAATGTGATAGGCCTCAAGAATTTGCTTGATATAGGGCACAGCCACTTTGATGCCTTCGGGAGTGGCTTGCCGATTGGCTTTGTATTGCTCATAGGCCTCATGCCTGAAGGTTTTGCCCCCCGGGTCGAAGCAGGCGGCAATGTGGCTTGGCGACTCGCGCTTGAGAATGTCTTGCAAAGTGTTGACAAAGCCAAAGATGGCCGACGTGTCGATGCCACTGGTGGTGAGTCGTGGAGAGCGAATGAGGGCATAATAGGCTCTAAAGATGAGCGCATAGGCGTCGAGAAGAAAAAGCCGTTTTTGTTCCATGATGCAAGGTGCTATATTGGTTGATTTCTACAAAGTTAATGCAAATTGATAAGTTGCGGTAGTCGTTGCTCTTTTTTTTATGCTATATTGCGCATTTTAAAGGATTTTGGGCATGTATTAGGAATTATTTGGAAAAAAAATTTCGTGCACTCAAGATAATTATTAGTACTTTTGCACCAACATGCAAACACTCGATCAAATACAAGACACCATCAAGCCCGAGTTGGCGCGGCTCAATGCAATTATCTCACACACGCTTTGCAGCAAGAGTGCCCTCACCAATCACATTGTGACCGAATATCTGCACACCAAGGGTAAGCAGATACGCCCCATCTTGGTGTTGCTGAGTGCTCGCTTGTTTGGTGGAATCGATGATCGTGTGCTCAATGCAGGAGCTGCAATTGAGTTGTTGCACAATGCCTCGCTCATTCACGACGATGTGATTGATCAAAGCAAGGTGCGCCGTGGCACAGCCACCATCAATAGTGTGTGGGACAATCATGTGGCAGTGCTTGTGGGCGACTATTTTGTGAGTGGTGCGCTCACTTGTGCCGAGCGTGCCGGCCACCCCCGAGTGCTCACCTCGCTGGCTCGCATGGGTGCCGACCTTGCAATGGGCGAGATCGACCAAATCGACAATGCCCGCAACAGGGAGATTGATGAACCCATCTACATGGACATTATCACTCGCAAAACGGCCTCGCTGTTCACAAGTTGTGTAGAAGTGGGAGGGGCCACGGCAGGAGCCGATGAAGAGCGATTGACCCTGCTCATGCAATATGCCCAATTGCTGGGCAAGTGTTTTCAAATTAGAGACGATATTTTTGACTATTTTCACGATCCTGTGATTGGCAAGCCCACTGGCAACGACCTGCGTGAAGGCAAAATCACCTTGCCACTCATCTATGCTTTGAGTCGCAAAGAGTTGCCCCTGCACCAAGAGATGAACACACTGGTGCACAAGCCCGAACTCTCGGACGACGAGATTAGCACTTTGGTTGACTTTGCCAAAGCGGGTGGTGGCATCGACTATGCCTACTCGGTGATGGAAGACATGCGCATGCAGGCAACCAAGCTACTTGATGCCTTTGAGCCATGCGACACTATCGATGCTCTGCAAGCCATTTTTTCGTTTATTATCATCCGCAAAAAATAGTTTTTGTTATGCCAGCCTTGCAGTTAAGTCTCATGGAAGGGCGCGTCGAAGCCGGCTGTGATGAGGCAGGGCGTGGACCTTTGGCAGGTCCCGTGTGTGCTGCGGCAGTGATATTGCCTCCCGATTTTCACAACGACCTCATCAACGATAGCAAGAAACTGAGCGAGAAAAAACGGCTCATGTTGCGTCCCATTATCGAAGAGCAAGCACTGGCTTGGGCTGTGAGCATGGTCATGCCCGACGAGATCGACCGCATCAACATCTTGAATGCTTCGATTCTTGCCATGCATCGTGCACTCGATGAACTTAGAGTGAGACCAGAGTTTATACTTGTCGATGGCAATCGTTTTAAGCCCTATGGCGATATTCCACATCAGACTATTGTGAAGGGCGACGGCAAGCTACTGCCCATTGCAGCAGCCTCAATTTTGGCAAAAACCTATCGCGACGACTACATGCGCTCCATTGCTCGCGATTACCCACAATATGGCTGGGAACACAACATGGGCTACCCCACGCGTGAGCACTATGCCGCTATTGAGCAGCACGGCATCACTCCCCATCATCGCCACTCCTTCACCTTGAGCCACAAGCAACTCGCCCTGTTTTAAAGAAAAAAATGAGCTATAGGTCCTTATTTTTTCTATTGATTCCTTGGAGCGGATAGCGATACCCATAACATCATTTTTCATCTGAATTCATGCCCCACGTGTAGCGCAAGTGAGTGCCACAACGCTATTTTAACCATTAATTTCATTATCTTTGCGCTTGCATGATGAAACTACGCAACATATATGACTCCAGACGCATCTGGAAAATGGCTCTCATTGCCATCTCCCTGTTGCTCATGGCTATTTTTATCACCATTTCCAATAATTTGGTGAAAGACTTGGCTACACAAGAGCGTGAGCGCATGGAAATATGGGCCGATGCCACCCAAGAGCTTGCCTCGATGGCGAGCGAACCCAATGCCGCACCCACCGATGTCGATTTTGTGTTTCGCATCATTGAGCGCAACCACAACATTCCCGTGTTGCTGGTCGACGATCAAGGCGAAATTTTGCAATATCGCAACTTCAAGTTGCCCGAACCCATCGACAGTCTCAACCCCACTGCGCTTTCAAAAGCCAACGAAAAATACCTGAAAGGCAAATTGGGCAAACTCATGAAGTCGAGCAACAAAATTGAAATTAAAATCGACCGAAACACAACCCAATATCTCTATTATGAAGACTCAACGGTGCTGCGCCGACTCGCCTACTATCCCTATATTCAGCTATCGGTGCTGTTGCTGTTTCTTGCCATTGCCTATTTTGCCCTCATCAGTGTGAAAAAAGCCGAGCAAAACAAGGTGTGGGTGGGACTGTCTAAAGAAACTGCCCACCAACTGGGCACTCCCATATCGTCGCTCATGGCATGGACACAACTGCTGGAGTCGATGGGCATTGATGGCGACATCGTGACCGACATGAACAAAGACGTGCACCGCCTCTCGGTGATTGCCGACCGATTCTCAAAAATAGGATCCATGCCCGACAAGGAGTTGGCCTTTATCAACGAGGCCGTGTCGACAAGTCTCGAATACATGAGCAATCGCATCTCCAAGCAGGTGACGCTCACCTTGCACCTCAACGCGGCCGAGAATTGTGGCGTGATGCTGTGCCAGTCGCTATTTGAGTGGGTGATGGAAAACCTCACCAAAAATGCCGTCGATGCCATGGAGGGCAAAGGCCGCATCGACATCACTGTGGGTGCCGCCAAAAACGACAATATGGTGTTGATTGCCATCAAAGACACTGGCAAAGGAATATCGCGCAAAAATTTCAAGAACGTGTTTAACCCGGGCTACACCACCAAAAAACGCGGGTGGGGCTTGGGACTGACACTGGTGAAACGCATCATCGAAGAATATCACAACGGTAAAATCTATGTCAAGGAATCAGAACTGGGCAATGGCACCACCTTTGTCATCGAAATTCCGCGCATAGAGCATCAATAAAACTCAAAACACGCAATGGAACAAATCACCATGCTCGGCACTGGCAATGCCATGTGCACTCGTTGCTACAACACCTGTTTCTACCTGCACACAGCTGGTGGCTCGCTCATGGTTGATGCCGGTGGTGGGAATGGCATTTTCAAGCAACTGCATCGTGCAGGCATTGCCTTTGAGAACATTCAGCACCTGTTTGTCACCCACTGCCACACCGACCACATCATGGGGGCCATTTGGGTGATTCGCAAAATTTCGCCCATGATGCATCACGGGCGCTACAAGAGCACATTCCACATCTATTGCCACAACGAGGTGAGCCACGCCTTGCTCACCATGTGCCGGCTCATGCTCCCCAGCAAGATAATGGCAGCCGTGGGGAGCACCATTGTCATTCACACTATTGTCGATGGCGAGCAAGTGGTGGTGGGCGACATGCAAGTCACCTTCTTCGACGTGGGGTCGAGCAAGATGAAACAATTTGGCATGCAAGCTCTCTTGCCCAGTGGCAAGAGGGTGGTGTGCTTGGGCGATGAGCCCTATAACGAGCGCAACGAGCATTATGCACGGGGGTGCGACTGGTTGTTGCATGAGTCGTTTTGCCTCGACAAAGACAAGGATACATTTCGCCCCTATGAGAAACATCACAGCACCGCTCTCGATGCTGGCAAGTTGGCCCAAGAGCTGGGAGTGAAAAACCTCTTGCTCTACCACACCGAAGACACCCACCTCTCAACCCGCCGCCTCTCCTACACTGCCGAGGCTGCACGCCACTTCAAAGGCAACATTCATGTGCCCGACGACATCGAAACACTCGACCTATAAAACGAGCCACCACTTCAACTTTGCAACCCAGTTGCATTTCTTTTGCCCTATCTTTGCCACAAAACAATGAAAAATATGGAAAAAGAACACAAAATCATGCTTGGTCGCATCGTGGCATCGGCGTTACTGCTCATCGTTGCTGTGATAATCGACCATTTCTCCAACCTGCCCACATGGCAGTTGCTACTGGTGTATCTCGTGCCCTATCTCATCATTGGCTATGACGTGGTTCTCGAAAGTGCCGAAAACATAGCTCATGGCGAGGTGTTTGACGAAGATTTTCTCATGGCTGTTGCCACATTGGGCGCATTGTGCATTGGCTTTTTGCCCAATGCCAGTCATCAATTTCCCGAAGCCGTGTTTGTGATGCTCTTCTTTCAGGTGGGCGAGCTGTTTGAACATGTGGCCGAGGGGCGCAGTCGCAAATCAATAACCCAACTCATGGACTTGCGCCCCGACTATGCGCGCGTGTTGCGCAATGCCGGCGAAATCACCCTCAATCCCAGCGAGGTGCAGGTGGGCGAAACCATTGTGATACGTCCAGGTGAGCGAGTTCCACTCGATGGCGTGGTGATTGAGGGCACATCGAGCATCGACACCGTTGCCCTCACGGGCGAGAGCATGCCTCGCATCGTGGCCGTGGGCGACGACATCGTGTCGGGGTGCATGAACATGGGAGCTGTGCTCAAAGTGAAAACCACCAAAGCCTTTAGCGAGTCGACCGTGTCGCGAGTGCTTGAACTGGTAGAGCACGCAGGCGAGCACAAGTCGAAGAGTGAGAATTTCATACGCCGCTTTGCCAAGGTCTACACCCCCATTGTGGTGGTTGCAGCCCTACTGCTTGCCATCATTCCATCGGTAGTGACCGGCGCATGGGCCACATGGACCTATCGTGCCCTCATTTTTCTTGTAGTGTCGTGCCCTTGTGCCCTCGTTATTTCGATTCCGCTCACTTTCTTTGCCGGCATTGGTGGCGCATCAAGGCAAGGCATCTTGGTCAAAGGCTCCAACTATCTCGAAGCATTGGCCCACTTGGGCGTGGTAGTGTTTGACAAAACAGGAACACTCACCCATGGCGTATTTGAAGTCACAGCCACTCACTCCACCACCATGAGCGAGTCGCAACTCCTGCATCTTGCATCCCAAGCCGAGTGCCACAGCAACCACCCCATAGCCCTATCGCTCAAGCAAGCCTGCAACATGGTCAAGCAAAATAGCACCACTCAAGTTGAGGAAATGGCTGGAAAGGGCGTGAAAGCCGTGATTGATGGCAAAACAGTGTGGGTGGGCAACGACAAGCTCATGGCCACAGCAGGGGTCGACATTGCCTCTTGCCATGAGTGCACGGCAGGGCATGCCGGCACAATGGTGCACGTTGCCATCGAGAGCACCTATGAGGGGCACATTATCATCAACGACCGCATTAAGGACGATGCCCACGACACTATCACAGCACTTAAGCAAGCTGGCACCATGCACACCGTGATGCTCACTGGCGACCGTGACGAGGCTGCCAATTGGGTAGCAAGCCAATTGGGCATCGACGAGGTGCACGCCCAGTTGCTACCAGCCGACAAGGTAGATTGCATGGAGCATCTCATGGCAACCAAAACTCCCAACAAGAAACTTGCCTTTGTGGGCGACGGCATCAACGATGCCCCTGTGCTGGCACGTGCCGATGTGGGCATTGCCATGGGAGCACTGGGCAGTGACGCTGCCATCGAAGCTGCCGACGTGGTGCTCATGAACGACCACCCCTCGGCCTTGCTCACAGGCATTCATGTAGCTCAAAAAACAACGGCAATCGCCACACAAAACGTCTATTTCTCGATAGGCGTGAAAGTTGCTGTGCTGCTATTGGCAACAATGGGAATGGCTGGCATGTGGCTGGCATCGATTGCCGACGTGGGTGTCATGGTCGCCGCCGTGCTCAACGCCACCCGCGCCCTCAAACCCTAAAGCATCTCACCATTTAATACCACACCCCATTTCACACATTGTTGAATGCGCGAAATGGGGTGTGGTGTGATCTTGGGGTTAAAAGATGGATTGGGCGGTTCCGGTAGTGAGCAATTCAAGGGCTTTCATGCCCATAATGGAGTTGCCCTTCACGTTGAGGCGTGGACTCCACACCGCCACAGAGTATTGCCCCGGGTAGACGGCAGCAATGCCACCTCCCACACCGCTCTTGCCGGGCAAGCCCACTCGATAGCTAAACTCGCCAGCCTCGTCATAGAAACCACACGTCTGCATGATGGCGTTGATGCGCTTAATGTTTGACGACGTGAGTTTGATGCCAGCATAGTCAAAAGGTTTTTGATGATTGGCAAAGGGCAAGAAAGCCTGTGCAAGCTGGTCGCAACTCATCTCCACCGAGCATAGTGTGAAATAGGTGTGCAACACCTGCTCAATGTCGTTTTTGATGTTGCCGTGATATTTGAGCAAATTGGCAATGGCGGCATTCATGTAGCCATTGGACTGCTCCGAGGCCGCCAACTCGCTATTGTAGTCGATAGTGGAGTCGCCACACAATTGGCGCACGAAATCGCGATACTGCTCCAGTGGATTCTTGAGGTGCGAAATCAAGATGTCGGTCATCACAATAGCACCGGCATTGATAAAGGGATTGCGCGGAATGCCCTTTTCAAGCTCCAGCAACACAATCGATTTGAAGGCACTGCCCGATGGCTCAAGCCCCATGCGCCGCCACAAGTCGTTTTTCTCCAAACTCAAGCACATGGCAAGCGAGAACAGCTTGGATATACTTTGAATCGAGAAACGAGTGTGGGCTTGTTCTACCGAATAAACATCTCCCTCAATCGTGTGCAGGCTCATGCCAAACTGGTTGGGGTCGACCTGTGCAAGCAAGGGGATGTAATCGGCTTGATGCCCCTCGGCTTGAAAAGGCTTGACCGACTGGTAGATGTGTTGTAATATTT
Source organism: uncultured Prevotellaceae bacterium (assembly GCA_947254205.1). Lineage (GTDB taxonomy): Bacteria > Bacteroidota > Bacteroidia > Bacteroidales > Muribaculaceae > Sodaliphilus. The sequence continues at coordinate 39,716 of CAMYCE010000007.1, forward strand.
CTTGATAATTCATGTTAAGCAGCATTACTATAAGATAGTGTTGCAAAGATAATTATTTTATTGGCAACTCTGTTGCTCTTCATCGGCACAAAGCCAAAATTTATAGCAATCCACCCTCACTTCTCTTTGGGACAATATTGAGGAGCCATCACGGCTCTTTCATTTGAAATTTAAACAAACACATAACGCCCTTACCCGATTCAT
>CAMYCE010000008.1 GCA_947254205.1 uncultured Prevotellaceae bacterium
AATCAAAAATTACTCAAAATAATTTGACAAAAACAAAGAAACCTAATGACCGATAGCGGTTTCATTGATGCGATTGTCAATAATTTGCTATCTTTGCAAGAAATTTTACTTAAGCACACTATGAATTTTGTAACTACTTGCAACAAGATTTTTGACAGCACAATAGTTCTTTACCACGAGACCGACGATGTTGATGCCCCCCTATGCAACCCCTATCAAGAGGGCACCATCGAGCATGACCTCTTTGTGAAAAACTGGATCGATACCGTGCAATGGCACCTCGAAGACATTATTCGTGATCCCGAAATCGACCCCGTGGCAGCACTTGCCCTCAAGCGTCGCATCGATCGTTCCAATCAAGACCGCACCGATCTTGTTGAAAAAATCGACAACTATTTTCGTGCCCAATATGCTCAAGTAGCTCCACAAGAGGGTGCCACTATCAACACCGAGAGCCCTGCATGGGCCATCGACCGCTTGTCGATTTTGGCACTCAAAATCTATCACATGCAAGAGCAGGTGAATCGTGCCGATGCCAGCCGTGAGCACATCAACCGTTGCCAAGCCAAGCTTGGCGTGCTACTCGAGCAGCGTGTCGACCTCTCTACTGCCATAGAGCAGTTGCTTGCCGACATTGCTGCCGGTCGGAAATACATGAAAGTGTATATGCAAATGAAGATGTATAACGACCCTGCCACCAATCCTGTGCTCTATGCCAACCAAAAGTGACCCTCTCCCGCGATGCGTGCTCATTGCACGCTTTTCGGCATTGGGCGATGTGGCTATCTCAATTCCTGTGATCTACTCGATGTGCAGTGCCAATCCTCACACTCGCTTTGTGATGATTACCCGCCCATTCATGGCACAAGCCTTTGTTGAATGTCCGCCTAATCTCAGTGTGCTGGGCATTGATCTCAAGAAAGACTATAAAGGATTGCCAGGCATGTGGCGACTGGCTGGCGAGTTGCGCCATGACTATGGCATCGACGCTGTTGCCGACTTGCACAGTGTGATGCGCACATGGGTCATCGACCTCTCGATGTGGTTGCATGGTGCCAAAGTGAAACGCATCAATAAAGGACATGGCGAGAAGCGTGCCCTTGTGGGTGGAAAAATTCGGCATCAACTCTCCACTTCACATGAGCGTTACACTGCTGTGTTCAACAAATTGGGTTTTCACTGCCAAGACACGTTTGCAGGCTATAAACAGCTAAAACACACCACAGTGGTGCCACCCAAAGAGGCAGGCTATCGCTGGATTGCCATTGCGCCATTCTCGCAACATCGTGGCAAGGAATATCCATTGTCGTTGATAGAGCAGGTGATAGCCCCGCTCTCCAAGATGCCTCGTGTGAAGATTTTCTTGATGGGAGGTGGCGATAAAGAAAAACAGGCGTTGCTGAAATTGGCATTGGCCCACGAAAACACCATTTCGCTGGCAAGCATCGATCATGACTTTGACGATGAGTTTGCCATCATGAGTCAATGCGAGGTGATGGTGTCGATGGACTCGGCCAACATGCACTTGGCGTCGCTGGTGGGCTTGCCAGTGGTGTCGGTGTGGGGGGCCACTCACCCCTATTGTGGTTTCATGGGCTGGCATCAATCGCCCGACAATGCCATAGCACTCGACTTGCCTTGCAGGCCTTGCTCGGTGTTTGGGCAAAAGCCTTGCCGATATGGCGACTACCACTGCCTCACGGGCATTAAGCCCGAAACCATAGTGGCAAAAGTTAAAGAATTTTTACACGACTAAATATCTACACATTCCTCTCATGGCAAAAAAAATACTCATCACGGGTGCCGGTGGCTTTATTGGCGGTTTTATTGTGGCCGAGGCTTTGAAGCGTGGCTACGAAACATGGGCTGCCGTGCGCAGCACCACCAGTCGCGAGTTTCTCGCCGACGAGCGCATTCATTTCATAGAACTCGACTTCACCAACGAAGAGCTTTTCAAGGAGAAATTGCAAGACACCATTGCACAAAATGGTGGCAAGTGGGACTATGTGGTGCACAACTTGGGGGCAACCAAGGCTGCCAACTATCTCGACTTTGAGCGCATCAACTATGGCTACATGAAGTTGCTGGTCGACACGCTCAAGGCTCTTGATGCTGTGCCACAGGTGTTTTTGCTCATGAGTAGCCTGAGCGTGATGGGAGTGGGCGACGACGAGGGCTACACCCCATTCAAGATCACCGATAGCCCCATGCCCAACACTCGCTATGGCATGTCGAAGGCCAAAGCCGAGAACTACTTGCACATGCAAAGCGACTTCCCCTTCACCATCTTCAGGTGCACGGGCGTGTATGGCCCTCATGAGCGCGACTATTACTTGATGATGAAGAGCATCAAGCAGGGCATCGACTTTAGTGTGGGGTTCAAGAAGCAGATGCTCACCTTTATCTATGTCGAAGACCTTGCTGTGGCTGTGATGCAAGCTCTTGAGGCAGGACCCAAGCAAAGAGCCTATTTTATTGCCGAGGAGCGAGGCTACACGCAAAAGGAGTTTCGTGAAATTGTGTGCAAGGAGTTGAACAAGAAAACGGCTTTGCCCATTGTTGCCCCCATTTGGGTGGTGAAACTCGTGTGCATGGTGTGCTCGTTATATTCCAAGATGTCGCTCAAGCCCACCACGCTCAACAACGATAAATTTAATATCTTGAAACAGCGCAACTGGTTGTGCGACACCAGCGACACGCGTCGCGAGTTGGGCTTCACTCCAGCCCACGACCTCAGCCAAGGCGTGCACAAAGCCATTGAGTGGTATAAAAAAGCAGGGTGGCTTTAAAGGTAATGTGGTCGCTTTTTAGTATTTTTGCGACATGGGAGAACGGCAATTTAAATTATATAAAAGCGAGAAACTGTGCAGTCGCACTGCCATTGGTGAGCTATTTGAGGGCGGCAAGAGCATCATGGCTTATCCGCTCAGGGCTGTCTATGTGACTCGTGCCACCCATCGCCAGCCCCCCACTCAATTCTATATTTCAATTCCCAAGCGCAAAATTCGCACTGCCGTGGGGCGTGTGCTCTTGCGCCGACGCACTCGCGAGGCCTATCGCCTCAATCGCCACTTGTTGCACCCCACCCTTCAAGCCCATGGCAAGGCAGTTGATGTGGCATTCCTGTATCTTGCCGATGTGCCGGCAAGCTATGCTACAATAGAGAGGAAAATGCAAGATATATTGACCAAGATAGCCCAAGCAGTGGCGTTGAAAGGTGATGAGTAACAACCCAGTCAATATTGTGGGCAAGTTGTTGCACTCTTTGCTTGCTGCCATGGGGTGGCTACTCATTTTGCCCATTCGCTTTTACAAGCAATTTATTTCACCCTTCACTCCGCCCTCTTGTCGTTTCACGCCCACTTGCAGCACCTATGCTATGCAGGCCATCAAGCGACACGGCCCCTTCAAGGGCACATGGCTTGCCATCAAGCGCATAGCTCGTTGCAACCCATGGGGTGGCAGTGGCTACGACCCGGTGCCATGATGCGCGATGCCCACACCCACAACCTGCAAGCTCGCGATGCTGTTATCGCTGTGGAGCCGTTGCAATTCAGTCCCAAGCCGGGATTGCACTATGCCGTGGGCATTCACCCTTGGCAGTCGCAAGATGCCACACCCTCGCGCATCGAGCGGCTTGAACTTGTGGCTCGACACCCCCAAGTGGTGGCTATTGGCGAAACGGGGCTCGACTCACTGCGTGGAGCTTCGCTCGAAGTGCAAGAGCAACTCATGACCAAGCATGTGCAACTTGCCCATGAGCTAAGCAAGCCCTTGGTGGTGCACATGGTGCGCACATCGGGGCAGGTGCTCAAGGTGTGGAAAAGGTCGGCACGTGGGGTGAATGTGATGATTCATGGCATGAGAGCCAATGAGCGAGTTGCCCGCCCACTCATCGAGGCAGGATTTTACTTGTCGTTTGGTCAAAATTTTAACCCCCACACTCTGCATGCCACTCCCCTCGACCGAGTGCTCATTGAGACCGACGACGATTCTTCCCTCACAATTGAGCAGGTGGTCTCGCGGGTTGCTTTGGAATTGGGCATGTCGGCAGCTTCACTTCTTGAAATGACTACAGCCAATCTTCAAGCCTTTCTTGGCTCATGAAAATTGAGGAGTGCCCCCCTCTGCCTTTTGATGGGTTTTCACTATCTTTGCAGTTGAAATGGAAAAAGAAATCAAAATTTGCGTGTTTGGTGCCTCAAGTGAGCATCTCGACAAGGCCTATATCGACGCTGCCCACGAGTTGGGCCGTCTCATGGCTGGTCGTGACTGGCAGGGCATCACAGGTGCTGGCAGGGCAGGGCTCATGCGCGCTGTGAGCGATGGCGTGCTCTCGCAAGGCGGTGTGGTCACGGGCATTATCCCCAAGTTTATGGTTGATAATGGTTGGGATTATCCCGAGTTGAGTGCAACCATTGTGACCCAAGACATGCATCAGCGCAAGCATCTCATGACCGACATGGCCGATGCTTTTGTGGCTTTGCCGGGAGGTTGTGGCACGCTTGAAGAGCTCATGGAAATTTTTACATGGCGACAACTCAACATCGTGTCCAAGCCCATTGTTGTGCTCAATACTGCAGGCTTTTATAATCCACTGATTGCGATGATAGAGCAGTGCATCGAGCAAGGTTTCATGAAAACCTCTCACAAGCACTTGTGGAGCATCGCTCAATCGCCACAAGAAGCGATTAGCCTGCTTGAAGCGCAATTGCAATCGGGGCTGGCACCTGCCGAGTGCAAGTATTAACAAAATAAAGAAGAGTGTAGCCCACATGCCTCAATCAACCCAGCATAGTGCCATAGCACGCCAGCCATTGCCTGCTGGCGACAGTGCAACCCAAAAGGTCGCACCTGTCGACACGGCTGCACTCAACTTCAAGCCACACTATGCCAAGGGGTTTCCACCACGGCCCGCAATTAGCCAAAAAGGTGCAAAACTCAATGAGCTACCTGTGATGGAATTACCCTCTGCCCAGCCAGCCATGAGCTACACGCCCTCGCCCTTGCACGACACCGGAGCCATGCTCTTGCTCTTGCTCAGCGTGTTTCTTGTCACCACAAGCTATCAAAAGGGTTATAAATTTGTAGAAAACATTTTTCACAACATGTTTTCGGTGCGTCGTCGCGAAAATCTGTTTGACGACCACACGGTCAATGAGGTGGGCATCATGAGTGTGCTCATCTTCAACACTGGGGTTGTTGAAGGGTTGTTGCTCTACTATGCCATTGGCCATTTGATGCCTCAATTGTTACCCTCGATGATTGGTAACATCTTCATGCACGTGTCGCTGTTCACGGCTTGTGCCATTGCATTCTATTTCTTGCAGTTTGCGCTCTATCATGTGCTTGGATTTGTGTTTGGCGACGCGCTCAGCACTCGGTTGTGGATAAGTGGCTACAAGGCATCGCAAGCCTTGCTTGGCTTGTTGCTGTTTCCTGTGGTGGTTGTGTTGCTGGTGTATCCGTCGACCCTCGAAATCACGCTCTCGATTGCCGTTATTCTCTATATAATGGCCCGTTTGGTGTTTATATACAAAGGTTTTAGGATTTTTTTCAACAATTTGCAATCGGTTCTCTATTTTATTTTGTACCTTTGCGCCGTTGAAATCGTGTCGCCCATTTTATTTTGTGCAGGAACGATTGGTCTGTGCATTTTTTTACAGTCATAAAAACGATATATAAGCGTGAAGATTAAAAAAATCTTGGTTTCCCAGCCCAAACCAGCAGCAGGAAAGTCACCCTATTTTGATCTCGAAAAGAAACATGGGGTAGAAATCGTCTTCCGTCCGTTATTCAAGGTAGAGGGGTTGTCCTCTAAGGAATTTCGTCAGCAAAAAATTTCAATATCCGATTATACTGCAGTGATATTCACAGCTCGCACTGCTATTGATCACTATTTTCGTCTTGCCAAGGAACTTCGTTTTGAAGTGCCCGACACGATGAAATATTTTTGCATCAGCGAGGTGGTTGCCCACTACTTGCAAAAATATATTGTGTATCGCAAGCGCAAAATATTTTATAGCGAAACGGGCAAAGCCGATCAACTCATTCCACTCATCGAGAAGCACAAAAAGGAAAAATTCCTTTACCCTGTGAGCGACGTGCATGAGTCGAAGTTGCCACAACTCGAAGAGAGTGACATCGCTTTTCAACGTGCAATCATGTATCGCACCCAAGACAACGACTTTGCCGCCGATGAGCCGGTAGACTTTGACATGGTCACTTTTTTCACTCCCACAGGTGTGAAAATGCTCACTAAAAATTTTCCCGACCTCAAAGAGCGTGGCATTGCCATTGCAGCTATGGGTCCCAAGACTATAGAGGAGGTGACCAATCAGGGGCTCGCTCTCGATGTCACGATTAGTCCCGAAGCTCCGTCAATGGCGGCTGCTATCGGCCTCTTCTTGGAAAAACAAGCCAAGGCAAAAAAATAGCACAAAACTCCGAACTTTTCTATTTTTCGATCATACAAGAGTGTGAGATTTTTTCTTGTCTCACATTTCACCCCACCGAGGGGCATCTTGCTTCAAGAAGCACAGGTGCCCCTCAATTTTGCGCAATGAAAATCGACAGGGCCAACATTTCGGTGTGCCCCTACTCCTGATTGAGCAGGCAGGCGGCGAGGGCATGGGCGGTTTCGACCGACTCTTGAGCCGTTTCGATGCGAGTGGCGTCGAAGATGATGTGGGCTTGAGAGTAGTGGGGGGTGCGCTCGGCAAGCTGTTGGGTCACAAAATCCAAAATTTGGTTGTTGCTGAGCTTTGCCACCAGTGGTCGCGTGACTTTGAATGAGGGGCGACACAAGCGCGAGGCTATGCAAGAGGCGCTGGCAGTGAGCCACACTGTGGTGCCGGTGCTGTTCATGAGTTGCATGTTGCCCTCGTGGCAGGGAGTGCCCCCTCCACAAGCCACCACGGCATTGCTGGTTGCAACTTGCTTGAGGGCTTCGTGCTCCAATGTGCGAAAGTGTTTCTCGCCCCACTTATCAAAAATGTTGGCAATAGTCATCTCGCAGTGTTCTTCGATATAGTTGTCGAGGTCGATAAATGGCATGTGCAACTCGCTTGCCAGCAAAGTGCCCAATGTGGTTTTCCCACATGCCATGTAGCCTATGAGAAAAATGGTGTGCATGTTCCTTTTCTTTCTTTATTTCTGCAAATTTAAGCAAAATATAGTAACTTTGTGAAAGCTATCACCCCTAATCAATTTTTCAGCGCAATGGCAGGTCATAAATGGTATGTAGTGTGGGTTGGCACCGAGCCGGGAATATGTGAAACTTGGGCCGAGTGTCAGCAACGTGTTGTGGGCTATCCGGGAGCACGTTACAAGGGTTTCAAGTCGCGCGAAGAGGCTATATTGGCCTTTAGAGGTGATGGCGAGGTCGATAAAGACTTGATTAGGGCCATCGCCAAAGCTCCCACTACTACCGTGAACTATGCCGCTATTCCCGAGATTTATCCGGGTAGCATTGCCGTTGACGGGGCGTGCAGCCAAAATCCGGGTCCCATGGAATATCGTGGCGTGGAGGTGTTTTCGGGCAAGGAATTGTTTCGCCAAGGTCCTTTTGAAGATGGGACCAACAATGTTGGGGAGTTTCTTGCTATTGTGCATGCTCTTGCATGGCTCAACAATCAAGGAAAGAGCATGACGGCTATTTATAGCGATAGTCGCACTGCCATGTCGTGGGTGCGCAACAAGCATTGCAACACCAAGTTGGAGCGCACCGAGCGCAATGCCAAGTTGTTTGATATTGTGGCGCGTGCCGAGCATTGGTTGCAAACTCACACCTACACCAACTTCATCATCAAGTGGCAAACTGACAAGTGGGGTGAGATTCCTGCCGATTTTGGGAGAAAATGACTGAGGGGCATAATTTTTGTAACACTACAAGGCACTATGAAATATAGAAGCGAAGACGATAAATGCTATGGTGTGGCGGGAATGGCTGTGGGGCTGTCGATACTCGATGCCCACGACCTGTTTAATCGCATCACCATCGATGCCGATGGATTGGACTGCATTGAATTTATGCCCGAATTTTATTTTCAAGGCAATCCGCGGCTCAGTGCCAAAGACTCGTGGCAGTGCTTGTATTCTCACTACCAAATTTCAATAGGGCTTGTGATTGCCGACACCGTGTGCCGAAAAATGATATTGGACCATGGCTGTGTTGACCGCAAATTGAAAAAGAACTTGCTTCAAGCCATTTGCGATGAGGGCAAGGCCATGTGTGAACTTGAAAAAGATGAAGTGGAGTCACTTTTTGATCGCTATTTCAGCCACATGGTGAGCGTGTTTTCCAACGCGCAGGTCAAAGATGCCATTCATCTGCTGGTCGATAAAATCAAAGAGCAGCGACAATTCTCGCGTGCCGAGCTCATTGAGCTCATGAGCGAGCTCTCCATTATATAAAAAACAGGGCTTCAATCCGCCTTTTTAAAAAATTGCATGTAGCATGAAGGTAGTTCTCATCAATCGCAGCGACGCGCAAGGTGGTGCAGCAATTGCATCGCATCGCTTGTTGCAGTCGCTGTGCGGTTGTGGCATCGAGGCCACGATGCTGGTGGTCGACAAGCAGAGCGATAGCGACAACGTGAATGTGGTGGGGCTACCTGTGGCCAATTCTTGCAACTTCTTGATTGAGCGTCTGGCCATTTTCTTGCAAAATGGCTTGAATCGCAAAACGCTGTTTAAAATCGACACTTGCACCCATGGCGCATCGTTGTGGCGGCACCCTGCCGTGAAACAAGCCGATGTGGTGGTGCTGGGCTGGGTGGCGCAAGGCACAATTTCGCTCAAGGGCATTGCCCGCATAGCAGCACTGGGCAAGCCTGTTGTGTGGATTATGCACGACTTGTGGAATTGCACGGGGGTGTGCCACTGTCCCTTGCAGTGCACTCGCTATCGGTCGACTTGTGAAGCCTGCCCGTTGCTTGGCAGTGGTGGGCACGACCTTGCCACTCGCACTCAACGTCGCAAGCAATCACTCTATGATAGCCACCCCATTCACTTTGTGGCTGTGAGCCGGTGGGTAAAAGATTGCTGCGTTGCCAGCAGCCTCATGCGTCAAAGCCATGTCACGGTGATACCCAACACTTTGCCTGTTCAAGACTTTGAGCCCTCGTTTTTGCCCAATGAAGATTATGGGCTGCCTGCCCACAAAAAAATATTTGTGATGGGAGCCGCTCGGCTCGACGATCCCATCAAGGGTTTAGACCGGCTCATCAACATCACTCGCTACATGGCCACCCACAAGCCCGGCTTGGCACAGCAATGCCACCTGCTACTCTATGGCGACATGAAAAATCCACAGTTGCTTCAACAGCTTGCCATTTCTCACACATGGATAGGATACACGCGGCACATTAATGCTGTGTATCGTGCCGCTCACGGCATCATTTCACCCTCATGGGGCGAGTCGTTTGGCTACACGTTGCTCGAAGGCATCGCCAGCGGTTGTGCGGCAGTGACCTTCGACAATGGCGGGCAGGTCGATATTGTGGAGCACAAGAAAACGGGCTATATTGCTCGCGAAAACGATATAGCCGACTTTGTGCAGGGCATGGAGTGGGTGGTCAACAACCCCATTGATCGACAATTCCTGCACAATGCTATGCAAGAAAAATTCAACAATAGCATAGTAGCCGGGCAGTTTATCGAGCTTTTTAAAAAAATTGTTTAACAAAAAATATCACATGCGATGCAACCACGACCTGCAAGATCGTGTGATTGTTGCACATGGCGATAAAAACTATAAAGAAGAATTAAAGATGCAAACCGTTTTGTTTCATAGCACCATTTTTGGTCCCATTCACAGCCGTCGCCTTGGCTCATCGCTGGGCGTTAACCTCATGCCCAACGATGGCAAAGTGTGCTCGTTTGACTGTGTGTATTGCGAGGCAGGCTACAATGCTCAAGGGCGAGGCAAAGATGGCATTCCCAGCCGTGCCAGTGTGAAAAAACAGCTCAAAAAGAAACTCGAAGCCATGCAGGCCGAGGGTGCCCCACTCGATGTGATCACCTTTTCGGGCAATGGTGAGCCCACTCTGCACCCCGACTTTAAGGGCGTGGTGCACGATGTGATATTGCTTCGCAACACCTATTATCCCAATGCCAAAGTGAGCGTGTTGAGCAACGCCACCATGTGTGGCAAGCCCGAAGTGGCCGAGGCTCTCAAGATGGTCGATAACAACATTCTCAAGCTCGACTCGGCTATCGCATCTACCCTCAAGGCAATGAATCAACCCCTCAGCCCCAACTGCCTGCCACAAGGGGTGATTGAAGACCTCAGGCAATTTGGCGACCAGTGCATCGTTCAAACCATGTTTTTGCGAGGCGAGCACGATGGCAAACCCATCGACAACACCACCGATGAGGAAATAGAGGCCCTCATTGCTGCCTACAAGCGCATTGCCCCCCAATCGGTGATGGTGTATAGCATCGACCGCCCCACGCCCGAGCAAAACCTCCAAAAAATCTCAAAAGAGGAACTTGACCAAATAGCAGAGCGCATCAAGGCTGCCGGCATCACCATCTACGGCAACCCCTAAACAATTTTTTTGAGCAAAAATGTGTAGCTAAGTTCAACATGGTAGAGTTGTTGATTTCGGATATAATTCACAATAATGACTTGATTGCTTCGGAGCCTTCAAATCATCATGGCTTTGTGCGCTCTCCACTGAATTACACAGGAGGGAAATACAAACTTTTGTATCATACTCACGACAGAACTCACAATGCAACCGATGAGGTTTTCATTTCCAACTATCAACCTGTGCAACAACAACTAAATCTTGAATTTTAGATTTAGAGCCGGTGGCACAAAGATCTAAATATAAATATTTGGTTATGAGTTATAATTCAGAGGGGATAATGAAGCAAGAAGATATTGTTGAAATATTGTCTAAATATGGTTCTGTGGCATTGGAGCAATTTCAATACACACGCTTTAAAAGTAATAATAATGGGCTTTCAAAGACAAAGAAACATGTCTTTGAGCGGCTATATCTGAATCGGTATTATCCACGATTCAGAGCAGTGCGCACTGTTGTATTGTATGGAAGTGAGAAAGAGGAGATAGCAGAGATTCAAGTAGGATTTTTGTTGAATGCCCATGGTAAGCTTGTTTTAGGAATTAAAGCTCCCAAACTCTTTAAGAGGGCCATTAATAATCTATTAAGCTATTGGAGTGATGGGAGTGATGAGGCGGGGGCGTGAGTTGCAGGTGGGCGATAGGGTGGCTATTGTGGCACCGTCGGGGGCTGTGGCTCCTGAGCTGATAGAGGGGGCTGTTGCGGCTCTTGAGCGTTGTGGCTTGCGTGCTGTGGTTGGGAAGCATGCTTTGGGCTACTACAAGGCTCATCATGCTATTGCCCTTGCTGGCACGATTGAGCAACGGTTGCACGACTTGCAATGGGCTGTCAATAGCGACGACATTGCTGCCATTTGGTGTGCTCGTGGAGGATATGGCGCTGTGCAGTTGCTCGACGCTCTCGACTTGTCGGCCTTGACTCGCAGCCCTAAATGGCTCATTGGTTTTAGCGACATCAGCGCGTTGCATGCCGCTTTTTTCAATGCCGGCATGATGAGCATTCACGCTCCCATGGCCAAGCATTTGACCCAGCATGGCACCACCGATGAGGTGATGCTCCCCTTGTTGCAATTTTTGATGGGAAAAGACGTCTTTCCTGTCTATCACCAGCCATTTCACCCTTTTAATCGCTTGGGTAAGGCCACCGCTACTATCACGGGTGGCAATTTAGCTGTGTTGAGTGCTCTTGTTGCTACACCTTATAATATGCTGTTACCCGGGCATATTCTTTTTATTGAAGACATTGCCGAGGAGATTTATCGTGTTGAGCGGTTGCTCTACCAGCTGAAGTTGTCGGGAGTTTTGCCCCGCCTTGCAGGCCTGATTGTTGGCCACTTCACACGCTATCATGTTGATGGCTTGCCTTGTGACAGCAACGACGGCGATGAGCACCAAGCTATGTATGGCATGATTGCTGATATGGTGAAGGATTATGACTATCCGGTAGTATTTGATTTTCCTATTGGGCATGTAGCGCACAACGTTTCCATGATTGAAGGGGCAAAGGCAACTCTTGCAGTAGAATCAGGGGCAACACATCTTTCTTTTGAACTTTGATGACCAGTTAAACGCTTCCTTGTTTAATGACTGATTGTGTGTTGGTTATGAACTTCTTATTTTAATGTTAAGCAATTTTAACTAAAAAATAAGGTTCAACCATTTGGCAAATTGTTGTAAAGGTTGTAATTTTGTAATGATTTCAAAAACGAAATGTTTTTAAATTTGAAATCAGTTAAATTTTTGACTAAATGGAAACAGTGACCCAACATCTCAAATCGCATGGCATACGCCCCTCGGTGCAACGTGTGGCAATCATGAAATATCTCATGGAGCATCACACCCACCCCACGGCCGAAACCATCTATGTTGACCTGCGGGAAACTGTGCCCACCCTCTCGCGCACCACAGTCTACAACACGCTCCAGTTGCTGGCTTCGTGCCATGCCATCAACATTTTGAGCATCGACAAGCGCAACATGCACTATGACGGTCGCACCGAGCCACACGCCCACTTTTTGTGTCAATGTTGTGGCAAAATCGTTGATGTGGAGGTCGATGCCCACTTGCATGAGCACCTTTACTCAAGCGAGCAATTCAAGGTTGAGCAAGTGGAGCTCAACTACACGGGTGTGTGCCACGAGTGTGCTCGCAAGGCACAAGCTAGTGATGAAAACTAAAAAATGATAGGGCAATAGGTTTTGCCCATGGAAAAAATACTAATAACTAATAATTAATTCACTTTATTTAAAATTCTAACGTTATGGCTAAAAAATGGATTTGCACAGTGTGCGGTTATGTAGCTGAAGGAGAAACTGCTCCCGAAAAATGTCCTCAATGTGGTGTTCCTGCATCAAAATTCAAGGAAATGAGCAACGAAGGTATTCAATTTGCTTGCGAGCATGAGCTTGGTGTTGCTCAAGGTGTTGACGAAGAAATTTTGCAAGGTTTGCGCGACAACTTCAATGGAGAGTGCAGCGAAGTGGGCATGTATATTGCCATGGCTCGTCAAGCCGATCGCGAGGGCTATCCCGAAATTGCCGAAGCTTTCAAGCGTTATGCCTATGAAGAAGCCGACCACGCTTCTCGCTTTGCCGAGTTGCTGGGTGAAGTGGTTTGGGACACCAAAACCAACCTCGAAAAGCGCATGATGGCCGAGTCGGGTGCTTGCGAAGGCAAACTTGCCATTGCCAAGAAGGCTAAGGCTCTCAACCTCGACGCTATTCACGACACAGTGCACGAAATGGCCAAAGACGAAGCACGTCATGGTAAGGGATTTGAAGGTCTCTACAATCGTTACTTCAAGAAATAAATCGAATTTCATTACGATTTTCTCATGATTCGAAGTTGCCTGCCGGGAATAATCTCGGCAGGTCTCTTTTTTTTGTGGAGCGAAAATTATTTGCCTAAATTTGTGGCCATTATGCAACCAAACAGCACTTTCAACAGTCTTGACGTGGCCAAACTTGTGGCTTCGTTTCTCGTGGTGGCCATTCACGCCACCCCGGTGGCCCCGGTGGCAAGCACGGTGTTGATAGGGGTTTTTGCTCGCATGGCAGTGCCTTTCTTCTTTGTGGTGAGTGCCTTTTTCTTTTTTCGCAAAGAAACCGATGTCGCTAAACTCAAGCATTATCTTGGGCGCATGGCGTGGCTCTATGTGTTTTGGCTTGTGGTGGGCTTGCCTTTGGTGATTGATCGCTCATTTGTGCACCATGCCGGTGGCTTGGGTGCCGACTTGTTGATATTTGCTCGCAACCTGTTGCTCAATAGCACATTCAGGGGCTCGTGGTTTATCATGGCACTCATGCTTGCCATTCCTTTGGTTTATTTTTTGAGCCGTCGCCTATCGACATGGTGGGTGCTATTGCCGGGCTTGTGTTGTTATGTGCCTCTCACTTTGCTCTCCAACTACTATCACTATTTGCCTGTGCAGGGGCGCAATGCCTTTGACTGGCTGTTTAGCCACTTGGGCTACATTCACAATAGCTTTTTGGTTGCTATTGTGTTTTGTGCCTTGGGCAAGCTCATAGCCGAGCATGAGGAGCGGTTGAGGCGGGTGTCTCGTGGTTGGTTGATTGTGGCTCTTGGGTTGGTGATTGTAGCCTCAATTGTTGAGGTGTTGAGCCACCGTGCCTATTTCGGAGATTTATACTTCATGTTGCTACCTGCTACTGTGGTGCTCATGCTCAGCTTGTTGCGCTGTGAAATAAAATTGCCGTGGAACTATGCCCTCATGCGCAACCAAAGCACCATCACCTATTTTGCTCACTTCAGTGTCATCTACTATCTCACAGGGGCAACCAATGCCTGCCATGTGACATGGGGCACCTATTTGCTGATATTGACCATGTGCTATTTCCTCACCCTTGCCATGCGATGGCTGTCGCAGTTGCCACACTTGGACCGGCTCAAGCGTGCTTTTTGATTTTTTTGAGCAATTTTTCTATGCGCTTGTGAGCCTGATAGATGCGCCCATAGGGTATGCGCCCTTGTTTCACAGCTTTCACAATCATGTCTACCAACTTAAAAGGACGATCGGCCTCAAAACCCGTGTTGATATTGTTGCCCACACACAACATGTCGGCACCGGCATTGATGGCGAGCACAAGGGCATTTTCAATGCTATACTGCTTGATGATGCCTTCCATATACATGTCGTCGGTCACTACCACTCCGTCAAATCCTAGTTGGTCTCTCAAAATGCCTTGAATGGTGGCTCGTGATAGAGTTGCCGGGTAGTTGGGGTCGATGTTGCGATTGATGATGTGGGCTGTCATCACCACATCTATTTTGTTTTTCTTGATGAGCTTTTCAAAGGGCAGGAGCTCTTGTGACGACCAAGTGTGGGTCACGTCGACAAATCCCCAGTGTGAATCGGCCTTTGCACTGCCATGCCCGGGGAAATGTTTCACGGCACACAGCACTCGTTGCTTGTGATGCTCATCAAGCACGATACCTGCATGTTTCACCACCTGTTTCTCGTTGCCATAACTGCGCCCCAACTGGCCAATGGCAGGGCAATCGGGGTCTTGAATGTCGAGCACGGGTCCTAAGTTGAGGTTGATGCCACTGCTCGATAATTGACGTGCAATGCGCTTGCCATAAAAGCGAGTAGAGTCGGCGTTGTCGATTTCGCCCAAATATTGTTGTGAAACCACAGGCTCGTAGCCATATAGAGGCTTGAGCCGTGCCACCTTGCCTCCCTCTTGGTCGAGCGCGATGAGCAACGGCCGCTTGCCTGCCCATTGCTGTAGTTGTGCAGTGAGTGTGGCCACCTGCTCTTGTGAGGTGATGTTGCGACTGCCCGGAGTGGCAGTGCCGGTGAGGTCGACGTCAAACAGCACGATGCTACCCACTTGCAAGTCGCGCACATAGCGTGCCGCATCGCTTTGGGCATTGGCTGTGTTGCCCGTGAAGCCCACCATGAGCATTTGTGCCACCCAGTGGCGCAGGGTGGAGTCGTTGGGTAGCCGGAATTGTGCCCATGCATGGCTGTGAATGGCAAGGGTTGCTATGAATAGCACTAAAAAGCGGCGAGTGTTGAGTCTTAATTTCATTGTGTTGGGATATTGCAGGGCAAATGTAGCAAAAAAAGCGAGAAATCGCTACAACATTGTGCAGGCGATGTCTCGCTTCAAAGAATATTGTTTTATTATCTAATTTTAGTTGAAGAATCCAAAGAAGAAGTAGCAAGCTATCCACTGGTAGTGCACATTTTGGGCATAACCTATGGTGTTTTTGTCGGCATCGGTCACTTTGCCACTCTTGTCGATATAGCCCAAAATTTGGCTCTCGCCATTGCGCACAGTGCCATCGGTGTTGATGTAGCCAATGCGCTCGCCGGCAGTGTTGTAGATTTGCAGACCTTTCACCTTGCCCACAACCTTGCCGGCCTTGTTGCGCACAGTGCCATCGTTGTCAAAAAAACCAATGGATTGAGAGTTGGCATCGCGCACAATGCCGTTGGGCGAAATGCGACCTATGTTGTGATAGCCGGCATCGCGAAGAGTTTGGGCTTGCATGTGAGAGGAGCTAATTGCTGTGAATGCCAGTAGGATTGCAATAATATATAATCTTAATGTTTTCATGTTGCTAAAAACTGATGTGTGTTGAATTGCTGTGTAATAAGTGATTTTTAGACCTATTAAAAACAATTCTATTATTTTTTAATAATATGACTATTGTGTGTCAAAAAGGTTTAATCAAAAGCTGTGTGTTGCTGTTTTTTAACATTTCATCTCCCCGACTGTGCATGAAGGTTTGAAAATCATGTGTTCAAAGTCAATTATTATATTTAACTTTGCAAAATTGTGATAAGTGGGCAAATGTGCCTGTGCTCATTGTGCCCCCACATGCAAAGCATTGAATATAATAAACAACTAACAATAAATCATCTCTTAAAAACGATGAAGAAGTATAACATTATCAACAACACGCTGGGTTGGCTCATCTTTGCGGTGGCCACATTTACCTACATGGCCACTATTGAGCCATCGGCGAGTTACTGGGATTGTCCTGAGTTTATTGCTCAGGCATTTAAAAGCGAAGTGGGGCATCCGCCCGGCAACCCTATTTTCATTTTGGCAGGTCGCTTTGCCGCCAACTTTGCCGGTGGTGACGTGATGGCTGTGGCCAAGTGTGTCAATGCCATGTCGGCACTGTTGAGTGCTGGCACCATTTTGTTGCTGTTTTGGACAATCACCCACTTGGTTAAGAGACTGGTGGTGAAAGATGGCGACGACGACAACATTTCGCTATCTCAATACCTTGTGGTGATGGGGAGCGGTGTGTGTGGTGCGCTGGCCTATGCTTGGAGCGACACCTTTTGGTTTTCGGCGGTTGAGGCCGAGGTTTATGCCTTCTCTTCGTTTTGCACTGCACTGGTGGTGTGGCTCATGCTCAAGTGGGAGAATCGTGCCGACGAGCCCGGGAGCGACCGTTGGCTTGTGCTCATAGCCTATGTGTTTGGCTTCTCGCTGGGCGTTCACTTGCTCAACTTGCTGTGCATTCCTGCCCTTGCTCTCATTTTCTACTATCGCAAGTTCAAGAACACCAATGTGGAGGGGTCGCTCATCACATTGGCAATTTCGTGTGTGGCTATTGTGCTCATTTTGTGGGGACTTGAACCCGGCTTGGTGGAGTTGGGTGGTTACTTCGACATATTCTTTGTGAACACATTGGGCTTGCCGTTCAACTCGGGTGTGATCTTCTATGCCGTGCTCACTCTTGCAGTATTCTCGTGGTGCATCTATGAGCTCTACAAGGGTGATAGCGATGCTCGCATGCGCTGGTCGTTTTTCTTGAGCATTGTGGTTTCGGGTATTCCGTTCATTGGCAACAGCATGATTATTCCTGTTGTGGTTGTTGCCGCTTTGGGAGTGTATTTGTTCAAGTTCATGAAGCAAGTGCCTGTGCGCATCTTTAGCAATGTGATTTTGAGCATTGCCATGATTTTCATTGGCTTCTCGTGCTATGCGCTCATTATCATTCGTTCCAATGCCAACACACCTCTCGATGAAAACTCTCCCAACACCATGTTTGCCTTGTCGAGCTACTTGAGTCGCGACCAATATGGCAAAAATCCGTTGCTCTATGGTCAGGTCTACACAGCCCAATCGCCTCAATTCTTGAGCGATGAAGCTACAGGCTCGGCATCGACCCACATGAAGAAACTCAATGCCCAATATGCTCGCCAAGTGAAAGCGAGCGAGGGCGAGCGAGATAAATATAGAAAAACGGGCTACAATGTAGATATTGTGTATCCCGGTGAAATGTGCATGCTCTTTCCACGCATTTGGTCGAGCAGCCATGCCGACTATTACAACAACTTCTTTGATGTGGCTAACCATCCTTTCAACACCACAGCCGCTACTGTGATTGTTGACAAGAATGGCGATGCCGACACCCGATTCCAACAAGCCATTCAGGTGTTGCCCCGTCCATCATTCCTGAACAACTTGCAATTTTTCTTGGGCTATCAGCTCGATTACATGTATTTCCGCTATTTCATGTGGAACTTTGCCGGCCGTCAAAACGACATTCAGGGCTTGAATGGTCAGGCTGGCGATGTGACTCGTGGCAACTGGATTACCGGTTTCTCATTTATCGATAATGCCCGCCTTGGCGATCAAGAACTCTTGCCCAAAGACTACTCGACGGGCAACAAAGGCCACAACGTGTTCTATTGCTTGCCATTGTTGCTGGGCATCATTGGCTTGCTGTGGCAGGCCTTTGCCGGCAAGCGTGGCATCGAGCAATTTTGGGTAGTGTTTTTCTTGTTCTTCATGACGGGTATTGCCATTGTGCTCTACCTCAATCAACCTCCCTTGCAACCACGTGAGCGCGACTATGCCTATGCAGGTTCGTTCTATGCCTTTGCCATTTGGATTGGTATGGGCGTGGCCGGCTTGTGGCGTGCAGGCATGTGGCTTGTGACTCGTGGCAAGGCTACTAAAAAAGAAGACAGCGACACCGAGCAACTCGATCGCCAAGTGGTGGCTGGCACTCCCTCGATGGCATTTGCCACAGTAGCAGCCCTCATTGGGCTTGCAGTGCCCTTGCAAATGGTGAGCCAAACTTGGGACGACCACGACCGGTCGGGTCGCTATGCCGCCCATGATTTTGGCATGAACTATCTCTCAAGCCTCGATAAAAACGCCATTATTTTCACCAATGGCGACAACGACACATTCCCCTTGTGGTATCTGCAAGAGGTTGAGGGCTTCCGCACCGATGTGCGTGTGGTGAATTTGAGCTATTTGGCTACCGACTGGTATATAGCCCAAATGCAACGAGCCTCCTATAACTCGGCTCCATTGCCCATGCAGGCTACAGCCACAACCTTTGCCTATGGCGATCGTCAAGGCAATGTGGTGGGCGATGATGACACCAAAATGCCCATGAGCAAGGCTCTGGCGGCTCTCTATAGCGATGATTCCAACGTGAGCAGCGATGGGCGCATCAATGGCAAGTTGCCCTATTCCAATCTCTTTATTCCTGTGAATGTAGATGAGGCTGTGAGGGCTGGTGTGATTAGTGCAGCCAACTGCGACCGTGCTCAAGATGCCATCGATGTGAATTTGGCTGTGGGACATGAGCGTGAAGAGGGTTTCCAACTCTCGTCGAGCGAAGTGATGGTGCACGATCTCATCAACTCAAGCATCACGCAGGGGTGGAAGCGTCCCACCTATTTTGCTGTCACTGTTGATAGTCGCCTTTATTTGCCCTATTCGCCCTACTTGCAAAACACCGGTATGGCCTATCAAGTCACACCTGTGATTTCGCAGGCCTATGGTGCCAACCCTGTGAGCAACACCGAGAAGATGTATAATAATGTGGTGAACAAATTCAAGTGGGGTGGACTCGACAAGGCTGAGCCGGGATCGATTTACCTCGACGAAACCAACCGTCGCATGGTGACCACCACGCGCACCATGCTCACCAATCTTGCTGGCGACTTGGCCACCGAGGCCGACACGCTTGCCATGGGCAAGGGCAATGAAGCTGCTGTGAAAGACAAGGCTGCTAAGGCTCTGAAAATTCTCGATCTCATGCAAGCCAAGTTGCCCGAAAAGGCTTGTTCTTATAGCTTTATCGTCTTCCGTGAGCAATATTTGGGCAACAAGATGGCCATGGCCATGATTTATGAGCAACTTAGCAAGTCGACAGGTGATGCCTCTTTGCACAAGCGTGCCATTGCCCTGCTGGAGCAAGAAATAGAGTTCTATGCACCCTATGTCACCTTTGTACGCTCATTGCCTTCGGGCTTGTCGGCCTGCGAGATGGACATGCGCACTGCCGAGTATTTCTTCCCACAGCTCATGCTGTATTATCAGCAACTCAATCCTCAAGGTTTCGATGCATTGGTCAAGAAGGTAGCTTCTTGGGGTGTGAATGCTGCCGAAGTAAAGGCAGGCATTGAGCGCATTCAGACTGTTCAGGAGCAAATGCAACAAGCTCAATCGCAATCGATGATCGAAGCGCAAGAAAGTGCAGCCCCACAAGACTCTACAAGCCCCGCTGGACAAGAGGGGGGCGACCCACGTGAAACCGAAGCTGCCATGATGGCTTTGCAAGGCTTGACTGGTGGCAGAGGGTCGCAAGACGACGAAAGCGAGCAATGATGCACATTTTGCTATGCAAGCCATAATTCCAAAATCCTCTTGCTCTGCCCACATGTGAGCTGTGCAAGAGGATTTTTTTCTCATCAAGAAGATAGAACTAAAACATGAGATTTTTAGATAGATTAATCGAGCGACCACCCTTGCTCTATCGAATGTTGTTTCCCGAAACGGTGTGGCGCATTCACAGCAAGCCCCACACGGTGTATCTCACCTTTGACGATGGCCCCATACCCGAGGTGACTCCTTGGGTGCTCGACACGCTCGATCGCTATGGCATCAAGGCCACATTCTTTTGTGTGGGCGAGAATGTGAAGCGCAATCCCAATTTGTTTGCCGAGGTGTTGCGACGGGGGCACAGTGTGGGCAACCACACCATGAATCACATGCAAGGGGCTCGAGTGTCGACCAAGGTGTATCTGCACAACGTGTTCACTGCCAATGAGCTCATTCACACCACCCTGTTTCGCCCTCCTCACGGGCTCTTGCGTTGGGCTCAAGCCAAGGTGTTGCGCAACCGATTTGGCATCATCATGTATGACTTGGTGAGCCACGACTATAGTAGGAAATTAACTGGCGAGCAAGTACTCGACAATGTGAAACGCAATGTGCGCAATGGCTCAATTATCGTATTTCACGACTCGCTCAAGGCCGAAAAAAACATGAAATATGCATTGCCACGTGCCATCGAGTGGTTGCGTGAGCAAGGTTACAATTTTGACAAAATATCCATGTGACAGCAACCCGATGGGGGCTGCAATCAAGTCGCTTGCGCTTGAATTGGGATTTGAGGCTTGTGGCTTTGCCGAGGCGCGACCAGTAGACAAGGCCGCCGCCCAAGCCTATGTGCGCTGGCTCGACGACGGCAAAAACGACTGCATGGCATGGGCTGGCAACTATCTTGACCTGCGGTTCAACCCACAGTTGCTTTTCCCGGGTGCCAAGACGGTGATAAGCCTTGCCATGAACTATCTGCCTCAGCGATTGTTGCCCAGCAATGCACCACAATTTGCCCGCTATGCCTATGGCAAGGACTATCACGAGATTGTGCGCGACAAGGCACGTGACATTGCAGCTTTTATTCTTGAGCACACCGGCCATCAATGCCGCGTGTGTGTTGATAGTGCCCCCATGCTTGAGCGATATTGGGCACAACAGGCAGGCTTGGGCTTTGTGGGGCTCAATGGCATGCTCATCATTCCCCGTCGAGGCTCATTCTTTTTTTTGTGTGAAATTCTCACAACGCTTGCTTTGCCTCCCGATGAGCCTTGCAAGCTCAATTGTGGCTCGTGCCGAGAGTGTGAGCGACGTTGCCCGGGTGGTGCCTTGCACGATGGGGTGCTCGATGCCCGGCGTTGTCTCTCGTGCCAGACCATCGAAAACCATGACGAAACCTTGCCACAGCCAGTGAAGCAGGCGATGGGCAACCACATTTATGGCTGCGACGAGTGTCAGCTGTGTTGTCCTCACAATCGCCATGCACAGGCTACCTCTATTGCAGAATTTCAGCCCAGCGACGATTTCCTGAATCTCACCATCGATAAAATTCTTGCCATGAATCGCGATGAGTTTAATCGTGTGTTCAGGCACAGCCCCGTGAAGCGAGCCAAGCTCACCGGTGTGCAACGCAATGCCGCAATCATGAAGCAAAACAAAATTGACTCTCCTTGCAACAACGACAAGAAGAGCCAATCGTGATGGGGGGAGATAAAACCAGACGGTTTTTATCCCAAATCGGTCATTAGGTTTCTTTGTTTTTGTCAAATTATTTTGAGTAATTTTTGATTGATTTTGAGGGCGTTTAGCGGGCTAAACAACCGAAAAAGCAGTCAAAAAGAACCAAAATAAATGACAAAGGCAAGGAAAAGCCTAAGATATTTTCTTATTGCGACCTAATGACCGATTGGGGTTTATTTCAAGTAGTCTTCAAAGTAGCGTGTGATGCGCTCGTGCAGGTGCACGCTTTGGTGGCCCTGCATGTTGTGTCCTTGTCCGGGATACACATAGAAGTCGGGCTGAGTGCCGGCTGCAATGCAGGCTTTGAGGAAGCTATAGGCATTTTGAGGCACCACAGTGGGGTCGTTGAGACCACTGATGATTTGCAACCTGCCTTTGAGATTTTTGGCTTGATGAATGAGACTGCTCTTGGCATAGCCTTCGGGGTTGCTTTGAGGAGTGTCCATGTAACGCTCGCCATACATCACTTCATACCATTTCCAGTCAATCACCGGTCCGCCGGCAACGCCCACTTTAAACACATCGGGGTAGTTGGTCATGAGGCTTATGGTCATGAATCCGCCAAAGCTCCAGCCATGCACACCCATGCGAGTGGTGTCGACATAGCTCAACGATTGCAGATATTCAACACCCTTCATTTGGTCTTTCATCTCCACTTGACCCAATTGGCGGAATGTGGCTTGCTCAAAGTCGCGACCACGGTTTTCGCTACCACGGTTGTCGATGATGAAGGTGATGTAGCCCTTTTGTGCCATGTAGGTCTCCCAGCTGCGGCTGCCCCAGTGCCAGCGGGCATCAACATTGTGGGCGTGAGGTCCACCATACACATAGATCACAGTGGGATATTTCTTGGCAGGGTCGAAGTTGGCAGGTTTCACCATGCGATAGTAGAGATTGGTGGTGCCATCGGCAGCTTTTATCGAGCCGTTTTCAAAGATGGGCACCGTGTAGCCAGCCCAAGGGTCGGGGGCTGTGAAATAGTTGAGGTTGCGACCATTTTGAGTGTTGACGATAGCAATTTTGCGGGGCACGGTGGGCGACTGCCAGTTGTCGATGAGGTAGCTGCCAGTTGTGCTCAACGAGCCATTGTGCCAGCTTGTGCCTCCTGCATCGAGCAGGGTGCGCTCTCCTGTTTCTACACTCACGCTATAGAGGTTGCGACCAATGGGCGAGCAGTCGTTGCCGGCAATGATCATGGAGCGAGTTTTCTCGTTGAATCCCAAAAATTCCATCACCACCCACTTGCCATTGGTGAGTTGCTTGAGCTCTTTGCCACTCTTGTCGAAGAGATAGAGGTGGTTGTAGCCATCTTTTTGACTTTGCATGATGAATTTATTGACGTCCCAAGGCAAGAACACGATGGGGTGCTGTGGCTCGACATATTTGGCGTGTTGCTCGCGATAGAGCTGTGCTATGTGTGCTCCACTGGTGGCATCATAGCTCATGAGTTGGCAATCGTTTTGGTCGCGGTTGAGCTCTTGCATATAGATGGTTTTACTGTCGGGACTCCACGCAATGTTGGTGAAATAGCGGTTGGTGGGGTCGCCAGCCTGCAAGTAGATGGTTTTGCCTGTTGCAAGGTCGTGCACGCCCACAGTCACTTGGTGTGACGATTGGCCTGCCATGGGGTATTTTTCGGGGGCAGGGGTTGCTATGATGTGGGTAGAGTCGTCGATTTCGGGCACGGTGATGAGCGGATAGTCGGCCACCATGCTTTGATCCATGCGATAAAAGGCGAGTTTCATGCCGTCGGGGCTCCAAAAGAGGCCTTCGCCAATGCCAAACTCAAAGCGGTGCACGGCCTGGCCATACACAATGTCGCGAGAGCCATCGGTGGTGAGTTGCATGGTTGTGCCGGCAGCGTTGGTCACATATAGGTTGTCGTCTTTCACAAAGGCGAGAGCGCGGCTTGTGGAGTTCCACTTCACGGCCTGCTCTTGCTCGCGTGGTTGAGTCCACACGGTTTTGCCGTTTTTAAAGTTGATTAATGTGCGAGCTTGCTTGGTGGTGACGAGGGCAAGCGGTTGGTTAGCATAGGGGAACGCTACCTGCTTGAGCCCTTTCAAGGCTTTGTCGCCTTCAAGGTTGAGCCAGCCGTTGAGTTGCGTCACGGTGAATAGCTTTGATTCTTTGCCATTGCCCACATTCACAGTGTAGCAACCAGTCTCGTCGATGTGCACGAGTCGGTCGCCCCACCATGTGAGTGTGCGATTTTTGGGAATCATGTTCTTGTAGTTGGTTCCTCCAAAGTTGAGGTCTTCGAGTGAGAATTGCTTTTGTGCCATCATTGTGAGCGAAAACAATAGAAGTGTCACAGCAGTGAGCACTCGATAATGTCGTGATGTCATAGTTTTTAATGGAATAAAAATGATATTGCAATTTAACCCCAATCGGTCATTAGGCCGCATGAAGATAATATTTTGGGCTTTTCTTCATCTTTGCCATTTATTTTGGTTCTTTTTGACTGTTTTTTCGGTTGTTTAGCCCGCTAAACGCCCTCAAAATCAATCAAAAACTCCTCAAAATAAATTGTCAAATACAAAGAAACCTAATGACCGATTTGGGTTTAATAGTCACAAAATTAAGAAAATAATCCTTAACCATAAAATCATGAGGCGATATTGCAGGGTTTAAAAATAAAAATGTCTAACTTTGCGCCATCAAGCGATCTTTAATTTAGTTCCCCCTATCTTTAAAATAAAAAATATATTTTCTACACGATGAGTGAAAAATTTGAAATGGTTGCCAAGACTTTTCAAGGTCTTGAAGGTGTGTTGAGCGATGAACTCCAAGCTCTTGGAGCCGAAGATGTGCAGCAAGGCAAGCGCATGGTGTCGTTCAAGGGCGACATGGAGTTGCTTTACCGCTCCAATTTTTGCTTGCGCACAGCACTGCGAGTTCTTAAACCTATCTATAAGTTTCGTTCAACCGATGCCGACGACCTCTATGAGCAGGTGAAACGCTTTGAGTGGGACAAGTTGTTGACATCATCGCAAACGTTTCTCATCGATTCAACGGTGTTTAGCGAGAGTTTCAGGCACTCGCGCTTTGTGACCTATCGTGTGAAAGACGCTATTGCCGACTATTTTATGGAAAAAGAAGGCAAGCGTCCATCGATTCGCCTGAATTCTCCCGATTTTAGATTTGATGTGCACATTCATGGCGAGGAGGTGACAATCTCGCTCGATTCGTCGGGCGAACCCCTCTACAAGCGTGGGTGGCGTGTGGCACAAACCGATGCCCCCATCAATGAAGTGCTGGCTGCCGGTATCATCAAACTGAGTGGCTGGGACGGACAGTGCAACCTTGTCGACCCCATGTGTGGATCAGGCACTTTCCTCATCGAGGCAGCCCTCATTGCAGCCAACATCAACCCTGGTGTGTATCGCAAGGAGTTTGCTTTTCAATTTTGGCCCGACTATGATGCCGAGCTTTTCGATAGCATCTATAACGACGACAGTGGCGAGCGTGAATTTTCTCACAAGATTTATGGCTCCGACATTGCTTTGCAGTCTATTGCCATTAGCGAGGCCAATATCAAGAGCGCAGGTGTGGCTAAATATATCGAAATTAAGCAACAAGATGTGTGCGAAATCACCGAGGCTCCCGAAAAAGGCGTGCTCATCACCAATCCGCCCTATGGTGCTCGCCTCAAGGTAGAAGATATAGAGGGACTTTATGAAACCTTGGGCAGTAAGTTCAAAAAGGTGTATCGAGGCTATCATGCATGGGTGATTGGATATGACCGTGAACTCACCGATAAAATTGGGTTGCGTGCTTCGGTGAACTATCCTTTGCTCAATGGCGACTTGGAATGTGAGTTGCGTGAATATGTGATTTTTGATGGTTCGCTCAAGGATATGCGCAGTGAGGGTGGTTCGATTAAAAACGAAGACTTCCGTGCCAGCGATAAAAACCGAGGAGCACGTCGCCCCAAGTTTAAAGAAACTTTTGATGGTGACGACCGCAAGCCCCGTCGCTTTGCTCGCGACGACGACCGCCGCCCCCGTCGCTTTGACCGTGACGACGACCGCAAGCCCCGTCGCTTTGACCGCGACCGCCGTGACGACCACCAAGAAAACAGTTCTCAGCACGAGGACTTTCACCACACCGAGAAATTTGCACGTCGCATGGTGCAATTTCGTGGTCCATCGCTGGGCAAGGAAAACGAACGCCCCGTTATCAAGGGCCGTCGCAATGGCTGGAAACGTCGCGACGAATAACAGAACAATTAAAAACTCAGACCTATTATAAACTAAAAAACGACATAAATGACGATGAATATCGACCGACAAAGGATTTTGTTGCTGGGCTCTGGTGGCCGTGAATGTGCGATTGCTTGGAAGTTGAGCCAAAGCCCTCTCACCGATCAACTGTTTATAGCTCCCGGCAATGCCGGCACAGCCGCCTATGGCGAGAATGTGGCATTGTCGCCCATGGATTTTGACGCTGTGGCGCAGTTTTCGATCGACCACAATATCACAATGCTCATTGTGGGGAGTGAAGACCCTTTGGTGGCAGGCATTAGCGACTACTTCAAGTCCAGTGAGGCTTTGCAGGCTGTGAAGGTGATTGGACCCTCGCGTGCTGGAGCACAACTTGAGGGAAGCAAAGACTTTGCCAAGGCTTTCATGCAGCGTCATCACATTCCCACAGCTCAGCATGTGAGTGTGACAGTCGATAACATTGAGGAAGGTTATGCTTTTCTCGAAAGTCAGCAAGCTCCCTATGTGCTCAAGGCCGATGGACTGGCAGCTGGCAAGGGAGTGCTCATTGTGCCCACGCTCGATGAGGCAAAACGCGAGTTGAAGGAGATGTTGGGAGGCATGTTTGGAGCCTCGTCGGCAACGGTGGTTATCGAACAATTCTTGTCGGGCATCGAGTGCTCGGCATTTGTGGTGACCGATGGCGTTGACTATGCCTTGTTGCCTGTTGCCAAAGATTATAAACGCATTGGCGAGAACGAGACAGGGCTGAACACCGGAGGCATGGGCTCGGTGTCGCCTGTGAGTTTTGCCGACGATGACTTCTTTGCCAAGGTGCGCGAACGCATCATCGAGCCCACACTCGATGGCTTGCAACGCGATGAGTTGCCCTATTGTGGCTTCATTTTCTTTGGACTCATCAATGTTGATGGCGACCCCTATGTGATTGAATATAACTGTCGCATGGGCGACCCCGAAACCGAGGTGGTGATGCCACGCTTGAAAACCGACTTGGTGCAACTCTTGTGGGCTGCGGCAAGTGGTTGCCTCGATGAAATAGAGGTGGAGATAGACCCACGCTATGCTGTGACGGTGATGATGGTGTCGGGTGGCTATCCCGAAAAATATGAAAAAGGCAAGCTCATCACTGGTCTCGACGAGGTGAAAGAGAGCATTGTGTTTCATGCAGGCACCAAGCGCGACGAGGCAGGACGATTGCTCACCGCCGGGGGGCGCGTGCTGGCTGTGACCAGTTTTGGAGCTACCAAGCAAGAGGCTCTCGATTGCTCATTTGCCAATGTGGCGCGCATCAATTTTGACAAGAAATATTGGCGAAGCGACATAGGCTTTGACTTGCAATAGAACACCACAATAAGTTGCGTTTTGCCGAAGAAAAAATAAATGATTTTTTAAACAGTCGCACCTTGATGGTGTTGCTGGCTGTGTTGCTGTTGTTGGCATCGGGAATAGCCTTTGAAACTGGCATTTTGGGCGAGGTCGATAGTGGCAACGGGGTGTTTTATGCCCTGTCGGGCAATTTTATTGCCAATCAAGAACTTTCATTTGCACTCAACATGGTGAGCATCATGGCCATTGTGTCGCTCACGGTTATGCTCAACAAAGCCTTTAGCTTTGTGCGAGCCGTTACCTTTAGCTACGCCTCCATGTTTTTGTTGCTCGAGATGGCCAATCCGCTTGTGTGCACACGTTTCTACACAGGCACCGCCATGTGCCTTGTGATGGTTGTGGGCATGTTTGTGCTCTTTGCTTCCTATCAGCAAAAAGGGTTGTCGCAGCGGCGCATCTTCTTGGTGTTTGCTTTGTTGTCGTTTTGTTGCATGTTTCAATATGCCTTCTTGGTTTTGTTGCTTGCTTTCATGGTGGGATTTTTTCAGATGCGTGCTGTCGACATTCGAGGCATTTTGGCGATGCTGATAGGTATTGTCACGCCATTTTGGATTATGATAGGCTTGGGCATTACCAATCCGCTCACAGCTCAACCACCACTCATCGAGACGATTTGGTCGTCGTTGCAATTGTCGCAGGTGAAACTTGTGATTGCCACCACCATTGTGGTGGCTGTGCTCACAATATTGCTCATGATTGTTAATGTGTTTACTTTCATGAACTATAGGTTGCAAAAACGCGTTTACAACACTTTTATCATTGTGTTGGCTCTTTTGTCGATGGGCATGATGTGCATCGATTATCGCAACATGATGATTTATGTGCCCATTCTCAACTGGTGCCTTGCAGTGCAGGTGGCTCATGCTTTCACAATCAATAGCAGTTTGCTCAGGCGATATATTCCCCTTGTGTTGCTCATGATGGCAACAATGGCAACCTATGCCACTCATGTGATATTATAGCTATGAAAAAAATAATTGTTGAAAGCCACATTCCCTACATGCAAGGATTGCTCGAACCCTTTGCACAGGTGCAATATCTCGATGCTTCTTGCATCACCCGTGAGGCAGTGAGCAATGCCCATGCCTTGCTGGTGCGCACTCGCACTCGTTGCAATGAGCAATTGCTTGCAGGTAGCTCGGTGGGTTTTGTGGGGACGGCTACCATAGGGGTCGATCACATCGACCTTCCCTATTGTGGCAGGGCAGGCATTGTGGTGGCCAATGCTCCCGGATGTAATGCTCCGGCAGTGGCGCAGTGGGTGCATTGTGCTATTGCACATTGGCTCAAACGCCGCGGCATAGCTTCGCCACGTGGACTCACCTTAGGCATTGTGGGCGTTGGCCATGTAGGCAACATTGTGGCCCGATGGGCACGTGAGTTGGGCTTTGACGTGTTGCTCAACGACCCTCCGCGAGCCGAGCGCGAGGGTGACGCAGGCTTTGTGTCGCTCAGTGAGTTGAAAGCTCTTAGCCACATCATCACTTTTCACACCCCACTCACCGTCACCGGCCCTCATGCTACTCATCACCTGTGTGATGCTCGGTTTCTACAAGAAATTCCCCACTGTGGCTTGTTGCTCAATGCTGCACGTGGAGGCATTTGTGACAACGAGGCACTCCTGCAATGGGGTGGAGATATTGCTATCGATTGCTGGGAGCATGAGCCAAGCATCAATGGGCAACTGCTTGCCAAAGCCATGGTTGCCACACCCCACATTGCCGGCTACAGCATCGAGGGCAAACGCCGTGGCACCGCTATGGTGATAGAAGCCTTAAATCATCATTTTGGATTCACAGCTCAACCGCCTGTAACCGCAGCTCCACTCCAAGGGGCAAGTGGCGTGTCGCTCGAGAGAATAGTGGCAAGTTATCATGTGCTTGCCGACACTCAATTGCTCAAAGCCCAACCCCTGCAATTTGAAGCATTGCGCAATCACTATGCCCTGCGCCACGAGCTGCAATAGCCCCCGCAAAAATTTTTTGAGGAGTTATGGAGACGGGAGTTGAAGGAGTTAAGACAATAGTGATTGTCCCTCCAAAATCAATCTCGTAGCCTTCCAGTCTTCGTTTAATTCGTTTAATTTGTTGATTAAAAACAATAAACACTGCCGCCTGTCTCCTCCTCAAAAAACTCCTCGCTCAAAAAAAACCTTGTTAAATATTTTGAAAAACAAAAAATATTATTCAAATTTGCAATAATACCGGTGTACTCTCTATTTCGCGAGCAGAGACAAGAGTGTCCGCACGATTCTTTCTTGTAGTGAAGAGGGTCGACTTGTGATTTAGAACTACACTATTTTCAACCTCACAATCATTGACAAAATTTTATACAATAAACTTTATTAACAAAACATCAAAGAACGTTATGAAGAAACAATGTGCATTGTTGGCTTCGCTACTTTTGGCAAGTGGAGTTCCTGTTGGATTGGCAACAAGCCCATTCAATAGCGGGTTTCATGCTATGGCGCAGAGCAACAACGGTAGGGTGACAGGCGTGGTGAAAGACGTCAATGGCGAGCCGTTGATTGGTGCAACCATCAAGGTGAAAGGCACTGGTCGCGGAACGGCTACCAATATTGAAGGGCGTTACTCAATTCAGGCTGCTCAAGGTAGCACGCTTGTGGTTACTTATATTGGAACTAAGCCACAAGAGGTGAAAGTGACGGGTTCTACCGTTGATGTGACCTTGAGCGACAGCAACACCAATTTGGGCGAGGTTGTGGTTACAGCTCTGGGCATTAAGAAAGACAAAAAGTCGCTGGGCTATGCTATCGACGAATTGGATAGCAAAGAGCTCATGCGCAACAAGAGCACCAATGCCATCAACTCGCTTTCGGGAAAGATTGCCGGTGTCAATATCACACAATCATCGGGAGCTGCAGGTTCGGGCTCACAAATTATTTTGCGTGGTGGCACTTCGGGTTCTGAAAGTCGCGACAATCAGCCCCTCTTTGTGGTCGATGGTGTGATCTATGACAACTCGTCAACTGTGGTGGGCAACTCGGCCTTTGATGGCTCAATGGCAGCCTCTACCACAACCTCCAACCGTGTGATGGATATTAACCCCGAAGACATCGAAAACATGAGCGTGTTGAAGGGCCCTGCTGCCTCGGCTCTCTATGGCAGTCGCGCTGCCAATGGTGTGGTGATTATCACCACCAAGCGTGGTAAAGATGGGGCAGTGGAGATTAACCTCAATGCCAAGTACATTAGCACTTGGGTGAGAAACTTGCCCGAAACCCAAAAGATGTTTAAGCGTGGTTATATGGAAGACCAATACACTGCCGGTGGTGAGTATAAAGGCACCGTGTTTAATGATTTTTCCTATAACTCTTGGGGAGAGAAATATGGCAGTGAAGTGCCCACCTATGACAATATTGGCAACTTCTTCCAAACTGGCGGTGTGTGGGACACCAACTTGAGCGTGAGCGGTGGGTCTAAGACGGGAAACTTCTACTTGAGTGGCTCCTACTATGACCAAGATGGTGTGGTTCCAACTACGGGTTACACCAAAACCACCTTCCGCTTCAATGGTGAGCAAAAGTATAAAATGTTCACTTTCTCGGCCAATGCCGCCTATAGCAATGCACGCACAACCAAAACTTTGACCGGTGCGGCTCTCTATGGCTCGAAAGGCACAGGTGCCCTCTATGCAGTGTATAATTGGGCCCCAACCGATGATATGAACCGCTGGATTAATGAAGATGGCTCGCGCTATCGCATGTTTGGCGACCGTCTCGACCCATGGGACGAGCGTGACAACCCCTATTGGTTGCTCAACAAAAATAGCATGACCGACGAAACCGAGCGTTTCACGGGCAGTTTCAATGTGAAGGCCGACCTCACCTCGTGGTGGTGGATCAACTATCGCATGGGTGTGGACAGCTACACTCAAGGCAACTACAACCGCATTGCTGCCAATGGAGCTATCAAAGAAGTGTGGCAAAGGGGCATGATGAGCGATAATATCTTGAAATATCGCTATCTCTCCACCAACTTCATGAGCAACTGGAACAAGCAATTTGGCGATTTCAACCTCAACTTGATGTTGGGCACTTCAACCGACTACACCAAAACACGTAGCGACTATGAAATGGCATGGAACTTTGCAGTGCCGGAGTTCTACTCATTCTCTAACGCTACCGATGCCAACAAGAAATTTCTTCATGGCAAGAGCCGCAAGCGTTTAGTGGCACTCTTTGGCGAGTTCCGTGCCGACTGGCGCAATGCAGTGTTCTTTACCTGCACAGGGCGCAACGACTGGACTTCAACATTGCCCAAAGAAAACCGCAGTTACTTCTATTCGTCCTATAGTGGTGCGGTGGCATTCACTGAGCTCATGCGTGAAAGCTTGCCCGAGTGGCTGACCTTTGGCAAGTTGCGTGCAAGCTGGGCCGAGGTGGGTAAAGACACCAATCCCTATGAAACCAACACCACATTGTGGCCCGTGCACACCTATCTGGGCGACGTTGTGGGTGTGGGCAATAAATGGGAGCGTGGCAACCCCTATTTGAAACCCGAAAAAACGCGTTCGTTTGAAATGGGTCTTGAATTGCGTTTCATTCAAAATCGCTTGAAATTTGATATTGCTTTCTACAACAATAAGTCTTTCAATCAAATTCTTAGCCCTCGCGGACCTCAATCAACAGGCTACATCTTCTGCTCAATCAATGCCGGTAATGTTTACAACAAGGGTCTTGAATTGAGTGTGAGTGGCACTCCCATCAAAACTCCCGATTTCACTTGGGAAACCGGTATCAATGTAGCAGGCAACCGTGGCACCATGGACGGTCTGCCCAAGGGCATGGACGTGATGTATGTGACCGATGTGCAATATGGCGCAGCCAAAGCCGCCACTTTCTCGGGTGGTGACTTCATGGCGATTGCCGGTAGCAAGTGGTCGCGAGTTGAAGATGAAAAAAGCGACTTTAAGGGAGCTTTGATTCTTGATAAAAACGGCATGCCCACAACAAACAAGGCTGTCTATCAAGTGGGTAATCGTGAGTCGAAATTCACTGGTGGCTGGAACAACACCTTCAGCTACAAGAATTGGAGCCTCAACATGCTGTGGGAATTCCGTGTGGGTGGCGATGTATTCAACGGCACCAAGTTTGCGATGACTGGTTCGGGTGTGAGCAAGTTCTCGGGCGAATTGCGCACTAAACCTCTCACCGTCACCGGTGTTGTGCCCGATGGTAAAGGCTACAAGGAAGTTACCAACACTTGGAAACCCGACGAAACCTACATGTTTAATGGAAAAATGATGAGTGGTTACAATATCATTCAAAACTACTACAACACCTATTATAACTATGAAACTGCCAATTGGATTACCAAGGTAAACAGCTTGCGTCTGCGCACAGTTTCGTTGAGTTATGAGGTGCCAGGAGCATGGATCTCTAAGCACATAGGTTGCATCAAGCGTGCAATGTTCACTTTCACTGCCAATAACTTGTTGCTGTTCACCAACTATGATGGTGACCCCGAGGTGGCTGCAGCTGGTTCGGGACGTGGTGGCTCTTCATCGGTAGGTTTTGACTACTGTGGTGTGCCTGCCACATCGAGCGTGGCATTTGGCGTGAACTTAACTTTCTAACAACGGTTACCCCACTTTTCTATTTTTAAAAAGTTACAATATGAAATTCTCAAAATCAATTATATTGTGTGGCGTTGGGCTGGCAGCATTGTCGTTGACCTCATGTAACGACTGGCTTGACATTAATACCGACCCTGTAAATCCCACCGATGCCAGTGCCGAATATCAGCAACGTCTGGCTCACATTCAATTCTACACCAACGATGCGCAGCAATTTGCCGCTTGGCGTAGCTCTATGGCCTGTGGCGACTGGACTCGCCACTTTGGCGGTGGCACCTATTTTAACATGTCGATTTGGAATCCCACCGGTGCAGTCTCTACCGCCCCCTATCAGTGGTGGTTTGTGGGTGCTTATGCCAATGTGCCCGACATGTATAAAAAAGCCCTTGAAGCTGGCAACTACCAATATGCCGGAGCTGCCAAGCTCATCAAAGCCTATGGCTTTATGCTCATGACCGACCTTTATGGCGAAATGCCCTATACTGCGGCAGTGGGTGAAAGCGCAATGCCTAAGTATGACACCGGCAAAACTATCTTTATGGGCTGTCTCAATGATATTGATGAGGCTATCGAACTGCTAAACAAGGGGCAAAACCAAGCCAACAATTTGCCCGGGCTGGCAGTGGGCGACTCTTGGATGGGTGGTAACCTCAACAAGTGGATAAAACTTGCCCACTTGCTCAAAGCTCGCTGGATTTTGCACCTGAGCAAGAAAGAAGCAGGAAACTACAAAGAAGGAAAATATGATGCCGACGCAATATTGAACGAGTTGAGCATGGCAATGCAAAGCA
Organism: uncultured Prevotellaceae bacterium; assembly: GCA_947254205.1. Lineage (GTDB taxonomy): Bacteria > Bacteroidota > Bacteroidia > Bacteroidales > Muribaculaceae > Sodaliphilus. The sequence continues at coordinate 33,950 of CAMYCE010000008.1, forward strand.
ATGAAGACAATGCCATTGTTGAGCACACCGACAACAACAGCACCAGCCACGACGTGATGGGCTGGGACGAGCCTGTTGATTACTCGCCTCTCTACTCGGTGAGTGGCTCGAACTCGGGCTACATGGTCACCAAAATGCTCTATGACAACCTCACCAATTTTGCAGGATTGGGCGTTGAAGACCCCCGTGCCGACAAAATCATTCCTTGGGCTATGTCGGTCAAGACCGATGCTTCTCCTGCCGAGATCAAGTGGAGTGGCAACTGGCGTCGCTCGTTGGGCGTTGACATGGCTTCGGGCATTCAAGGTGCCGGTGGTCCATTGCGTGCCTCGTTTGGTGTCAACGAGAAGAAAACCAAAGGTGGTGACTTCTTCTGGATTGATAGCGACAATCCCGACCGCAAGGGCGACACCGTCTATGTTGAGGCTACAAGCTCGTCGAAGGGCCATGCTGCCAATGTCGATTTGCTCTACCGTCGTGGAGGCAAGGGTGTAGATGCTTCGGCCGAGTCGGGCACATTCTACACTCGTGTGAGCTCGCCCACCTATATTGGCACCTATGCCGAGTGCTGCTTCATCAAGGCCGAGGTGCTCTTTAACAAGGGCGACAAGGCTGGTGCATTTGTTGCCTATAAAGAAGGTGTGAAAGCCAGCATCGAGCTCATGAACAAGAAACTATCCCAATGGTGTGCCGAAGATGCTTCTCTTGCCAAGTGCCCCTCATTCACGGTCATTGAGCCACGAGCCATCACCAACTTCATCGAGGAAGGTCTGGGCAATGCTGGCGACATTACTTTGGGCAAAATCATGACTCAAAAACGCTTGGCTCTCATGTTCTCGCTCGAAATTTGGAACGACATGCGTCGCTACGACTACAACCCCGAAATTTTCTTGGGTTGGAGCATTCCTGCCTATCATGCTCTCAATGAGGCTGCCCTCAAGGCAATACCTGCGGGCAAGCAATTGCGCCGTTGGCGTCAGTGCTCGCATGAAACCAACTACAATAGTGCCAACTTGCAAGAAATTGGCTCTCAAGTGCCTGGTGCCGAGATGGGTAATGGTGGCAAAATTTGGAATCTTGCCGACGATGTGTGGACAATTCCTGTGTGGTGGGATAGCACGCAACCTTAATGAGGAACACGCCTGCGAGTTTGAATAAAGCTCACGCAATATAACACAATGATGAAGTGGGGACACGCTTGCCTGTCGAGTGTGTCCTCACTCTCTTTTTATCCCCAATCGGTCATTAGGTTTCTTTGTTTTTGTCAAATTATTTTGAGTAA
>CAMYCE010000009.1 GCA_947254205.1 uncultured Prevotellaceae bacterium
AGCGTTGAATAGCAAATTCCTTGTTGGCTATCTTCATAATCTCCTCATCCGTGAGGAAACCACGGTTTACCGGCTCCAAGTGGAAGCGGTGATTAAGGAAGGGATCGTGATGCAAGACACCCATTTTCTGCCCTAAGATGACAATGGTCTTAAAAGTCTTCATCGTTTTAGTTGCCGTATTGGCATTCTGTCCAACAGCTGTGCGAAGATAAATATCAAATTCTCGGATAACCGTATAAGTCAGCTCTGACAGCTTGATGTCTGCTCTTCTGTAGTCGTTTTGCAGGAACTCCAAGAAGTGCCGCCTGCAAACATTGTATTTTTGCAGTGTGGCAGCACTTACAGAAATGCCGACTTGTTGGGCAATATCCGCATTGTGCTTATCGAAAAGTTGCGACAGGGTGTCTATATCCTCTTTTTTACCTAAGAACTCTGCCTTGATGCGTTCCAAGCACAAATCGGAGCTATCTTCCAACTTACGATAGATGTTTTGCAAGCCATTACGAATGTTGTCCAACTCGAGATTGGTACTCAGAACGTCGGTTGTACGACCTTTGAGTTTCTCATTCTCTTTGTCCCAGAGGGATTGCACTACGGCAATTCCCGTGGAACCAAGTGAAAGACGTTCGTTGTTGAGATAGATTCTCAACATCACCGGTGTCTTTCCCTCCTTGTTTACATAGTTGCTTCTAAGATAGAAGACTGTTCTGAAAATTGACTTCATACTTTGCTTGTTTTTAATTGTAGCCAATAACAGAGAAATTGTAGCCGGACAGATGGCTGATTGTAGCCAAAAGTCCATTGTTTCAATCTCTGTAGACCGGCTACAAAGTTCTACATAATTATTTGAATAACAGCAAAATACAAGTACTCTAAACGAACTCTATACGAACTCTTGGCTACAATTTTTGGGAGGCTCAAAAAAGTGTAGCCAGATTGTAGCCACAGAAGAGTATTTTGGGCATTCATACGACCTTTTTACGTACTCTGAAAGCTTGAATGGGCATAAAATAAAAGTGTCGTAACTCCTTGAAATTACGACACTTACAGATTTTTGAAGTTTTTGTCTACTCATTTTACAGAGTACTTCAAGCGGAGAGAGAGGGATTCGAACCCCCGGAAGCTCTCACTTCAACGGTTTTCAAGACCGCCGCAATCGACCACTCTGCCATCTCTCCAAATCAATCTTGAATAGCGTCTCGAACTCTCAATGCCTTTGAAAGGCATTGGGGAGCCGGTCATGCTCCGAGACGTTGTTGCTATTCGCAATTGACGGGTGCAAAGGTAGGTGATTATTTGTTTAGATGCAAGTTTTTGACTCGTTTTTTGTGTTTTTTTTATTTCTAAATTTCACTTTCCCTTTGTTGACAAATTGTAGTAAAAATTAGCTCCCTTGTCAATTCTCTTGATGCAAGGGAGCTGTGGTAATATTCAATTATCTTTGAATAGATAAATTAAAGAGATAGGGGTGTGGAGGTTACTTCACCACTTTGGTAGAGGAGTGTGAACCGTCGGTGTAGGTAGTCACCACAATGTTCATGCCATCAAAGGGTTGGTTGCTCTCGATGCCTTGTGGGTTCACATATTTCACGCCGGCAACAGCCTTTTGTGCGTTCACGTTTTCAACACCAGTGCTTGCAGGGAGTTCAAACTTATAGGTGCGAATGCCCAAGCCTGGCACATATTGATAGATTGTTGCCACTTTTTCTTGAGCGTTGGCTTCAACATTGAGCCAGTTGGCTTGAATGCCGTTGGGGTTGGCCGCTACTGTCGAAGGGGATTCCAGTACGGCTTCTGCGCCAGCAACCATTCCGTTTTCGCCAGCGGTGAGCTCGGCAATGGCAAAGGCATCTTGATAGTTGGGTGTGGTGGGATAAACAATAAAGTTCTTCCCGCCCAAGGCAAATGCCATGGCACCATTGGAAGCTCCCTTTTTGGGCAAGGTGAGGGGAGAGACTTTGACGTTCCCGCCATCGTCAATGAGGTCGAGAGGTTTGGCATTGCGAGTCACAAAGAGGAAGTGCTCGTCGCCATTGGCATCTATCCAAGTGTTGGTCACGGTCGAAGATGTGAAAGTGGCACCTGTAATGGCTTCTCCAAAACTGTCATCGGCATTCACCACACCACCCTTCACGTTGATGATGCCCAGCTCTGTGCTTTTGTCGCCCGAAGCAGCCAGCACGCCCTCTTGAAGCAAGTTGCCTAGTGCCACGCCAAAGAAGTCGCAACGGCCTTTGATGAGCTCAGGAATGGTCAAGTCTTTGGAAGTAGCGCCGTCGGCTGAAATCACTTTGATTTGGGCTGTGTCGGTTCTAAATGCTCCCGGAAACTTGTTTACACCCACAATGATGTTGCCTGCATGGTCATAGCTAATGGCGGTTGATGGCCCGGAGGGGGCAAACACCTTGTGGAGCGTACCATCGGTGTTGTAGATTTCGACTTGCTTGGTAGCCTTGTTTTGAATGTAGAACTTGCCATTCATGCCAAAGCCTTGACGCACCTCGTTGGTTGCAAGCGTTGCAGGGAGTTTTGCATCGGTGAGCTTGGTGAGAGTGGGATTTTGTACTTGTGCCGAGGCCATCATGGTGGCACATGCAGCGAGAAGTAAAATTTTCTTCATAGCTTTAATTAAATTAGTTATTATTGATATTTTCTAAATTTCTCCGGTTTTAAAAATTATAGTTGTTTTTTTAAAACATGGTAAATGTATGAAATATTATGCTTGAAAACAAATATTTTTGCCATAAATGCTTACTTTTGGGAAAAAAAGACAAAAGATGAGCTCTAAAAAGTGGATTTTAAGCGGTATTTTGCCCATGTGTTTCATGGCAGGGCACAGCCAAGTGACAGGTGCAAAAGTTGCACCATCGCTTGAAGTGAAAGAGGTTGAGGCCTGTGGTCATCGCTACCAAGTGATGTTGCCTCATGGCAATTGTGATGTGGAATTTAGCGTGCAACGTCCATCAGCCCACGATGATAGCGTGTTGCTCAGTGTTGCTGCGGCTTTCACGGGCGAAGATTTGGTCACAGTGTGTGGCGACCATATTGTTGGTGGTAAGCCTCTGCAAGGCTATGCCGATGTCACCACAACAGGGCACCTCTTGAGCCATGCAGGGCAAGTGTCGATTAAGCCCAACAGCCAGTTGAGCCAATCGATGCAGGTGGCCGTTGACGGGCAAGGCTACCTTTTTCAGCAATGTTTAATTGTTGATGGAGGAGTGGGCATGACGAGCCACATTCCTCAAGCTATTCTCGATCGTTGCGCCTGCATCATCTATCGCGCTGCTTGTGTTTTTAGCGATGGCAAGTTTGGCGTGGTGCAAGGCATCGATGAGCAATATCCCAATGAGTTTGTGGCCGGCTTGGTGGCAATGGGCGTTGATCGCGCCCTATATCTCGATATGGGCACTTGGGCCTATGGCTGGTATCGCACCCATGCAGGAGCAAAGCCTGTGGACTTGTCGCCATGCTTCGACAACACTGCCCATCAGAGCAATTGGCTCGTCGTTAAACAACGCAAGTAGTTGATTTCTTTGTTGATTAAGCTGTTTTCTCGTTAATTCTTGATGACGGAGTAGACTATTAGCACTTTTTTTATTACTTTTGTTGTCGAAGTACATGATTATTGGCACAAGGTTATACGGTAAACCTTTGTGAAAAGAAACTATTTAAATTCTAAAATACAAATACATTTTTTGTAATGAAACTTAAACCCTTTATTCTCATGGCAGGTGTCACATTGATGGCGACAACCGTTGGTGCTCAAAAGCACGGCTTAGATCCTGCCGACATGAACCTTAGTGTTTCACCCGGAGAAGATTTCTATGAGTATGCAGGCGGAGGTTGGCTCAAAGCCCACCCTCTCACAGCCGAGTATTCGACCTATGGCGTGTTTAACGACTTGGCCGAAACCAACCGCAAGCAATTGTTGCAGTTGCTCGACGACCTCAACAAAACTCCTCAAAAGTTTGGCACCAATGGTCAAAAGGTGATCGACTTCTACAACATGGCCATGGACAGCGTGCGCCTCAACAAAGAGGGAGCTCAACCCATGATGGCCGACTTGAATCGCGTGAAAGGCTTCAAGAAAGCCAATCTCACTGCCGAAGTTGCCCACATGCACATGAACCTTGGCAATCCATTCTTTGGCATTGGCGTGCAACCCGACATGAAAAACAGTAGCCTCAATGTGCTCTACATGGAAGGTGGCACCATGACGTTGCCCGACCGCGACTACTATCTCAACACCGATGCCGACAGCAAGAAAGTGCAACAGCAATATCGCAACTACTTGACGAAGATTTTCACCTTGAGTGGCTATAGCAAAGCCGATGCTCAAGCTGCAGCCAAGTTGATTTATGGCATGGAATATGAGTTTGCCAAGGCCAGCATGAGCCGTGCCGAAGCTCGCGACTACACCAAGCAATACAACATCTACACCGTTGAAAAACTGCAAAAGGAATATCCTGCAGTTAACTGGAAACAATATTTCGACCTCATGGGCTTGCCCACAGTGAAACAAGTGATTTTGAGCGAACCCAAAGTGATGGCCGTGGCTCAAAAATTCATGAGCACCATGAGCGAAAAAAACATGCGCCTTTATCTTGCCTACAATGTGATTGCAAGCGGAATGGGCAACTTGAGTGATGCCTATCGTGATGCAAGCTTCGACTTCTTTGGTCGCACATTGAGTGGTCAAAAGGAGCAAAAACCTCGCTGGAAACGTGCCATGGGCTATCCCAACGGCATGCTGGGCGAAGCTCTTGGACAGGTGTATGTGGCCAAATATTTCCCAGCCGACTCTAAGGCCAAGATGATTAAACTCATTGGCAACTTGCGCAAGTCGCTTGCTCAACACATTGCCAACCTCACATGGATGAGCGATAGCACCAAGATTAATGCTCTTGTGAAGTTGAACACCTATACCGTGAAGGTGGGCTACCCTGACAAGTGGAAGGACTATAGCAACCTCACTATCGACCCCAAGCTCTCGCTCTATGACAACGTGAAGGCCTATAGCTTGTGGGCCACCAAGCGCAATCTCGAAAAGATGGGTAAGAATGTAGACCGTGAAGAGTGGGGCATGTCGCCACAAACTATCAATGCCTACTACAACCCACAAAACAACGAAATCGTGTTCCCAGCGGCCATTTTGCAAGCACCCTTCTTTGATCCCGAAGCCGACGATGCAACCAACTATGGCGCAATTGGCGTGGTGATTGGTCACGAAATGACTCATGGATTCGACGACCAAGGTCGCATGTTTGATGCCGAGGGCAACATGGTTGACTGGTGGACTGCCAACGATGCCAAGAAGTTTACCGAAAGTGCCGAAAAGCTTGCAGCTCAATTCGACCAAATCGAATTGCTCAAGGGCTTGAAGGCCAATGGCCACCTCACACTGGGTGAGAATATTGCCGACCAAGGTGGCTTGCGTGTTGCCTATGATGCCTTCCGCACCACACAACAATATCAAGAGGGCAAGAAAATTGATGGTTTCACACCCGCACAACGTTTCTACTTGAGCTATGGTCGCATTTGGGCCGAAAACCGCACCGACCAAGCTACATTCCAGCAAACCAAGAGCGATCCTCACTCAATTGGTCGCTATCGTGTGAATGCCACTTTGCGCAACATCGACACATTCTTTGAAGCATTTGGCATCAAGAGTGGCGACAAGTTGTGGCTCGATCCAGCACAACGTGCAATTATTTGGTAATTGATAAACCTGTAGCTTGTCTACATTTAAATTTATAAATTGGGAGCGTGGTAGCAATGCTCCCAATTTTTAGCTTGATAAAGAAAGTAACCAATGAAAAATTGTTTTTATTGTCTTATAGCTCTGTTTGGCTTTATGCTTGTGGAATTGTCGAGTTGTGGCAAAAGTGCCGAAGAGAAAGCGGCAATCAAGGCTCATGAAGACTCGGTGAGAATTGCCGACTCAACCCGTGTGGCCGACTCTATTTTTGCTGCACAAACTCAAGATATGCTGGCTGCCGACACTTTCATGGCCAATAGGCTCGACTCGTTGCGACGTGTGCAGGTTTTGGCTCGCACACAATCACAGCAGGCCAAGGTGAGATTTGTGAAAGAGGTGATGGCACGCTACATCGCCACCTTAAATAAAGGAGGCAATGTGAGCACAGCTTTGGGGAGCGATGCAAGCAATCAAGTGGTGAGTGCCCTTGCTGCTGTGAATGGTGGTCCATCTACTGCTATGCAAGACACGACAGGGCGGCAGGCAACCTATGCCTTGCTCGGTGTGTCGACTGCAGGAGAACCCGATTGGGTGGTGTGTGCATGGAAAAAAGGCACGAAACGCGTGATTAAGCACATGAAGGTTGTGCTCAATGTGCGCAAATTCCGCATCGAAGAGTTGCGATAAATAAAACCTGCCACATGTTGGTTTAATAGCCTGTATATAAGCAAGGTGAGGCGAAACCGATGCATGCATCGGTTTCGCCAACTGAGAAAAAACGGGTGAGCCTTAAAACTGCAACGAGAGTGAATTGAAAGGGCACAAGTGTCCAGCAATTCACTCTCGTTGCAACTTCTATGAGTTGCTATTTCAGTTTAGCGTTGGTTTCTTTTTCTCGTAGGCTGCAATATCCACCAGTTTAATGTTGAAAACAAGTGTGGAGAAACCTTTGACGCCTCCAAATGTGGTGGGGCCATAGCCCATCGACTGTGGAATCACAACCTCGCAACTATCGCCCACGTGCATGTTGGTGAGTGCCACTGCCCAGCCGGCAATCACAGTTCCCGACGTGAGTTTGGTGCGGAATATGCTATCGGCAGGGGTTGTGCGTTTATAAGACGAGTCGAGTGGAGCACCATTATAGAGGTTGAGTTTATACTTCACATCAACTGTTGAGGTGTAAAGTGGTTTCAGGTTGTTTTTGGTGAGATTGGTGTCGTTGTGCCAATGCACCAGCACTTGAGCACTGCTATCCCAAGCCGCAGTCACCGCTTTAAAGTAGTTGCTGCCATCTGAATTTTTGCGCTGTTTTTGTTGCTCATAGAAAGCCTCATTGGCCTTGCGCCATGTGTTGTCGACTTTATTTTCTCCTAAACACGAGGTGAGAAGAACTGTGGCTGTGCACACGAGCAAGCATATAAGTGGAAAACGTTTCATCTATTGTTCTAATTTATATAGCAGTGGGGGTTAAACCATTTTTTTGAGCAGGCTGTTGAGGCTGCATTGTTCGCCAATGAGCTGATGCAGGCTCTCGATCGACACGCGTTGTTGCTCCATGGTGTCGCGATCGCGCAAGGTCACGGTGTTGTCTTGGAGCGTTTGCCCATCAACGGTGATGCAGTAGGGGGTGCCAATGGCGTCCATGCGACGATAACGCTTGCCCACCGAGTCTTTCTCGTCGTAGCAGCAAGCAAAGTCAAACTTGAGCTTGTTCATGATTTCGTGGGCCTTTTCGGGCAATCCGTCTTTTTTCACGAGAGGCAAAATAGCACATTTCACCGGAGCCAGAGCCTTGGGCAGGTGCAACACCACGCGCGAGTCGCCATTGTCGAGTTGGTGTTCCTCATAGGAGTGGCAAAGCACCGAGAGAAACATGCGGTCAACACCAATCGATGTTTCAATCACATAGGGGGTGTAGCTCTTGTTTAACTCGGGGTCGAAATATTGAATTTTCTTGCCCGAGAATTTTTCGTGCTGGCTCAAGTCGAAGTTGGTGCGACTGTGAATGCCTTCAACCTCTTTAAAGCCAAAGGGCATTTTAAACTCGATGTCGGTGGCTGCATTGGCATAGTGAGCAAGTTTCTCGTGGTCGTGGTAGCGATAGTTTTCGGTGCCCATGCCCAGAGCTTGATGCCACTGCAAGCGCAATTTTTTCCAATAGTCAAACCATTTGAGCTCATCGCCCGGGCGCACAAAAAATTGCATCTCCATTTGCTCAAATTCACGCATGCGGAAGATAAACTGGCGTGCCACAATCTCGTTGCGAAATGCTTTGCCAATTTGGGCAATGCCAAAGGGAATGCGCATGCGGCCCGTTTTTTGCACATTCAAGAAGTTCACAAAAATGCCTTGTGCCGTTTCGGGGCGCAAGTACACGTCCATGGTAGAGTCGCTGCTGCTGCCCATTTCGGTCTTGAACATGAGGTTGAATTGGCGCACATCGGTCCAGTTGCGTGTGCCCGATATGGGGTCGACAATGCCACAGTCTTCAATAATTTGGCGCAACTCTTTGAGGTCGTTGGCCTCCATGGCTTGGGCAAATCGCAGTTGCAAGGCATCGCGTTTTTGTTGTTGTTCCAGCACGCGTGGGCTTGTTTCGCGATATTTGGCTTCGTCAAAGCTGTCGCCAAAGCGTTTTTTGGCTTTAGCCACCTCTTTCTCTATTTTTTCTTCATATTTTGCAATCTCGTCTTCGATGAGCACATCGGCACGATAGCGTTTTTTTGAATCCTTATTGTCGATTAAGGGGTCGTTGAATGCATCAACATGGCCACTTGCTTTCCAAATAGTGGGGTGCATAAACACAGCCGAGTCGATGCCCACAATGTTCTCGTGCAAGAGTGTCATCGATTCCCACCAATAGCGTTTGATGTTGTTTTTGAGTTCTACACCATTTTGACCATAGTCATATACTGCGCCGAGGCCGTCATAGATTTCGCTTGAAGGAAATACAAAGCCATATTCTTTGGCGTGCGATACAATTTTCTTGAAAACGTCTTCTTGTTTTGCCATTTTTTTTCTTCTGTTGTTTTTGGAGCCCATTGTGCCAGCGTGTGTGGTTGTGGGCCGAGCCTGTTGTATGCCTGCTCTATTGTCAAGAGCCCTTGTGCGGGGCATGCGGTTGCATGCTTGCAATAGAGCCACAAAGTTAATGCAATTTAGTTTCAATATCAATGCAAGCGTTCACAATTTTGTGAGGTTGTTGTTCCCTAATCTTGTGGATAATGCAAGTTTTCATCGGTGAGATGATTGAGCACTTCAACCAAATATTTGCGAGATTCCCACTTGGCCATGGGCAAGTTGTTGAGCATGTAGTTGCCACAGTCATGGGCGGTGGCACCGGGAATGTCGCCTTCAAAATTGGCAATAAAGTCAAAGGTTTCTTGCATGAGTGGCACAATATCGGCCGATTGCAGGTCGCCTTTCACAAGCAGGTAGTTGCCCGTGCAACACCCCATGGGGCCCCAATACACAATTTTGTCGCTCCACTGCTCGTGGTTGCGCAAGAATGTGGCGGCAAGGTGCTCGATGGTGTGCAGGGCCGACTGGCTGACGGCCGGTTCGCGGTTGGGCAACTTCATGCGTATGTCGAATGTGGTGATGACATCTCCTCCAGCCAGATGGTCTTTTCTCGACACATAGATGCCACGTTGCAACTTGATGTGGTTGATGGTGAAACTTTCTATTTTTTTCATTGTTGTGATTGTTTTTATTCAAGCGATAGAATGAGTTGATGCAACAAGGCAAAGGTGTGAGCTGGTGCATCTTCCCAAAAGTCGTTGTATTGTTGCGTGTTGTTGTTGCCAGCTCCGGGCGAGTCGCTTATCACTCTCATGCTCAAAAATGGCACGTGTAGCAGTTCACACACTTGGGCAATGGCTCCCGATTCCATGTCAACGGCCAGCACTTGAGGGAATTTCTCCTTGATGGCTTGAATGGCATCGACTGTGTCGATAAACTGGTCGCCCGATGCAATAAGCCCCAGCTTAATGTCGTCGCGCTTGGGCAAGAGGTCAATGAGCCTGCTGTCGCCCTTGTAGTAGAGTGGCATGCCTTGCACGGCTCCCCATGTGCTTTCGGGGCCACACCACACGTCGTGATAGGCAACTTCACAGCCCACCACCAAGTCCATGATGTTCACGCTCTTGTCGCCTCCGCCGGCAACGCCCGTGTTGATAATCTTTTGTGGGTTGTAGTGGTTGATGAGTGTTGTTGTGCCCACGGCAGCGTTCACTTTTCCTATGCCACATTGCAGGGCCACAATGTCGTGAGTGCCCATTTTGCCGATGTGAAATTGAAATCCGTTTATATTTTCTTGATTGGGCTGGGAGAGTAGCGACACCAATAGTGCCAACTCCTTTTTCATAGCCACAATAATACCTATTTTCATCTTTATTTTTTAATTTAGATTTCAAAATTACTCAAAATTGACCGAATCACAAAAACCTAAGCGATTTCCTTGTTTTCAATTTGCCGAATACGGCAAATTATTGTATCTTTACGTTCCCAAAAAGTAATCATCGTTCTAAAAATAAAGAATGAAATATCTGTCGGTTAAAGAGTTTTCTGAAGCTAAGAGTATTCCGGAGCGTACGGCAAGGCATTATTGTGCCAATGGAAAAATTCAAGGAGCTTTCCAAACGGGAAGAACTTGGAACATTCCTGTTGATGCCACTTTACCTGAAAAAGAAATTGCTCACAAGCCCAAGAACGCCTTGCTTGACGTGCTGAAAGAGCAAAAGGAAATGAACTTGAAAGGGGGCATCTATCATCGCACACAGGTTGAACTCACCTACAACTCCAATCACATAGAAGGCAGTAGATTGACGCAAGAGCAAACACGTTATATCTTTGAAACCAACACGATTGGAGTGACTCATGAAGGAGTGAGAGTTGATGATATTATTGAAACAGTCAACCACTTTCGGTGCATCGACATGATTATTGACCATGCAACCGACAATCTTACCGAACATTTCATCAAAGAGTTACATGCACAGTTGAAGCAAGGAACAAGCGACAGTCAAAAATCATGGTTTAATGTAGGTGACTATAAAAAATTGCCCAACGAAGTTGGGGGAATCGAAACGTCTCCTCCCGAAGAAGTGCAACACCACATCAAGTCATTGCTTGCTGAATATCATCAAAAGCCCGTGCATGCGCTTGAAGATATTATAGATTTTCATAAACACTTTGAGGCTATTCACCCTTTCCAAGATGGCAATGGGCGTGTGGGCAGACTCATTATGTTTAAGGAATGTCTTGCTTCCAATATTGTGCCATTCATCATCACCGACGACCTCAAGATGTATTATTACCGAGGCTTGCAGAATTGGCCCAAGGTGCCAGGCTATCTATTAGATACCTGCTTAACAGCACAAGACAACTACAAAGAAATCATGAAATACTTCAGAATAAAATAATAAACCGTGGCGATTTCTCTTGGGCATGTGTGGCGGTTTGTGTAACTTTGCTATTGTTTGAAAGCCTATTGTGATCATGATTAAAATTGAAGTAGATAAACGCATTCTCGAAACTTGTCCGCAGTTGCAAATTGGACTTGTGCGTGCTCAGGTGGTGAATGCCCCAACCATCGATGAGTTGTGGCACGAACTTGAAGTTGCAGCTCAAGCCATCAAGCGTGACTATGAGTTACTTGCCATCAACAAGCGTCCTGCCATTGCAGCAACTCGCAAGCTCTATAAAGCGTTGGGCAAAGACCCCGGCCGTTATAGAGTGGCAAGCGAAGCACTGTGCCGTCGCATTGTGCGAGAACTGGGCATTTATAGGCTCACCACGCTGATTGATGTGGTGAATCTTGTTTCGATAGAGAGTGGCTATCCCATTAGTGGCCTTGATGCCAATTGCATTGTGGGCAACACGCTCACGATGGGAGTGGGCACCGAGGGCGAAGTGTATCATGGCATTGGGCGTGGATTGCTCAATATTGCAGGGTTGCCCGTTTATCGCGACGCTCAAGGAGGCATTGCCACACCCACCAGCGATGAAGAACGCACCAAGTTCACTCTCGACACGCGCACAGTGCAAATCAACATCAATGGCTTTGCTCCCGAAATGCCAATGAGCGAGGCTGTTGCATGGACTGTTGAGCTGCTGTCAAAATATGCTCAAGCCACTCATGTTGAGACGGCAATTATTGATAAGTTTTAGATAATTCAACTCTTGATGAAATGAAAATATTGCAGTTGCTGGAAGATAATATCAATGCGCGCCACATCGATGAGATTGTTGCCACATTGCGCGAGGGAGGCATCATCATCTATCCCACCGACACGGTTTATGCCTTGGGGTGTGATGCTCTCAACAATCAAGCCATCGAGCGCATTTGCACACTCAAGTCGATGAAATCGGCCAAGACCAACCTTGCTATTGTGTGTCATGATATTTCAGAAGTGGCAACCTATGCCAAATTCGACAATCGAGAGTTTAAGGCTATGAAGGCGTGCCTGCCAGGCCCATTCACCTTTGTTTTGCCAGCCCTCTCAAAGTTGCCCAAGGCTTTTAAGGGCCGTCGCACGGTGGGCATTCGCATTCCCGACAATGCTATTGCTCGCAAAATTGTTGAGGCTTTGGGAAATCCCATTCTATCGACTTCGGTAGAGGGTGAAAACGATGACTACCGGTGTGAACCCGAATTGCTTGCCGAGCACTATGACGCGCAAGTTGATGTGGTGGTCGATGCTGGTCGTGGCCACACATGGCTGTCGACTGTGGTGAATTGCACCGGTGGCGACTTTGTGGTAGAGCGACAAGGAAAAGAAGAATTTTTAACCCAAATCGGTCATTAGGTTTCTTTGTTTTTGTCAAATTATTTTGAGTAATTTTTGATTGATTTTGAGGGCGTTTAGCGGGCTAAACAACCGAAAAAGCAGTCAAAAAGAACCAAAATAAATGACAAAGGCAAGGAAAAGCCTAAGATATTTTCTTATTGCGATCTAATGACCGATTGGGGTTTAATTCAATAAAATGATGATTATGAGAAAAATACTTGTATATATTTGTAGCATTACTATAGCTGTGGCAGTGCTTGCTTCATGCAACAAAAAGCCAGTGAAAGGAGTGGAAGATGTCGCTACTACCGAGCAACTTGCCACCGAAGAGTTGCCAAGCGATGCCACGACAGCCGACATCAAGAGTGTGAATAATCTTGAAGGTCCTGCGATGCTCGATTTCTATGCCACATGGTGTGGACCATGCAAAATGATGACTCCCATTGTGGAAGAAATGGAGAAAAAATATGGAAAAACCATTAAATTCCAGTCGATTGATATTGATAAAAATCAATCGATGGCAGTTGATTTTCAAGTAAATGCAGTGCCCGCCTTCTTCTTTGTGTCGAAGAAAGGCGAGGTGCGCCGTGTTGAAGGTGCCATAACTGCAACAGAGTTTGAAAACAACTTGAAGTGGGTTGAAGCCAATTAACGTTTAGCCTTGTCTTTGGTGAGGCGTGCTTCGGGGCGAGCTATGCTTAGTTTTAGCTTTTGCCCCTTGATTTTGTGTGGCTTGAGTTGAGCCAAAATTGCTTCGACCTTGTTGCGTGGAACAGCCACCAGCGAGTAGTGGTCGTGCACATGAATTTGGCCTATTTCGCTACCCTGAATGCCCCCATGATGGGAGAAATAGCCCAAAATATCACCTTTTGATATTTTTTCTTTTTTTCCGCCCGCCAAAAAGATAGTGGCTTGCGCAGCAATAATTTGTTGCTGGGCTGGAGGGGCTTGCAAGGTGAAGGTGTCGTCGATTTTCATGAAGTCGGGGGTGTGCTCGCTCTCATGTAGAATCACATATATTTGTCCCGACTTGTTCACACGTGCAGTGCGCCCATTGCGATGGGTGTAGGCTTCGGCCGAGGTGGGAATGTGGTAGTGCACAATGTGTTCAACTTGCTCAATGTCGAGTCCACGCGCTCCTAAGTCGGTCGATACCAGCACTTGAAATGAGCCGTTGTTGAACATGTCGATAGCTTTCTCTCTGTCGATTTGCTCAAGTGCTCCATGATAGATTCCTGCCGAGATGTGCTGTGCTTCAAGATGCAGGAAAATGCGAGTCACCGCCTCACGGAAGTTGGCAAAAACAATGGTTTTGCCTTGAGGCAGGTTGAGTAGCAACCGTTGCAAGGTGTTTAGCTTGTCTTTTTCGACCGATTCAACTTTCCATATTTTGAGGCGTTGCTTGAGTTGCTCGTTGTTGTGCAGGTAATTAAACTCCTTGTGGTCTTGAAAACCCACATAGAGCGGAATCTCGCTGAGTTGAGTGGCCGAGGTGAGCACACGCCGCGACAGGTTGGGCATGAGACGGCACAAGCGTTTCATCTCGTCTTCAAAGCCCAATTCCAAGCATTTGTCAAACTCATCAATCACCAATTGCCGAGTGTTGGTGAGGTCGATGCGTCCACGTTGCACATGGTCGAGCAATCGTCCGGGGGTGGCTATCAAAATGGTGGGAATCACCGATAACGATTGAATTTCGTCTTGCACGCTGTGCCCGCCATACACACACGACACTTTGCAATCGCTGGCAATGCTTCTCACTATTTCATAGATTTGCATTGTCAACTCGCGTGAGGGAGCAATAACCACAGCCTGCAACTTGGGCCGATCGTAGTGTTTGAGAGCTTTGAGGAGAGGAATGGCGAAAGCCAGTGTTTTTCCGCTTCCTGTGGGCGAGTAGAGAATGAAATCGCCCTTGGGGCTCACTTTTTCAAGCACCTGTTGTTGCATGGGGTTGAGTTGCACAATTCCCAATTTGTGCTCTATGTTTTGCAAAATTGCTTGTTCCTTCATGAGAGTGTGTGTAGTGTTGAATGTCGCCTCAAAGTTACGAATAATTTTGAGAGTGATTGATGGCAAATAAAGGGTGATGTTGAAAAATCTTAGTTTTGCGTGATTTGAAATATTGTAGTAATTTTGTGGTTCTAATTAGTTAGTATATGAAGTATAGCGTCATAGCGACAAGTCAAGATACACAGGCACGGGCCGGATTAATCGAAACCGATCATGGCAAGATTGAAACTCCCATTTTCATGCCGGTGGGCACAGTGGGAGCTGTAAAAGCTGTGCACATGCCCGAACTCAAAGATGATGTGAAGGCTCAAATCATTTTGGGCAACACCTATCATCTCTACTTACGTCCAGGCATGGACATTATAGAAAAAGCCGGAGGTTTGCACAAATTCAATGGTTGGGACCGTCCCATTTTGACCGATAGTGGAGGGTTTCAAGTGTTTTCGCTCTCGAGCAATCGCAAGTTGAAGGATGAGGGTGTCACCTTTCGCAGTCACATCGATGGTTCCAAGCATTTGTTCACTCCCGAAAAAGTGGTTGATATTCAACGCTCAATTGGTAGCGACATCATGATGGCCCTTGATGAATGCCCGTCGGGAAAGTCCGATTATGATTATGCCGAAAAGTCGTTGCGGCTCACGCAGCGATGGCTCACACGAGGCTGGAAACATTTTCAAGAAACACAGCCACGTTATGGCCACTCGCAGGCATTCTTCCCCATTGTGCAAGGGTGTGTGTATCCCGATCTTCGTCGCGACAGTGCCAAGTTTGTGGCCGATTTGGGAGCCGAGGGCAATGCAATTGGAGGCTTGGCAGTGGGTGAGCCCACCGAGGTGATGTATGACATGATTGAGGTGGTCAATGAAATTCTCCCAGCCGACCGGCCTCGCTACTTGATGGGAGTGGGCACTCCTGCCAATATTCTTGAAGCTATTGACCGGGGTGTCGACATGATGGATTGTGTGATGCCCACTCGCAATGGTCGCAACGGCATGTTGTTTACCCAACATGGCATCATGAACATGCGCAACAAGAAGTGGGCCGATGATTTCTCGCCCATTCAAGAAGATGGAGCATCGATTGTCGACCACATCTATTCAAAGGCCTATTTGCGCCACCTGTTTATTGCCCAAGAAATTTTGGCTATGCAAATTGCCAGCATTCATAATCTTGCGTTCTACTTGTGGCTCGTGGGCGAGGCACGCAAGCACATTGTTGCTGGTGATTTTAAAGTGTGGAAAACCGAGATGGTAGAACGTGTAACCCGTCGCTTGTAACAATTCTTGTGAAAATCTTCAATCACACAGCATCGGCAAAGCCTCCTGTGCAAGGAGAGGGCAGTGAAGTTGAGCAAACGCCAGCAACAACTTCGCCTGCTAAAAAACGCCTTGTCAAGCGTTTTGATGCTTTTATTATCAAGCAATTTTTGGGCACATTCTTCTTTATCATCATTTTGCTATTGGCCATTGTCATCATGTTTGACATCAACGAGAAACTTGATGCAATGCTCAATGCTCCGCTTCAAGAAACTGTGTTTAAATATTTCTTGAATTTTCTGCCTTTTTTTGCCAATCAGTTTGCGCCACTTTTTGTGTTTATCTCGGTTATCTTTTTCACATCAAAATTGGCCGACCATTGCGAAATCACTGCTATTCTTTCAAGTGGCATCAGCTTTAAGCGTCTCACGGTGCCCTATCTCGTGTCGGCATCGCTGATTGCCATGGGCACGTTGATATTGGCTCTCTACATTATTCCTCCTGCTAATGTGAAGCGCATTGAATATACCAACAAGTGGGTGAAAAACTGGCGTGTTGATTATGGCGACAACATTCAGCTGCAATTGCGCCCGGGCGTGATGATGCACATGGCACGTTTCGACAACATCACGCGCCAAGGCTCGCGCATCTCAATTGAGAAGTTCAAGGACAACCAACTAATTTCACGTCTCACGGCCGATGATGTGACCTATGACACATTGGGGCGTTGGCATCTTAGCAACTATGAAGTGCGACAGTTTTCGGGCATTAAAGAAACTATGACCAAAGGCTCTTATATCGACACGATGCTCAACATCACGCCCAAAGATTTTTTGATTTCGAGCAACGACCAGCAAGAGCTCACTTCTCCCGAATTGAAAAAATATATCGACAATCAAAAGAGTAGAGGAGTTGCCAACATTCAAGAATTTGAAATTGAATATGAAAAACGCTATGCAATGACGGCAGCAGCGTTTATTCTCACCTTCATTGGTCTGTCACTATCTTCTCGCAAGGTGAGAGGAGGCATGGGGGTGAACATTGGCATTGGTCTTGTGTTGAGTTTCTCTTATATTCTATTCATGACTGTCACCCAAACCTTTGCAGTGAGTGGCTACACCTCGCCACGCATTGCCATGTGGATTCCCAACCTGCTTTACAGCGTTATTGCTTTTTTCCTTTATCGCAAAGCCTTGCGATAAAGGTGCAGTAATAGAAAATTCAACTTTTTAGCATAACAAAACCAAACGCTTGAGCCACACTTCGATGACTCAAGCGTTTGATATTCTTGTGCTTCAAAAGAAGCCATAATTCACTACTTCATAGCATATTGGGGTTGCTCTTGAGCAATAGTGGCTTGATAGGCCCACACACCTTGTTGACTTGTCTCATAGGTTTGGAAATCACCACTTGGTGTAATCATCTTCACATGATTGTTGTCGACAAATTGCATGAACTTATATTCTTTGCCATTTTCTTGAATCGACCACGACTTGTCAACCTCATTGAAATTAAAGCGAGTCACGCTCTTGTCGCTCAGGTTGGTGATGGTGTAACCCGATTTGTCTTGTGCTACCAAATATTTGGCATCTTTGCCATCAATCACTTGAGTTGATGCTTGCACGGGATTTTCTCCCGACCAAAATTCAATGCTGTTGAGCACCAGCAAGTCGGCAAGACCGGTTAATTCATAGACGGGAAGAATCCAAAATGCGGCAAACACGAGTTCGTTGAGAAACTTGTCGCCAACTTGACGATTCCAGCCCAACACTTTGTTGGTGAGGGCAAAACTACCAATGCATGACGACAAGGTAATCGACGATGCCAATGTAATGGCAATAGCTGCTGTTAAATGTAACTTTTTCATAATGTTCTCGTTTTAATTTAAACTTGTTATCTATATTTATAACGCTGATGTCGCTCGGTAACCATGCGCACATAGTTCAAAGTCTCTGTGCTTCTAAAGTAGCCATATCGACACACGGGGTCGTTATAGTATTTTTCACTTGTTTTCCACTTCAGGCATTCTTCAACATTGCCATACCACTCTTGCGGATTTTTGTCATATTTCTCGGCAAGTTTTATGGCATCGACAATGTGGGCACGTCCTGCATTATAGCTTGCCAGCACAAACTTCATGCGCTCTTCTTTGTTGGGCACATATTTTCTGAAATAGGAATCCAGCACATTGAGTTCTTTCACTGCAGCTTTCACACTCGTTTCGGGGTCATATAGGCTGTTGGGGTCGATGCCATAGCCCCGCGCTGTGCCGGGCATGATTTGCATGAGTCCACGAGCACCGGCCCATGAAACGTCGTTGGGATTAAAGTCCGATTCGGTTTTTGCTATTGCTGCCAGCAAAGTCCAGTCATAGGGCGACATGGGTGCATAGCTCTTGAATAAGCTGTCAAAAGCCGAGATGTCGCCTTCGTGCTTTTGATATTTGGTGTTGTCATAGTTTCCTCGTTGCGATTTGGCACGCTTGTCTTGCTCAAAGTAGCGATTGGAGAGGTCTTCGCTATAGAGCAAGGTGCGTTGGCTTGTGCTCCAAGCGTCAATGCTATCGGCAAGCCAGTCGTCGTTGGAGTGCACTGCCCACGACGAGCGTTGTGGAAAGCTCACATCAAGGCTAATGTCGATGTTGTGGTAATAGGTCTTATTGATTTTTGCCATGTCGCTATCCACAATGGTCAAGGGTATTTTCCCGTTGCTCACTTGCTCAACAAGGTCTTCGATATTGAGCGTGTCGCTCTCAATGGCGTGAATGTTGATGCCTCCGCCAATCTCGCTATTGAGATTGTGCAGGCGTGACTCATATTTTGAATCTTTTTCAACATATATGTCTTTGCCCACAAGCTGAGTCACATTGTTGAGTAACCGCTTGCCTTTGGGTTGCACAAGCACTTGATAGGTAGTGTTGGTTTCACCACAGTGCAACACTTTCTCGTTAAACTCTGCTGTTACCGGTATTTCATAGGCAAGAATATCGACTTGGCGTTTTTCGATGAGTTGCAGCAGCGATTGCATGTTTTGTGCAACGTGAAATTGCAACACCACCTTTTTGTCGGTAGCAAAGTCACAAATGCGCTCATAGTCATAGCCCAACGTGTCGCCTCGATAAATGAAGAAACTTGTTGGGCTATAGAGTGTGCCCACCTTGAGCGTGTCGGGTAGGGAGTGTTGAGTTTCAGCAACTTGTGAGCCACCAGCACATGAGCCACCAGCCATGGTGCATATCCATAGAGAGCCTATGATGTATGTCAATAGCCATTTGCTCATGACGGTTGCTGTTTTTGGTTTGAGGTGACAAGTAGGGAGTAGTGCTAATATTCAAAGTGGCCAGCCTCACTCTCAATAGTGAGCCGGTTGCTTGGAGCATCTTCTACATGTCCTATGATTTTAGCATCGATATTAAATTCTCGTGCAATGTCGATCACGGCTTGAGCTTCTTGTGGTGAAACATAGATCTCCATGCGATGGCCCATGTTAAACACTTTGTACATTTCTTTCCAGTCGGTGCCCGATTGCTCCTTGATGAGTTTGAACAGGGGAGGAATGGCAAAGAGATTGTTTTTAATCACGTGCTTGTTGTTGACAAAGTGCATCACCTTGGTTTGTGCTCCGCCAGTGCAATGCACCATGCCATGCACTTGAGGGCGCATCACATCGAGCATGCGTTTAATCACTGGCGCATAGGTGCGAGTGGGCGAGAGCACAAGTTTCCCTGCGTTCACAGTCACGCCTTCCACAGCATCGTCGAGCCTTTTGTTGCCCGAGTAGACGAGTTCTTGAGGCACTGCATGATCATAGCTTTCGGGATATTTTTCGGCCAAATATTTGGCAAACACGTCGTGGCGTGCCGAGGTGAGGCCGTTGCTTCCCATGCCTCCATTATATTGTTGCTCATAGGTGGCTTGTCCCGACGAGGCAAGCCCTACAACCACATCGCCCCCTTGAATGCTGGCATTGTCGATCACTTGGTCGCGACGCATGCGGCAAGTGACAGTGCTATCTACAATGATAGTGCGCACGAGGTCGCCCACATCAGCAGTTTCTCCACCTGTTGAGATGATATTCACCCCCATTTCATTAAGTTCGTCGAGAAACTCTTGTGTGCCATTGATGATGGCCGAAATCACTTCGCCCGGAATGAGATTTTTGTTGCGTCCAATGGTCGATGAGAGCAAAATATTGTGAGTCGCTCCCACACACAACAAGTCGTCGATGTTCATGACCACAGCATCTTGTGCAACCCCTTTCCACACACTCAAGTCGCCAGTTTCTTTCCAGTAGATATAGGCAAGCGACGATTTTGTGCCAGCTCCATCGGCATGCATGATGTTGCAATAGGCAGGGTCGCCTCCCAACAGGTCGGGAATGATTTTGCAAAAAGCCATGGGATAGATGCCTTTGTCGATTTTCTTAATCGCATTGTGCACATCTTCTTTCGATGCCGAAACTCCTCTCAGGTCGTAGCGTTGATTAGTCATTGTAGTGTTGATGATATTTTAAAGATATGTTTTCAAGATGATAAAGTAGATGAGTGCCGCAGGGCAGGCAAGTAGCAGGCTGTCGATGCGGTCGAGCAATCCTCCATGACCGGGAATGAGGTTGCTGGCATCTTTAACTTCCACAGTGCGCTTGAGCAACGACTCAGCAAGGTCGCCAAGGGTGCCAAACACCGAAACAATCACAGCAAGCACTCCCCAAGCCCACAACTCGGTGGGGCCATGAAACAGGTTGTTGCAGTAGTGCCCAAGGGCAAGTGCCACAGCCACGCTGGTGGCCAAGCCTCCCCAAAAACCCTCCCATGACTTGTTGGGCGAGATGCGCTCAAAGAGCTTGCGACGCCCCAATGTGCTGCCAAACACATAGGCACCCGAATCGTTGACCCATAGCAAAATAAAAACCACGAGTAGCATCATGGGGTGGGCTGTTGCACAAATCGAGCTCATGAGTCCCAAGGGCAATGCAACATAGGCAATGCCCATAAAGGAGCGTTGAAGGCTGTGCAGGGCATTCACCATGGGCATATAGAGTTGAAAAACTATTCGGACAACAAGATAAAGCAAGATGGGCAACATCCACAAAGTTCGCGACTCGTTGCCACTATACATTAAAAAAATGGCAATAAATGTGCCCAAACCACCCATCATGTCGATGAGTGACAGCAGGGGAGCATTTACATCGCCTTCGAGCGACATGTGATTGATTTCCCACATGGCAATGAGGGTGAAAACGCCAAAAATCACAAGAAAAGGTACTGGCGAACTGGTGATTGTGATGATGGCAATGACAATGAGGGCAACATATAGGCTACCCGACAAGATGCGCTTGATTAGTTCTTTCACTCTTTTTGTTTTTTATTTCACACAAAATTACTTTTTTTCTTTGAAGTATCAAAATATCGACTTCTATTCACATAATAATAGGAGCAATCTTTGCGTTATTCTTGTGTAATCAATTAATAAAAGTTGCCTATGCCAAAAAGTAATACTCAGTTTAAAAATGAATCGGGACATGCGCAGGCTTCAACATTGTCGCCCAAAGAATCGACAATCAGTTTAATCAAACAATTTGCCCGCATCTACTCTTGTGAGCGCTTGTTGCAACCTGGCCTTAGAAATTTTATTCCCAATTAGCATTAACATGCTGTGTGGCATTGCTTGTGAGTAAATTGCATTGCCAAAGTAAAAAAAAAGTAAAGGTGGAGCTTGATCGACTTTCTCTTGCGAGAAATCTCAAAGCTCCACCTCTTTATTTACGATTGTGACAGGCTTGATTAGTCGCCAAGAAGGCGATCAAGCACATTGCCCACAAGGTCATTCATTGCCGTCTTGTAGTTGGGGTTCACGCTTGTAGCCACACGATTGGCTATAATTGAGCAAATGGTGATGGCTCGGTGCCCCATGAGCTTGGCAAGGCCTTGCAGTGCCGAACTCTCCATTTCATAGTTGGTGATGTGTCCGCCGGCATATTCAAATTGCTCAATGCGGTGATTGAGCTCGGGCTCGGCAAGTGTTAGTCTCACTTCACGGCCTTGTGGGCCATAGAAGCCAATGGCCGAGATGGTGTAGCCACGCACCATGTCGTCGCGTCCCAGTTTTTCTACCAAATAGGGGTCGGCCTCAACAACATAAGGCTTGGCAAAGAGGGGATTCCAATCGACAAACTTGCAGAATTCACGCTCAAATTCAAGGTCACACACCTCGTTGCGCCCTGCATAGTAGTTGAGCACACCATCAAAGCCCAGTGCCTTGGCAGCAATCACAGGGGTGCCAACAGGCACATAGGGTTGAAGTCCGCCCGAAGTGCCAATTCTCACAATGTTTAGGGTGCGATGTTGCTCTTTTTCCATGCGAGTTTCAAAGTCAACGTTGGCAAGGGCATCGAGTTCGGTCATCACAATGTCGATGTTGTCGGTGCCAATGCCATGCGACAACGCCATCACGGGTTTTCCTTTATAGGTACCGGTAATGGTGTGAAACTCACGACTTTGTGTTTCAAAGTCTTGGGTGTCGAAATAGGAAGCAATCATGTCAACACGACCGGGGTCGCCACACACGATAATATTATCTTTCAAATTTTCGGGTTTCAAGTGAAGGTGAAAAATCGAGCCGTCACTGTTGATGATTAATTCTGAATCAGGAATTCTTTTTGTTGACATTTTGTTTTTATTTAATGTTATTTTATTTTATTTTCTATCGTTATATATTCTCAAAAGCAAATATAGTAAAAAAAATAGATTATACCAAGTTTTTTTTATTGCCATTCATGCCATGCAGTAGCGACAGCCCGGCAGGGTGAGAATGATGCCTCGGCAGTCAAGCTCAACAAGGGTGCTCATCACCTTATACACGGGAAGCCCCGTTTTTTCGGTGAGCATGTTGATGTGAATATCACCATGTTCTTTTATATATTTCACAACGATTTCTTCCTCTTGGCTGAGTTGCGGAAACAGCTCCAACTCGGTGGGCTTGCGTTTTTTCTTGTTGCTATCCCATCTCATGGCTTCGATTAAGTCGCTTGCACTGCCAATGAGCATTGCTTGATTGCTTTTAATGAGATGGTTGCACCCTCTTGAATATTCATCGCCCGTGCGACCTGGAAGTGCAAAAACGTCGCGATTGTAGCTTTGAGCAATGTTGGCAGTGATGAGTGCTCCGCCTTTTTGAGCCGATTCAATCACAACGGTGCAATCGCTCATGGCTGCAATAATGCGATTGCGAGCCACAAAGTTGCCCTTGTGAATCTCGTCTTGCGATGTGTAGTCGCTCACGATGCAACCGCCATGGGTCACAATGTGGTTGGCATCGTTGCGATGGTCGGCAGGGTATATTTTGTTGAGTCCACAAGCTTGCACAGCAATGGTGGGGACGCTGTGTTGTATCGAAGCCCGATGAGCGTTGATGTCGGTGCCATAGGCAAGACCGCTCACCGTGACAATGTCGGGGATTTCTTGAGCCAAATCTTCCACCAGTTGGTTGCAAAAGTGTTGCCCATATTGTGTTGCCTTGCGTGTGCCCACAATGCTCACCATGTGCCCTGCATTGAAATTGCACTGGCCCACACTATAGAGCAAAATAGGGGCATCGGGGGCTTGCAACATGCGTTGCGGATAGGTGTCGGCTGTGAAATAATGTAGCCCAATGTCGTTTTTTTCAATAAAATCAAGTTCGCGCTGGGCTTTGAGCAAGCATTGGTTGCGATAGGCTTTATTGGTGATTTTGCTTCGGCTTCGAGTTATTTCTTTGAGTGTTTTTTCACTCATATCAAAGAATTCTTTTTCTTTGCCCATGATGGCAAGTATTTTTTGAGCCAAATCAACTCCCATGCCTCTCACCGAGGCAAATGCAATGCGATAGATGAGTTCTTCTCGATTCATGAAAGATAGGGCTTGAAGGCTTCAATCAGTTTTACACCACGGCTGGGCCTGCCGTTTTCAAGACACACAATGGTGACTGTGGCATGCATCACAGGCTCCTGGCTTGCTTTGTTGAAAATGTCTTGATGAAACAAAAATCTCACCCCCTTCACCTCAAGCCACAGCCTGCTTTCCATGGTGTCGCCACTCTTGAGCGGAGTTTTATAGGAGGCCTCAATGTGGCTCATCACCGGCACAATGCCAGCTTCGGTCATTTGCTTGAACGAGAAGCCTGCTTGCTCGCAAAAGCAATGCCTTGTGTATTCGAGATAATGCAGATAGTTGGCATTGTTTACAATACCCTCGGCATCAAGTTCATAGTCTCTCACTTTTATGTCGATCGAAAAAATATAGTTTGTCATTGCATGAAATCTTATTTGGAAAATCAAAGGTACACATTTTCTTGCACATTCTCTCTCTCTTTTGTAATTTTGACCTTATTTATAAACAAAGAAGTTTACTCATGAAAAAATATTTATTGCCTCATCTGCTATTCGCTTTTTTCACAGTGTTTTCGCTTGACGCCTTTGCTTGCACATCGGCTATCGTGTCGGGAAAACTCACCGCCAATGGCAGGCCGCTATTATGGAAAAATCGAGACACCGATGAGCAACACAATCGTGTGAAGCGCATTCCTGCCCGTGATGGCAAATTTGAATTTGTTGGCCTTTTCGATGCCAAAGACAGGCAAGACTCGGCGGTGTGGATTGGCTTTAACGAGAAAGGCTTTGCCATCATGAACACAGCGTCCTATAATTTAAAAGACGATGATGTGAAAGAGATGGACAAAGAAGGCATCGTGATGCGACTTGCCCTTGAGCGTTGTGCCACAGTCGATGACTTTGAAGCGATGCTCAACAACATGCCCAAGCCCAGGCGGGTAGAGGCCAATTTTGGAGTGATTGATGCCTTGGGCAATGCAGCCTATTTTGAAACCTGCAATAGCGTCTATAAAAAATTTGATGTGAATGATTCTCCATTGGGCATCTTAACTCGCACCAATTATTCTTATAGTGGAAGGATTGATGAGGGGCTTGGATATATTAGAGAACAAAATGAAATAGAGCTGATTAGACCTCACATATTAAAGAAAGACTTCACTCCGGCTGTGTTTACCGAAGAGGTGGCAAAAACCTTTTATCATTCTGTTTTGGGGCAAGATTTCACTCACAGTGGAATGCAATGGTTGGTTGACCAAGATTTTATCTCGCGAAGCATCACTACTGCCACAACAGTTATTGAGGGAGTTTTGCCGGGTGAAGATGCCTGCCTCACCACTATGTGGGTAGAATTGGGCTATCCACCATGTGCCGAGGTGAGTGCCGTGTGGCTGGGCGCGAATGGAGTGCCCATAGAACTGCAGGGCAGGGGCGAAAACAATCATGCGCCACAATGTGACGTTGTGAATGAGCGTGAGAAAGATGTTTTCTCAATTCAACGTGGCAATGGTGCAAAATATGTGAATTTATCGAAATTATATAATGCTCAAAACACGGGCTACTGTCAAGTTTTAATTCCCAAGAATTTAGAGACCTATAAACGTGGATATGAAGTTTTGCTACAACGTCGTCAAGCATTAGCAACGTCTGCCAAAAATAGAAAAAAGAAGCGATGAATTGGGCTAATATTTTAATCACGGTTTTCTTGCTCATCGTGTCAAATGCATTCATGACCTTTGCTTGGTATGGGCATTTAAAGTTGCAAAACTCAGGCGTGTCTTCACATTGGCCTCTCTATATAGTTATTTTGTTTTCGTGGGCGATTGCCTTGTTTGAATATTGCTTTCAAGTTCCTGCCAATCGCATGGGCTATATTGGCAATGGAGGTGCTTTCACGCTCATGCAGTTGAAGGTTGTGCAAGAGGTGATAACTTTGAGCGTGTTTACCCTATTTGTGACATTGTTTTTCAAGGGAGAAACTTTGCACTGGAATCATTTTGTTGCCTTTTTGTTGCTCATTGCAGCTGTTTACTTTGCTTTTTTAGATGTGAAGTAGTTTTTTTTATGACCGATATGCAATACACTTGTCATGCACCCTCTGGCGACTATGCACGCATCTTGTTTTCCGAATATATGAGCGTTCGTTGGGTTTGGTTTGTGCTACCGTTTGCTTTTTTTTGTTGCTTAGCCATCTTTGACTTGCGCTTTGTGCTGGTTGCAGCCATGGTGTTATTTGTTGTGATTCCCATGATCATGGCGTTGCTTTACATCAATTTTATGCTCACACTCACAACTCGCTGGTCGATAGCGGAAAAGACCATTGAGTCTACCCAAGCGGGCTTGCAACTCACTTTTGACAATGGCTCGCAGCAACTGATTGCCCCCGATGCCGTGAACCGTTTTTTCACCCGCAATGGTTATTTGTGTTTTGAACTTCGGGAACGTCGTTTTCAATATTTCATAGTCCCCATGAGTGTGTTTCAAGGCGACGTCAACAAGTTAAACACTTTTGTCGCTCCCTTTTTATGAAAACTGTTGTTTGAAGAAAAGTTTACAGGAGCTTAGTCAATGGTCACCCAAGCATCGCTGTAGTTTTGAGGTAGTGTTTTAGCTTTTTCCATCAGCTTGCCATAGTTGTTGCTACGGTCGATATACACTCTATATTTATTGTTTTTTACCCTCACCTTTGCTATTTTCTTGATGTCTTGATGAGAGGCAAGATAGGTGTCAACTTGTTGTTGGCTTGTGAGGGTGCTCACCACCAAATAGTATTTTCCGCCAGTGTTGTTTTTCAGCGTAGCCATGTCGAGCTGGTTGTGTTGAGGAGCTTCCTTCTTAATCGTCGCTTCGGCTTGTTTAGGCTCTTCGGGGAGAGGTTGACGTAGTGGCGTTGTTGCTTTGGGGGAGGGAAGGGTAGTTGAGTGATTGGGTTGGGTAGCCTTAGCACCGGGAGAAACTGGTTGGGGCGAAATGTTTGCCATGTTCATCGTGGCAAATTGCTGGCTATTGTCGATTATAACAGGAGTTGAAAACACAAACATCAATCCCAGCAATAGAATGATTGAGGTGGCAACCTGAATGGCGCGTTGTCCCAACCACCAATCTTGCTTGATTGTAGCAGGCGATGCCGGTTCACGCAATGTTGTCGTTTCTTGTGAAAGGGCTGGTTGCTGCTGGGCAACAACCAATGATTCCTCCTTGCGATTTGCAAGTGTAATGAAATTGAAGTTGAGCAATCCAAAAAAAGCATCGTTGCTCATTTCATGATAAAATGGCACAAATTCAGCTTTGCCTTCCTCGCCACATGTGAAAAATCCCAGTCGACCAAAAGGCAACTCCGTTCCTTCTTGAATGAGTTGTCGATACACTGCAACGTTTTCGTCAATGAGCTTGGTGGCTTCGTTATAGCTAATGCCATGCTTGCGCATCATTGATGTGGCCAGCAACCCGTCACTATGATGAATTGAGCCATTAAAGCCAATTTTGCGGGTTGGCTTGGCGAAGTATTGCAGGGTAGAATCGGTGTGAGAGGCATTGTATTGTGCAATAAATGCACCCCACCCAGGCACAACAACGCAGTCGTTGTCTACTACCAAATATTCGATATGCTCAATTATTGAAATCACTGAACAAAAGTACTCTTTTTTTGTTGGATTGAAAAATTTTTTAACACTTATAAATCGACCTATTTAATTGCATTTTTAGCTATGTTTTCGTTAACTCCGTGTTCTATAGCCAACTGCACATCTTTTTGGGCCGCCTCATTTTCCCATCTCATTTTGTTGAGCTTGGCACGCAAGAGATATAGGTATCCATCGTTGGGAGCCATGGTGAGAGCTGTGCCAATGTCGGTTGAGGCATCGTTTAACCTTTTCACCATGAGCAAGCAATCGGCACGATTGCCCAGTAGCGATGCAGTGGGGTGCACCTTAATCACATCGTTGAAATATTCAATCGCTTTGTTATAATTGCCCATTCCCTTGTTGAGATAGGCTTTACCTTGGCTCGACAATGCCGAGTTGGGGTTGTAGCGAAGCATTTCCTCAAATTGTGCATCGGCTCCTTTATAGTCGTTTTGAGTCAGTGCCATCATGCCCAAATTGTAGCGTGCTTCTTCATTTGATGGCTCAAGTTGCAAAATTTTGTTGTAGTCACTTTTGGCTTTTTCCAAACTATCAATTTTCAGGAATAGGGCAGCGCGGTTTTGCAACAGGGCCACTGCATTGGGGGTCATGTCGAGTGCAAGGGTATAGTTCTTCACGGCTTCGGCCAGTTTTCCCTGATAGCGTTGCAGGGTGGCAAGGTTGGAGATGAGTAGCGAGTTGTTGTGATTAGATGGCTCTTTCACAATAGCTTCTCTAATGAAACTTTCAGCTTTGCTCCAATCTTCTTTCTTGATATAAACTTGTGCTGAGTCGATGAGTGAAAAGTAAATTGTGGTTGTGTCAATCTCGACGTTGGGGTTGAGTTGTTTTTTTGGAGGTGAGGACTTTTGAGGAATGTTTTTAGGAATTTTTAGATTTTGCTCGTTGAGCGACGACACAATTTGGGCATGCCCCACATGGCAAGTCACAGAACAAATAAAGAGGAGAAGAATGAAATATAGAGCCTTCATTGCGTTTTTTTTGCAAAGTTACAGGTTAAAGTGATAACGATTATTGTGATTAATCAATTTTAGATTTATTTTTCTTTTTATTTTCCTTCTTTTTTTATTCTTGAAATGTGCGATTAATGTTTTTTTTCTTGTATTAAATGTTGAAATGCCGTATATTTGCGTAAAATATGAGAAGTAGTATTTTTTAGATACACTGTCTTGCTATTTTGAGTTTTTGGAAAAATTGCTTCTCATCTTTGCAACTGCCATTTGAGCCTATTGATCGGGACTCATGATAAGGTGGTTTTTATTGAGTGGTTTCTCAATCATTAATGATTGAACCCCAAAAAACATATTATCTCCCCTTCTTCGCTACAACGCAAGCGTGCGTTGCTCCTATTTTGCCAATAAAAAAACAACATAAATGATAAGTAAATGGAATTACTTACCCCTTACATCCGAACAACGCAATATAGCGGCTCAGTTGGAAAGTCACTTTCCCAACAGTCCTGCTATTGCTCGGCTTTTGGTGCAACGAGGTATGAAGACTTGGGAAGATGTTCAGGAGTTCTTCCGTCCCTCATTGAACCGAATGCCCGATCCATTCCTGATGAGGGACATGGAGAAGGCTGTAAACAGGCTGAATAAAGCCTTGGGGTCGAAAGAGAAGGTAATGGTCTATGGCGACTATGATGTAGATGGCACTACAGCTGTTGCACTGGTCTATAAATATCTTCAAAATTATTACTCCAATTTGGTGTACTATGTGCCCACGCGCGATGACGAGGGCTATGGCATTTCGTTTCAAAGTGTGGACTATGCTGCAAGCATTGGTGTTAAGCTCATCATTGTGCTTGATTGTGGCATCAAGGCTGTCGAAGAAATTGCCTATGCCAAGTCAAAAGGCATTGATTTCATTATTTGCGACCATCATGTTCCCGATGATGTGTTGCCCGATGCTGCGGCTATTCTCAATCCAAAACTCAAAGACGACAAATATCCGTTTAAGGAGTTGTCGGGTTGTGGCGTGGGTTTTAAATTCATGCAAGGTTTTGCCAAGAGTAATGGCATCACCAACTCCTATGACCTTGAAAGTTTGCTCGATTTATTGGTGGTGAGTATTGCTGCCGATATTGTGCCTATTGTGGGCGAAAATCGCATTTTAGCCTACTATGGCTTGCGCAGGCTCAACACCAACCCCAATGTGGGGCTCAAGAGCATCATTAAATTGTGTGGACTCAATAACAAGCAAATCACCATTAGCGACATCATCTTTAAGATTGGCCCTCGCATCAATGCTTCGGGACGCATGGAGTCGGGCACCGAGTCGGTTGAGTTGCTGGTCACTAAAGATCCTATTGAGGCTTTGAGCATAAGCAAGCGCATCGATCAATATAATAAAGACCGCAAAGAGCTCGACCGCCAAATCACCGATGAGGCTAATGTGATTATAGAGAACCATCGCAAGCAAATTCAAGGCAAAAAACCAATCGTGATTTATGATCGCAATTGGCACAAGGGTATTATTGGCATTGTGGCTTCGCGTCTTGCCGAGCTTTATTTCAGGCCATCGGTTGTGCTCACTTTCGACGACAATGGCGTTGCTATTGGCTCGTCGCGATCGGTGCGTGGTTTTGATATTTACACTGCCATCAAGTCGTGTCGCGACTTGCTTGAAAACTTTGGCGGACACACCAATGCAGTTGGGTTGTCGATAAAAGAAGACAACATTGATGAGTTTAGACGTCGCTTAACGCTCTATGTCGAAGAGCACATTCAGGTTGATCAAATCACACCTCAAATTGATGTGGATTGTGAATTAAGCTTTGCCGAAATTAATAACGACTTGTTGAAGTATATGCGACTGCTCAACCCCTATGGACCCGAGAACACCAAACCCGTGTTTATGACCCGTGGTGTGATTGACGTGGGAACAAGCAAAATTGTGGGCAAAAACATGGAGCACATTAAACTTGAAATCACCGATGGCATCTCAGATCGCGTGATGAGTGGCATAGCTTTCAACATGGCCCAATATTTTGATTATATCAAGGAGAAGAAACCATTTGATATTTGCTACACTATCGAAGAAACAAAGCGTCGCAATAATAGCTTGGTGCAGTTGCAGATAAAAGGGATTAGAATTCCCAATGACTCCGACGATTCAAGTGAGCAAGGCGCATGAAATATTAAAAAAATACTGGGGTTATGATGAGTTTCGACCATTGCAGGAAGACATCATCAACTCGGTGCTCGCAGGGCATGACACGCTTGGCCTCATGCCCACGGGAGGAGGCAAGTCGATAACTTTTCAAGTTCCTGCTCTCATGAACGATGGGTTGGCACTGGTGGTCACGCCCATTATTTCGTTGATGAAAGACCAAGTCGACAATCTCATTGCCCGACACGTTAAAGCTACTTATCTGCATGCAGGCTTGTCGTTTAGCGAAACGCGTCGCACGATTGAGAAATGCCTCTATGGCAATTATAAGTTTCTCTATGTTTCGCCCGAGCGTTTAGGCTCTGAAACTTTTCTCGACCACCTCAAGCACATGCCCATCAATCTCATTGTGGTTGATGAGGCTCATTGCATCTCGCAATGGGGCTATGATTTTCGCCCATCTTTCCTCAATATTGCACAAGTGCGCCAATATGTGCCCAATGTGCCTATTTTGGCTCTCACTGCCACTGCAACTCCTGTTGTTGTCGACGACATCATGACTCGTCTTGAGTTTAAAGCTCCCATGGTTTTTAAAAAGAGCTTTTCTCGTCCCAACTTGTCTTATATTGTGCGTCGCACTACCGACAAACTCACCGAGTTGATTCACATCGTGAGCTCGGTGCCAGGTTCTGTGATTGTGTATGCTCGCAGTCGCAAACGCACCAAAGAAGTTGCCGAAGAGTTGTGCCGGCATGGTTTGATTGCCGATTACTACCATGCAGGTCTTGTTGTTGAGGATAAAGAAGCCAAGCAAAACAAGTGGAAAAGTGGAGAGTTGCGCATCATGGTGGCTACCAATGCCTTTGGCATGGGCATCGATAAGCCCGATGTGAGATTGGTTGTGCACATCGACATGCCCAATTCGCTCGAAGAATATTATCAAGAGGCAGGTCGAGCAGGTCGTGATGGGAAGAAAGCCTATGTTGTGCTGCTGGTTAAGCCCACCGATAGGCGTTTGTTGCTCAAGCATGTTGCCGATGCTTTTCCCGAGAAAGATTATATAAAGCGCGTGTATGAGCGAGTTGGAAATTTCTTGCATGTGGCTGTAGGAGAAGGCTACGACAAAGTGTATGATTTTAATTTCAATCTTTTTTGTCGCACTTTTAAGCTCCCTGTGATAGCCACCCACAATGCTCTCAAGTTGCTCACTCAATCAGGCTATATTGAATTTGTCGAAGAAATAGAAACGCAATCGAGGGTCATGATTTTGGTCGACAAGGAGGCTTTGTATCATATCGAGACACCTAATGTGCATGTTGATGCTGTGTTGCATGCCTTGTTGCGCAGCTACTCAGGCTTGTTTGCCGACTATGTTTTCATCAATGAGGCAGTGATTTCATTCCACTATGGAATTTCAGAGAATGATATATATGAAGCTCTTGTTGAGCTCACCCGATTGCACATTTTGCACTATGTGCCTCGCAAGCGCACACCCTATATTTTTTATAGCACATCTCGCGAAGAACCACGGTATTTAAAAATACCCAAAGCCGTTTATGAAGAGATGAAAGAGCGCATGGAGGGCAGGGTGAATGCTGTGATCAACTATGCCTATTGCGACGACCTGTGTCGTGAAAACCGGTTGCTGCAATACTTTGGTGAAGATGCACAAGAGCCATGCACCCATTGTGATTGGTGCATCGATAGGCGCAAGCGTGAGAGCTTTGCCGTGCATGATGTGCACGAGGGCATTCTCTATATGGCAGGATTAAAACCACGGCGCATTGAGGAGTTTATTAAAACGCTTTCGTTTCCTCACGACGAAATATTCAAAGCCATCTCATTTTTGGTAGATGAAGGTTTTTTGGTGCATCTCGACAACGACACCTATCAAGCCCAACAGTCGAAATGAGAAGTGGTTTTTATCGACATTTTATGTAAATTTGTGATGTGATGAAAAAGAATATCCGAAAGGTTGAATTGCTTGCACCTGCTCGTGATGCCTCGATTGCTATAGAGGCCATTAATCATGGTGCCGATGCAGTGTATATGGGGCCTCCCAATTTTGGAGCAAGAGCCATGGCTGGCAATAGTGTTGCCGATATTGCACAGGTCACAAGTTATGCCCATCAGTTTAATGCAAAGGTTTATGCTACGGTTAATACTATTCTATATGACAGTGAGTTAAAAGCTGTAGAAAAACTTATTTGTCACCTCTATGACGCTGGTGTTGATGCCCTCATTGTGCAGGACATGGGCATTTTGCGCCTCGATATACCTCCCATCGATTTGCATGCCAGCACACAATGCGACTTGCGAAGTCCCGAAAAAGCAAAATTCCTTGCTTCGCTGGGATTCTCGCAATTGGTATTGGCTCGCGAACTCACCCTCGGCGAGATAAAAGATATTCATCATGCAGTGCCACAAGCATCGCTTGAGGCTTTTGTGCATGGAGCTTTGTGTGTGAGCTATAGTGGGCGTTGCCAAGTGAGCGAAGTGCTCAAAGGGCGAAGTGCCAATCGTGGAGCTTGTGCACAAGTGTGCCGACTCAAGTATAATCTTGAAGATGAAAGTGGAAACACGCTTCTTGAAAATAGGCACCTGCTCTCGTTGCGCGACTTTAATGCAAGCAGCGAGATAGAGGCTATGCTTGAGGCTGGCGTGTCTTCTTTTAAAATTGAGGGACGACTCAAAGACGCCTCCTATGTTAAAAATATAGTGGCTCATTATCGCAAGCGACTCGATGCCATGATTCAAGCACACCCCAATCTTTATTGTAGAGCCTCATCGGGCAGCAGTTCTTATGAATTTGAACCCAATGTGAGCAAAAGTTTTAATCGCTCATTCACCCATTATTTCTTGTCGGCCCGTGCTCCCCACAATGGCTTTTCTATGGCAGCTACAAGCACCCCCAAGTCGATGGGCGAAGAGATTGGCATTGTGCTATCGGGGCATGGCGACACACTCAACATTGAGAGCAAGCAACCTCTCAATAATGGTGATGGCTTGAGCTATTTTGATGCCAATGGCAACTATGCTGGTTTTAGAATCAATAGGGTGGAGGGGCATCGTGTTCTACTCAAAGAGGCTGTTAAGGTGCCAGCAGGAGCAACGCTCTATCGCACATTCGACAAAGGATTTGAAGATGTGCTCTCTCGATCGGCCACAGTGCGCAAAATTGATGTTGATGCTCGGTTGCGTTATGTGGGTGATTGCCTCTTGTTATCGCTGAAAGATGAACGTGGCAATGAGGTGACTCACTCGAGTGAAGCCTTGATTGAGCCAGCTAAAAATAATCAAGAGGCACGCCAACTCGATGCCTTGAGCAAGTTGGGCACCACTATCTATCGCCTGCGCTCGGCACAATTGCTTGGTCACTTCTTTATCCCTGCATCGGTGCTCACACAGTTGCGACGCGAAGCCATTGAGTGGCTCGATAGGGCACAACGCGTTACCTTCAAGCGTGCATTGCGCCACCCCGAGGACAAAACAGCGTTATGCTTCACTCGGCATTTAACCTATGCCGATAATGTGGCCAATCATTTGGCTCAAGAGCTTTATCTCGACCATGGTGTTCAAAGCATCGACAAGGCCATTGAGTGTGAAAGGCCACAAGGAGATGTGCCAGTCATGCACACCCGCTATTGCTTGCGTCGTGAGCTGGGGGCATGTCGCCTCGACAAGACTGCAAAGCAATTGCCGTCGCCCCTATTTTTGCGCAGCGGTGCAGTGCGATTGCGAGTGGAATGTGATTGCAAGGCTTGTGAAATGAAAATCTATGTTGCCCAATGACGCATTTAACCCCAATCGGTCATTAGGTCGCAATAAGAAAATATCTTAGGCTTTTCCT
>CAMYCE010000010.1 GCA_947254205.1 uncultured Prevotellaceae bacterium
AATCAATCAAAAATTACTCAAAATAATTTGACAAAAACAAAGAAACCTAATGACCAATTTGGGATAATTCCTCTCCCATCACTCTTCAAAAAAGGAGCTTGGGCGCATTGCCTAAGCTCCTTTTTGAGTTATTCAAGAAAATGTGATATTTCTTATTTCACAACTGTTTTGGTGATAGTTGATGTGCCATCGTTGTAACGAGTAACAACAACATTCACGCCAGCAAATGGTTGATTGGATTCCACACCGGCAACATTCACATATTTCACACTTTCCACAATTTTCCCTACTGCCACGTTATCAACAGCACTGCCGCCTTCTTGCAAGGTGATGACACAAGTGGCCGAAAGAGCAGGATTGGCAACCGAAGTGGCAGTGATAGTAGCAGTTTCGCTTGCAGGAGCTTGGGCTGTGGTGGCAGGTGCATTTTCAACAGCCTTAATCGTCACCTTGCCATTGGCATCAACAGTGGCAAGGCCTTCGTTGCTTGAAGTCCATGTCACGCTTTTATCGGCTGCTTCGTTGGGCAACACAGTGGCAATGAGCTGCAGTTGGTCGCCTGTGCGCTTAGCCTTAAACTCGGTGAAGTTGAGTGTGATTGAAGTGGGTTTCACTACCTCGGGGGCAACAAAAGTGGCACCGCACACGCCATAGGCTTCAACGCCCTCAACGGCAAAGGTCACAACAGGAGTACCCGTAGCCTTAATCATCTTAATACCGCTCTTGTGCAAGGGGTTGGCTGCATCGAGAGCCACACTTCCAGGAATAGCCTTGGTATCTTCGGCAGGAGCAACATAGCTCCAGAACACGTTGTTGCCATCGCCGTTGATTTGTGCCACGTTGGCAATTTCACCACTATCCATAGCACCTTCAAGCAACACTGGCGAGTTGTCGATGAGTTCGCAATCGGCAATCTTCAATTCTTCATTACCAGCCACGTCACTACCATCGGCATTTTGCAACTTGCTCAATGCAATGCGATAAACACCCGGCTTTGCTCCATTGACATCTTTGGATACAAACATGTAGTAGTAACCATTCTTCTCATCGAGATAGGCTGTTTTGATAATCACATTTTTAAACAGCATTTTGAAGTGCTGAGTTTTTCCGGCACCACCTTCGGGATAGATGTCGGCATCGGTGAAGCGCAACAAGCCCACACCATTAAACTTCTTGGTCATCCAATAAATTCCCTTGCTGTCGCGAGTGAAACCACCAGTGATTGAGCCCCAAGAAATGCCATCGTTATAATAGGGCAACCACGAGTTGTTCACCAAGAAGGGTTGTTTGCCATAGAGGCCAGTTGTGTCGGCATCGAGCTGGTGAATGCCCACATTGCGATCGGCAATATAAATTTTATTGGTTTTAGCGTCAATGCTCATCGAGAAGGGATCTTCGGCAGGAGAGCCTCCCACATTGTTAAGCACAGTCACACGATAGAAAATGCCATTGGTGTTGTTGACATAGAACAACTGACCATCACCCAATGGCTTAGAATTGTCTTGATAGGTGAACTTTTTGCCTGCATCGGCCACATAAATGCGATTTTTGTAGCTTTGCAAAGTAAAGGCATGAGCACCTGTTTCAAATTTTGTGTCAACAATAGAGCCGTCTTCGGCCTTATATTTGAGTTTACCATCGGCAGTAGCAAAGTATAAACCTGTGGGGCACCCCAAGGTGGCAACTGCGCCACTAATGCTGGCATCGGCAACGATTTTGAGATATTGCCATTGTGCAGCCGCCTTGTATTTTTCGACGGCACTGGCAGCCACCTTGCAAGTCACATCTTTTTGCTCGGGTGTGAACACACCAGCAGCAAGTGCAGGAGTGTTGATATTGAGCACGCGCAAGCTCTTGATTGTTGCAGGCACTGAGCCGGGTTCCATATAGTTGACATTGGCAGGAATTTCCATTTCTTCGAGAGCAGTGCAACCAATGAAGCAATCCTTCATCATGTTGGTGGTTGAAGCAGGCAAAGTCACTTTGTGCAACTTAGCACAGTTGGCAAACATGCCTTGAGCAATTTCATTGCGACCTTCTTCAACAATCACCTCTTCAAGAGCAGCATTATTAAAGGCATTGAGTCCCACTGCCACTTCTTTTTTGAGCGTAAAATTCTTGATTTTTGCACCAGCAAAACCATAGTTGCCAATCGACTGCAAAGCGGGCAGGCTGACCGAAGTGTAGGGCGAGAATGCCAAGCCATAGTCGTCGACAGCTGTGATTGCGGCATTGCTCAACGCTGTGCCAATGTTGCCCCGATGTGCAGTCACAAGCAATCGGGTGCCATCGGCACTCAAGAGCATGCCATTGTCGACCTTAAAAGCTGCATTGCCTGTTGCAACCTTGATTTCGGCAAGGGTTTCGATGGGAGCAAAAGCAGCATTACCTATCGAAGTGACAGTTGCAGGAATTGAAATTGAAGAGAGTTGAGTGCCAGCAAAAGCCTGACTTCCAATAGCTGTGAGAGCCTCAGGCAATGTCAAAGTGCCACTCAATTTGCTCGATTGAAAAGCATTGGCTCCAATGCTCTTAACTGTTGCAGGAATATCGATGCCGGCAAGACCTGTGTTGAAAAATGCAAGTTCGCCTACCGAAGTCACTGCCTGCCCCAGTTTCACTTGAGTCAAAGCTGTGCAACCTGCAAAAGTGTTGGGCTCGACAACGGTAATGGCCTCGGGCAAAGTGATGTTTTGCAACGCTGTGCAACCAGCAAAAGCACCGGCCCCCACACTGGCAATTTTGTTGCCAGCTGCAAAATTCACAGTAGTGAGGGCTGTGCTACCTTGAAGCATGGTAGCATCAATTTTGGTTGCTCCTCCACCAAATGTCACCTTTTTCAACCACTTCATATTGTGGAAAGGCTGCAAGTTGTTGGCATAGAGTGAGGCATTGATGTCGCGACCAAAGTAAATCTCTTCAACAGGCACTTGACTTGAGTTTTCGACCTTGGACACAAAAGCCAAAGCATTCATTTCAAAAGGTTTATCGCTATCGGCAAACGTAATTTTCTTGAGACTGGTCATTCCTGCCCAGTTTTGCGACAAGAATTTACCGGTCACTCCGGCAGGCACTATCACTTCGGTAATAGAAGAGCAGCCCGACAAATATTCATTGCCAATCGAGGTTGCCGTGGCAGGCACAGGGTCGGCAGTGAGTGCCACACAGCCCTTAAAGCTACTGCGACCAATTTTCACGCAAGTGGGTGGCAACACAATCGAAGTCACCTCCTTACAGTTCAAAAAGGCATTGGCGGCTGTAGCCACGACTGTGTAGGTTTTACCTCCCTCAACAAAAGTTTGAGGAATCACAATTTCGCCCTTATACCATGTGGTATCGGTACCCGCGATTGTGTAACGCTTAACCGTGGCATTGGTTCCACTCGTGGAGTAGTTAATGCCATCGTGAGTAATTATTGCAGCAGCGATAGCAGGCAAGGCAAGCAACCCAACCATGCTCAATGCAACATTCCTCAGCAATGAAGTTGTAATCTTTTTCATGTCAAAAATCGATGTTTATGAATAATATTATTTAGAGTTTAAACAAGTCAAATTTCCCGCACTCATCACTCTCAATTTCAAATGACGAGATCAATGAATTAGCACAAATTTAAGCATTAAAATTGAAGAAAAGTACTTTTTCTTGTAAAATTTCACATTTACATACAACTAAAGACACTTAAAGCCAGCATGATTGTTGACTGTTGCAACGATTTGCAGTATCTTTGTCCTCAACGCAACAACAATAAAGATTGAAGCATGAATCAAATGAATTGGGACTCGCTCATATGCGACATGCGACTGGGACTTGAGCACTATCACGACAATAAAGATGGTGTGCGCAGCGACTTTGAACGCGACTTCGACCGCCTTGTGTTTTCATCGCCATTCAGGCGACTGCAAAACAAGACCCAAGTGTTTCCTCTGCCGGGTAGCATTTTTGTGCACAACCGCCTCACCCACTCGCTCGAAGTGTCGTCGGTGGGTAAGTCGCTTGCACGTGAAATCGCCATGCGACTGCGTGAAAAATATGCCGGAGAGTCGTGGTTGAGTAAACTCCCTGCCATAGGCGAAATTGTGGCGGCGGCATGCCTTGCCCACGACTTGGGCAACCCTCCCTTTGGGCACTCGGGCGAGAAAACCATTGGAGCCTACTTTAGCGAAGGCAAGGGTCAGGAATTGAAACAACATTTCACGCCACAACAGTGGGACGACCTGATTCACTTTGAGGGCAACGCCAATAGTTTTCGCACTCTTGTGCACCAGTTCAAGGGGCGACGACCGGGAGGGTTTGCCATGACCTACTCTACACTCGCCTCGACCGTGAAATATCCCTACTCGTCGTCGCAAGCTGGCGAGAAAGGGAAATTTGGCTTTTTCACCACCGAGAAGGCCGACTTTGAGCGCATTGCCGGGCAACTGGGACTCATCAAGCTGGGCGACGAACGCTATTGTCGCTATCCGCTGGTTTACCTTGTTGAGGCTGCCGACGACATTTGCTATCAAGTGATGGACATTGAAGACGGCCACAAGTTGCGCATTGTCGACACAAGCGAAGTTATCGCTCTCATGATGGGCTTCTTTGACAGTGAGCGACAAGCCCACATGCACGAAGTGATGGGGCACATTGCCGACCCCAACGAAAAAATTGCCTACCTGCGCTCAAGCGTGGTGGGACTGCTCGTGAAAGAGTGTGCCAAAACCTTTGTCGAGCACGAAGACTGCATCATGCAAGGGCAATTCTCAGGGTCGCTCATCGACCATGTGGCACCTCACATTGAGCAAGCCTATCGGCGTTGCAGCAAGCTTGCCTATGCCAAGCTTTATAGCGCAAGCTATGTGGTAGATGTTGACCTTGCCGGCAATCGCATCATCAACCTGTTGCTCGAAAAGCTCATTGATGCTGTGATGCACCCCGACCACAACTACTCACAACTGCTGCTCAACAAGTTTCCGCAACAATATGACGTGAATGCCCCCACCCTATTCGAGAAAATTCAGGCAGTGCTCGACCACATCAGTGCCATGACCGACGTGTATGCACTCAACCTCTATCGTCAACTCAACGGCATAGCTATGCCCACCGTGTAACCACCAATCCTCTCAATTCTCTGTTCCACCAATTAAAAGAGATTTTAATATCACCTACAATGCGACAAATCATCACCCACTTCACCGATAACGATGCCTACACCTATAGTTGTCTCTATTATATTTTGCAGACCTACCCGCGTGGCGAGGTAGAATACACTTTTTTTGACCGCAACCACACCCAATATCCCGAAGGTTTTGCTCAGATGTTGCAAGAGCAAGTCAACTATATGCCCAGCGTGGTGATTACCGAGGAGGAAATCAGCTTCATGCAACGCAAAATGTATTATCTGCCCGTGTGGTTTTTCACTTTTTTGCGTGGCTATCGCTTCGACCCTGCCGAGGTGAACATCGGCCAAGACGAGCAACAGCACTTGCACATCAGCATACGTGGCAAGTGGTATTCGACCATCTTGTGGGAAATGGTGTTGCTGGCGTGCATCAGCGAGCTCATGCACATGTTGAATGGCGACATTGAACGCTATGATGCAGCTCTTGAAGAACGCCGCAGCAGGGAGAAAGCCTTGCAGGCACTCAAAGGCGGATTGCTCATTAGCGACTTTGGCTTGCGTCGCCGGTTCTCGATGGAGCATCAAGACATGGTGGTGCGCACCTTCAAGGAGGCACAAGACCAAGGGGGCTACACCGACGAAAAAGGCTGTTTTGTGCCATGGAGTGGCAAATTCACTGGCACCAGCAACGTGTATCTTGCCATGAAATATGACCTCACTCCCATTGGCACCATGAGCCATCAAATTGTGGAATTTGAAGAAAACGTGAGTGGCATTTTTGAATGCAACTTCAACGTGATGAAGAAATTCAGCGATGTGTATGACGGCGACAACGGCATTTATCTCTATGACTGCTTTGGCGACGAGGTGTTTTTCAACAACCTTTCTAAGCGCATGGCTATGATGTATAAAGGCTTGCGCGTGGACAGTGGCAAAGAGGAAGAACAGCTCGAAAAAATCATTGCCAAATATCAAAGTCTGGGCATCGACCCTGCCACCAAGCAAGTGGTGTATAGCAACGGGCTCAACATCGAAAAAGCCATTGCATTGCATCGCTACACCGCCGGGCGCATGCAAGACAGCTATGGCATAGGCACATTTCTCACTGGCGATGTGACGGGTTGCCACCCCTCCAACATCGTAATCAAGCTCACCAAAATGCGCATCACCGAGTTGCGCGAGTGGCACGATTGCGTGAAGCTCTCGTGCGACAAGGGCAAAACACTGGGCAATCCCGAAAAATGCGCCTATCTGCTCAAACTCCTCGACACCGAGCAACATTAGCCAAGAAACAATAGGAATTACCAAATTGGTCATTAGATCACAATAATAGGCCAAAGTTGGGGCTAACAAAAAAATACACTCCACAATTTTATTGCAGAGTGTATTTTTTTTTTATTGGATAGAGCCCTGTTGGAATGGGGCACACAGACGAGATTAATCTTCGCGACGAGGACCACGAGGACCTTGACGACGAGGACCACCACCATGACCCTCGCGACGAGGACCACGGCCTTCGCCTCCCTCACGACGTGGGGCACGGCGTTCTTGCTTGTGCTCTACATAGCCTTCGGGTTTTTCTTGCAAGGCACGCATGCTCAAGCGGAATTTACCCGTCTTTTTATCAACTTCAA
The DNA here is from genome assembly GCA_947254205.1 of uncultured Prevotellaceae bacterium. Classification (GTDB taxonomy): domain Bacteria; phylum Bacteroidota; class Bacteroidia; order Bacteroidales; family Muribaculaceae; genus Sodaliphilus. Next base: position 6,736 of record CAMYCE010000010.1, read on the forward strand.
TGAGTTTCACCTTCACGATGTCGCCTTCATGCAAGCCACTGGTTTCCATGTTCTCAAGACGATCCCAGCTGATTTCGCTGATGTGAAGCAAGCCATCGCGTCCGGGCATAAATTCAACAAAAGCACCAAATTCAAGAATGCTCTTCACCGGGCCTTCATAAATCTTGCCTTCTTCGGGAATGGCGGTGATGGCCTTAATGCGCTCGATAGCGGCATCAATCTTGGATTTTTCGGGTGCCGAAATATCAATTTCTCCCTTGCCATCGATTTCGTCGATAGTAACGGTTGCACCAGTTTCTTCTTGAATGCCTTGGATCACTTCGCCACCCTTACCAATGATAGCTCCAATGAATTCTTTATCAACAGTCATGTGCACAATGCGAGGCACATGGGGCTTGTAGTCTTCGCGAGGAGCAGGAATGGCTTCGTTGATGAGACCCAAAATGTGCATGCGGCCCTCTTTGGCTTGGCGCAAAGCTTGCTCAAGAATCTCATAGGGCAGACCATCACACTTAATATCCATTTGAGTGGCAGTGATACCGTCAACAGTACCTGTCACCTTGAAGTCCATGTCGCCCAAGTGGTCTTCATCGCCCAAAATATCGCTCAACACGGCATGTTTCACGTTGCCCTCATCGGTGATGAGACCCATGGCGATACCTGCCACTGGCTTCTTCATCTTGATACCGGCATCGAGCATAGCCATGCAACCGGCACACACGGTTGCCATCGACGACGAGCCATTGGACTCGAGAATGTCGCTCACGATGCGCACAGTGTAGGGGAAGCCTTCGGGAATCATGCGCTTGAGAGCACGATGAGCCAAGTTGCCATGACCAATTTCACGACGGCTAATGCCACGGCCAGCCTTAGCCTCGCCGGTAGAGAAGCCGGGGAAGTTGTAGTGAAGCAAGAAACGCTCGTTGCTGCGGTTGAGCACGTCGTCAATCAGCTTTTCATCGAGTTTTGTGCCCAGTGTGCAAGTAGCCAAGGCTTGAGTCTCGCCACGAGTAAACACTGCCGAGCCATGAGGTGTGGGCAGATAGTCGGGCCAGCAAGTGATGGGGCGAATTTCGGTGGTTTTGCGACCATCGAGACGCAAGCCCTCATCAAGAATGCAACGACGCACAGCATCGCGTTGCACTTCGGCAAAGTAGCGAGAGAGCATGGGCATTTTTTCTTCACGCTCCTCTTCGGGAATTGTTTCAACAAATTCTTCAAAGGCTTTGTCAAACGAGTCGTTGCGCCAGTGCTTGTCGGCATTGCCGGCTTGAGCCACAGCATAGCACTTGGGATAAACCTCCTTGCGCATGCGCTCGTGCAACTCTTCGTCGTCGGTTTCGTGGCAATATTCGCGCTTGGTCACGCCCAACTCGGCTGCAAGTTCCTTTTGAGCCACACACATAGGCTTGATAGCGTCGTGGGCAGCCTTGAGAGCTGCAATCAGGTCGTCTTCGCTCACCTCGTCCATTTCGCCTTCAACCATCATAATATTATCATAAGTTGCACCTACCATCAATTCCATGTCAGCGTCTTTCAACTGGTCAAAAGTAGGGTTGATGACGAATTGTCCGTCGATGCGAGCTACACGCACCTCGGCAATGGGTTCTTCAAAGGGAACGTCGCTCACTGCAATAGCGGCACTTGCTGCAAGGCCAGCCAAAGCATCGGGTTGGTCAACGCCATCGCAAGAGAAGAGAATCACGTTGACGATAGTGTTGGCGTGATAGTTGGAAGGGAACAAGGGACGCAACACGCGGTCAACAAGACGAGCGGTCAAGATTTCATAGTCACCCGGGCGACCCTCACGACGGGTGAAGCCACCGGGGAAACGGCCTGCGGCCGAGTATTTTTCTTTGTATTCAACTTGAAGAGGCATAAAGTCGGCCCCTTCTTCGGCCTCTTTGGCCGAAACAACTGTGGCGAGCAGCATGGTGTTGCCCATGCGCAATTCAACGGCTCCATCGGCTTGCTTGGCAAGCTTTCCAGTTTCGAGGGTGATTTCGCGTCCGTCACCCAAGACGATGGTTTTTTTTGTAGGTGTAAACATATATTTTTTGATATTCTTATAAAAATCGGACAAAGATAATGATTATATTTCGCATTTCCAACTATTTAGTCCTCTTCGTGCCCTAATATTATTGCATCAATAAAAGGGTCAGGGCACCTGCATCTTGCAGGTGGTGCCGTTGCTCATTTTCACGTTGTTAACACCACATTGTGGGGTAAGCCATGCGTGGCCATTGACTATTGTTTTTTTTTAGAGCCAAAAACTACTCCGAGGCTTCATAGTCGCAATGGTTGGGGTTGAATGTGATGCCAGGGGAGTTGAACACCTCGTTCATCACCGCGCTGTGCACCATAGTTGCTGTGGGGCCTGCAACCACCTTGCGCTCGCGAGTGATGAGCCACAGCTCGTGGGTGAGCAGCAAACTGCGCGAAATGTCGTGGGTAGAGAGCAAAATTGCCTTGTGCTGGTCGCGAGCAAGCGAGGCAAGCAGTTGCATGGTTTCGATGCGCGAGGCGGCATCGAGAAAGGCTGTGGGTTCGTCGAGAATGATGATGGGCGTGCATTGTGCCAAGGCACGCGCTATCATGGCTTTTTGTCGCTCGCCATCGCTCAACTGTGCCACATAGTTGTGGGCCTTGGCTGTGATGCCCACATCGGCAATGGCTCGTGCCACAATGTCGTGGTCGTGGTCGTCGAGACGCCCCAGCACACCTGTGTAGGGCTGACGCCCCAGTGCCACCAGCTCGGCAACGGTGAGTGCTCCAGCCTGAATGGCATCGGTCGACACCAGCCCAATCATGCGCGAGCGATTGCGGAGCGATATGTGGGCCACATTCTTGCCATTGAGCATCACCTCCCCTGCCATGGGTTGGGTGGCACACGACAAGGCTTTGAGCAATGTCGACTTGCCTGCACCATTTTGCCCCAACAATGCCACAAACCGGCCTGCATCGAGCGTTAAATTCAAGCCCGACAGCAAGATTGTGTTTTTTTTGCCGTTTTTGTAGCCTACAGCCAAATCGTGAGTAGAATAGAGGGGCGACATGGAAGCATGATGTTTTTTAGTTGAAATACTGAATTTTCCTGCGATTGAGAATGATGTAGAGAATAATGGGTACACCAATCAAGGGAGTGATGGCATTGATGGGTATCACCCCATGCTCGCCTCCCACACTGATGAGGGCACACAGCAACGCCACATCGGCACCTGCCAAGATGGTGACAGGAATGAGCCGAGTGTGGTTGCTTGTCGAGAGCATGAGCCTTGCAATGTGGGGCACCACGAGGCCTATGAAACCAATGGGGCCACAAAAGGCTGTGACTACTGCCGTGAGCACACCGGTGATGATGAGCAACACAACGCGCACTCGCTGGGTGTCAACGCCCAAATTCTCGGCATAGCGAGTGCCCAGCAACAGAGCGTTGAGAGGTTTCACCATGAGCAGCGACGAGAGCAAGCACAACACCACAAGGGAGGCATAAACCGGCAGTTGAGCCACCGAAACACCTGAAAATGTGCCAAAGCCCCAAGCCACATAGCTGTGAACACCTTGCTCGGTAGCCACCGAGTTGAGCAACTGCACAATGCTCGATGCCAAGTAGCTCACCAAGATGCCAATGATGAGCAACATGGTGCCACTTTTCACTATCGACGAGAAAACAATGAGAATCACGAGCACAATGCCTGCTCCCAAGAAAGCTCCCACCAGTGTAGCCACATAGCTACCCAACGTCTGGCCAAACATGCCTCCCAGCGTACCTCCCATGGCAAGCATCACCACAGCCACTCCCAAGCCTGCCCCTGTCGACACACCCAATATTGACGGGCCTGCCAAGGGGTTGTTGAAGGTGGTTTGCAACAGCAAGCCCGACACTGCCAGCGCGGCACCAGCAAGCCCAGCCGTGGCAATCATGGGCAAGCGCGATTGCAGCACAATGACGTTCCACGCCTCGTTTCCACTGTCGCCACCCGTCAAGATGCACCACACTGCGCCTGCCTCGATGTCGACCGAGCCCAAGAGCAAGCATGCCACCACGAGCAAGAGCAACAAGGCAAGCAAGCCGGCAATCGTGATGGTGAAGCGATGACTATGGAGCGATAACTTCATGCGTTTTAATGAAGAAGTATTTTAGATTTTCGACGGTTTGACTTAACCGATTGTATAATAAACTTTTAGCAAATTATTTGAGAAATAGAGGTAACGAGTTAGCAACCGTGCGAATTTCAGCGATTTGCGGTGCTATGCTGTCAAATAACTCTTTATAAAGTGCAAATATACAATTTTTCTAATTTACTCATCCCCATACAATATATATTTATCATATTGGGATGTTATTTGAAACGGAGGAACAGGTATTTACTTATAAGAATCTTCTACTCCAGCTAAATAACCAGCAGCATAAGCTGCATGTGGGCTTTTATGCCTAACTGTTCCAGCTTGACTCTCTGGTAATGAATCCAAGTCCAAATCTAATTTTTCTTTACGATTTAGTCCATCTTCATACCCTCTCTCATAAGCACATCCTGCACAACGATGTCTTCCTGCCCCACCTTGATCGACAGGTAAATTATTGTACTGAGGATCATAACGATGATGTTTTTCACAAGCCATAATTCTTATTCTTTAAATTATTACTCTATTAGTTCTAATATCCAATTTATCCAAGATATAACAGTAGATGCCCTTCGTTTATATGTTTGTTCAGAATCAATATTATACAATTTTGCACTTTTCATTATTTCGACGACCTCGCCCTTTGTTGGAACATTGCCTTTATTAAAATACAGTTTCAAGGTGTTTTGAAATGCCGTATGTGCCAATATAAGTTTTACAAATTCCAATTGCCGTTCAATAATGGGCAGATTAAATATACGAGAGCCATCACGAGTTAGAATGCACCCTATTTGTTGATTCTCACGAACAACCTCTACTAATCCTAAATACTTTGCCGCATTTGAATAATAATCAGTTTGTCTGTGATCAAAATCATAATTTTGCGTAATATCATCTTTACAAATAAATCCTTTTTGTTTTAATAGCTCGCAAAGATTAATTACTCGTTCAAAGCTATCTGCTTGAGGGAAAGGCAACTCAGGTTCTTTTACAACTTGAATACCATCCAAAATATTCTGTATATTCTCAACATTAATTCCTCCTTCTTGAACTGCATATTTTTTGTGTTGTATTAATCGGATGGAATTATATAATTCAGGTGTAACAAATTCATATTCTCTCAAATGGAAAATACCATTTGAATACGTCAAGAATATCGGACGAACACGTTTCCCGATTTTATTACTCCATAATCTATATGGATAATATAGTTGTCGAATTAGAAAATCATCAGAAATATAATTTTTGGCTTCAATCAAATTTAAAGAACTATCTCCTTCATACCCTCCGTCTATTTCAATTTGTGAATTATCAACATTAATTTTTAAAATGTTTTGTCCTGAATTAATCGTAAAATCAAAAACTGAAGAACTCATCCGACCAGAAACGGTAGGTAACAGATTTTCCTCTCCTGTAAAATCATGTAATATCTTAGATACAAAAGCACAATTTATAGCTATTGATTCGCTCGTAATATCTTTATAATCTATACTTTCCAAGAAAGTTGGAAAGTCAATAGGAGTTATCTCTATATCATCTTTATTGAAATCACAAAAAGTTTTAAATTTTCCGATTTCATATGTACCTCTGGATGTAGGTAATATTGATAAGTTATGATCTATAAACAATTTTGGAAGTTGAGATCTATGGTCAAACTTTGTCATTAAACGAGCCTCTCTAAACTGATTAATTTCTGTTGAAGAAATTGAGATACGTTCATTATTGGCAAGTTTGTCCAAGATGCAATACTTCTCAAAAATTTTCTCCCATGCTATGTCATTTTTGGATTTACTCATAATTGCTAATTAAAAATTCATCAACTTGCCCTCTTTTAGAAGAATCTGAATTTATAGCACGACTTGCCTGTACTACATGAATATTGTATTCCGCATAAATTTCTTTTATAAAATTAGATGCAGAATTTGATAGGAGAAATTTTATGCCATTGCTATTTAATCTATTACAAACATCTCTTAGCCTAAGCTGATCCCTCTCACTCCATCCACCTTGCACGTATCCTGTAAAATTAGAACTCTCTGAAATAGGATGATACGGAGGATCTAAATACACAAATGAGTTTGTTGGTATATCTCTCAATATTACCTCATAATCACCATTTGATATTTGAATCCGATCAGAATTTAAATATTTACTTACCGCCTTAATTACAGGCTCATTGACAATATTTGGATTTTTATATTTCCCAAATGGGGAATTAAATTCCCCGGCATTATTAACCCGATATAATCCATTATAGCAAGTTTTATTGAGATATATAATCCGTGATGCTCGCTCGATAGTGGTAAGATTTTTAAAAAGAGGTTGCCTATCCATAGAGCGAATTTCATAAAAATACTCTGACGTATTTTTATGTTTCTTTAAATCCTCAATAAGTTCATTGGGATTGTCCCTTATAACCGTATAAACATTGATCAACTCTTCGTTATAATCATTTATAACTGCTTGTTTTGGCTGGAGTTCAAAAAATAAAGCTCCGCCTCCGATGAATGGCTCATAGTAGGGACGATTCGCTACCCCTTTGGGTAACATCTTTCTAATTTCTGGAATAAGTTGTCTTTTTCCTCCAACCCATTTCAAAAAAGGAACTACAAGTTTATTCTTAGCCATTTTATATAAAGTCTATTATATCAATGACAAAGGTACTACTTTTACTGATTTATCCTATAAGAATCCACAATAATTTGGTTGTTTTGATTTCAATTGCTGAGGTACAGCTAATTATTCGTTCTTAAATTCCTCTGTTTTTCCTTTGTAGCTGTATAGGTCGGCGAATGTTCTGCCTTAACTTCTCGAACTGTTCCTTGAACCACTCGGCAATGGGCTTTCGGTCAATAGCAAGAATCAGTCTCGTTCCGTCCGTGGGGTCTTTCAGCACTTGGAAACCTGCCCTTTCGGTCGTGAATTTCCGTTCGTGTTCCTCCGAGTAGAGTTCCCCTGCATACTCCAACGTCTTTCCCTTGACGAGCGTTGCCGTCTGCCTTTCTTCACGTAAAATAATACCTTGAATGTACTACGCATAACTCACTCCTTTTTTTGGTTACAAATTTAGTTATTAGTGAGTTACCGACAGCTATGTAAATCTACGCAAAACGCAGAAACAGAACCTTTTAGCAAGAAATCTGCACCCGTTACGGGAGTAACGAGGTGGTAACTGAACTTCTGCACAGTTTGGCTTCGAGGTGGTATTTCGTTGGCTCTGTGCAATAGAAAAACAAAGCGTAACGAACGCTCTATCAGCTAATTCGCTACGCTTTGCCCAAATTTACTTTTTCGCTATGTGTTTATTTTAATGAGTGAGGCGATGATAGAATTGGAACTTGAAATTGGGGAACAAATCGGGGTGCAAGGCTGCTGCATATTCTTGCAACAACAAATCGGGGTGAAAAGGTATGCACACAAAAAAGTGTGACTTCTCGGTGTCGCACACCCACACATTTTTCTCTTTAAAGGCCTTGAAACTCTTGTTCAAGTCATATTGTCCCTGCAAGTCGGCAAGGCTGTTGATGCCTGTCCACTTAATAAACCAAAAATCGGCATTTTGAGCCTTGGCAAGCACTTGGTTGAAATCGAGCGAGAGCGAACCCGTGCTCTTGTCGGCACTCCACGGATAGGAGCCTCCAGCATCGGCAATCACACGAGCCATGTAGCTACTGCCCCCCGGCACTGCCCACACGCCACTTATCACCATCTCGGTGAGCACCGACTTGGTGGCAGATTGGTGGCTCGCCAATTTTGCCGCAATGCCACGATAACGCTTGGTCACTGCGGCATAGAGGCTGTCGGCAGTGGCACTCTTGCCAAGCAATGCACCATAAAAACGCATCCACTCGGCACGCCCCAGTGGAGAGTATTCCATGTAGTCGGCACACTCAATGATGGGAATGTTCAACTTCTCGATTTGCCCATAGGTGGCATCTTGAAAAGGCGACAGCAAGATGGCATCGGGCTTCATGTCGATTACCTTCTCAATTGTGGGAGCCATCGAGTTGCCACAATCGGCAATTTTGCCTTCTTTCACCAGTTGAAGCACTTGAGGGTCGGTGTAATAGTTGGCATCGGTCACACCCTTCACGGCATCAAAGCCACCCAACTCGCGCATGAGGCTTGCATGCACCTCGCTATAAACCAGTGCATTCTTGATGGGGGTGCGCACCACCGTGCCTTTGGGCATGTGGGCTGGCAATGTGGAGTCGCGGGGCACCAGCAAATAGGTGTGCAACACCTTACCCCCATGCCAAGGGTCTTGAATATCTACTTGCAAAAAACCCTGTTTTTGGGTCATGGTGAGCAACCGGGCCTGTGTGTCATCGGCAGGAAGTGAGTTTTGACTGTTTTGACAACCGGCCAGCAACAGCACAATGAGCGATAACGCAAAAATGAAGTGTCGTTTCATGTCTCTTTCACTAATAATTTGCCACAAAGTTAACAAAACTTATTACCTTTGCATTCAATAAAACGAAAATACTTATTTATAATACTACAAAATGGGAAAAGTAATTTTAACGGGTGACCGCCCCACGGGCAAACTCCACTTGGGGCACTACATTGGCAGCCTCAAGCGTCGCGTGCAGTTGCAAGAGGCAGGCGACTACGACCGCATGTTTGTGTTTATGGCCGATGTGCAGGCTCTCACCGACAATGCCGACGACCCCGAAAAAATACGTCAAAATATCATTGAAGTCGCCCTCGACTACATGGCAGCAGGGCTCGACCCAGCCAAGTGCACCCTCTACATTCAAAGCATGGTGCCCGAATTGGCCGAACTCATGCAATATTTCATGAACATCATCACCGTGAGCCGTGTGCAACGCAACCCCACCGTGAAGACCGAAATCAAGATGCGATGCTTTGAGGCCAACATTCCACTGGGCTTCTTCTGCTACCCCGTGAGCCAAGCGGCCGACATTGCCGCCTTCAAGGCCACAACCGTGCCCGCTGGCGAGGACCAAGAACCCATGATTGAGGTGACACGCGAGCTGGTGCGTCGCTTCAACCAGACCTATGCCGAAGTGCTCGTTGAACCCGAAATCATGCTTCCCGAAAACGCCACCGCCCGCCGCTTGCCCGGCACCGATGGCAAGGAGAAGATGAGCAAGAGCTTGGGCAACTGCATCTACTTGAGCGACGATGCCGACACAGTGTGGCAAAAGGTGCGCAGCATGTACACCGACCCCGGCCATGTCAATCTCAACGACCCCGGCAAGGTGGAAGGCAATGCTGTGTTTACCTATCTTGATGCCTTCTCCACAGTTGCCGACTTCCAAGAATTTTGGCCCGAATATCAAAACCTCGATGAACTCAAAGACCACTACCGGCGTGGCGGACTGGGCGACATGAAGTGCAAAAAATTCCTCAACCGGATTCTCAACAAAATGCTGGAGCCCATGCGAGTGCGTCGCCACGAGCTGGAGCAAGACATTCCCGAAATATTCAACATTTTGCAACGTGGCAGCGAGGCTGCACGCGAGGTGGCAGCAAGCACCATGCAAGAGGTGCGCCACGCCATGCGCATCGACTATTTTAACGATGCCGCCCTCATCGCCCAGCAAGCCCAAAAATTCAAGGCCATCAAGTAGCCCCCCACCCGCTTGCAAGGTCACACCACACAAAAGTCACGCAAACCTCAAGGGCTCACTCCCACTGGTTTGCGTGACTTAATTTTAACCCCAATCGGTCATTAGGTCGCAATAAGAAAATATCTTAGGCTTTTCCTTGCCTTTGTCAAATTATTTTGAGTAATTTGACAAAAACAAAGAAACCTAATGACCGATTTGGGTTAAAACTCAAAAAATATTGATTATGCGCAAACAAGAATACATACAAGCCAACAAAGACTGGCTAAAAGCCAAGGCTCTGGAAGATGGAGTCCAGTCGCTTGAACAAGGCATTTATTACAAGGTTCTCACCACTGGAGAGAACACAGGCAAGCACCCAACACCTCGCAGTGTTGTCACTGCCCACTATACCGGCTGGACTATCAACGGGAAGAAGTTTGACAGCAGTCGTGGTGGCACGCCCATAGCCTTTCGCCTGAATCAGCTCATCGAAGGGTGGGTCATTGCTATGCAACACATGAGCATTGGCGACAAATGGGAAATATACATTCCTGCCGAGTTGGGCTATGGCAAGTTCTCACAACAGGGCATTCCTGCAGGCTCAACACTCATCTTTGAGATAGAACTATTCGCCATCGCATAAAGAGAATATTCTTGGGAAGAAGGCTGGGGGGAAGTGTTTTGTGGAAAAGGAGAAAATGTTATCTTTGCAACTGCATAATGCTCAAATTGCTTTTCTTGCAGAATTTGGGTGATAATGAGAACAACTCTTTAATAACTATCGTAACGATACTATGAAGTTCAAAAAAATTTTACTCGCAACGGCCGCTCTTGCCCTTAGTGCCAGTGCAGCCAACTATCCCTACACCACCGTGCAGGGCGACCCCTCGGCAACGCGCATCTACACCTTGCCCAATGGGTTGAAAGTTTACTTGAGTGTCAACAAGGAGAAGCCACGCATTCAAACGATGATTGCCGTGCGCACCGGCAGCCGCAACGACCCTGCCGAGACCACGGGTTTGGCCCACTATCTTGAACACCTCATGTTTAAAGGCACACTGCAGTTTGGCACCACCAACTATAGTGCCGAGAAGCCCTATCTCGATGAGATTGAGCGTCGCTATGAACACTATCGCACACTCACCGACCCTGCAGCTCGCAAGCAGGCCTATCACGAGATCGACTCTATCTCGCAACTGGCTGCTAAATACAATATTCCCAACGAGTATGACAAACTCATGGCCTCGATTGGCTCGGAGGGCACCAATGCCTACACGAGCAACGATGTGACTTGCTATGTCGAGAACATACCCAGCAACGAGGTCGACAACTGGGCTCTCATTCAAAGCGACCGTTTCCAAAACATGGTGATTCGCGGTTTCCACACCGAGCTTGAAGCCGTGTATGAGGAATATAACATTGGGCTTGGCAGCGATGGCTCCAAGGCTTGGAACGCGCTCAACAAGAATTTATTTCCCACCCACCCCTATGGCACACAAACCACCATTGGCACACAAGAGCACTTGAAAAATCCCTCGATTACCAACATCAAGAACTATTTTAAGCGTTACTATGTGCCCAACAATGTGGCCATCTGCATGGCTGGCGACATGAACCCCGACGAGGTGATTGCCACTATCGACAAGCACTTTGGCTCATGGAAGAAGAGCGAGACACTCTCGCGCCCCGAATATGCAGCCGTGAAAGACCTCACAGCTCCTGTCGACACTACCGTGATGGGACTCGAAGCCGAAAGCGTGCTCATGGGCTGGAAATTCAAGGGAGCATCAAGCGCACAAAGCGACACGCTCAACTTGCTTTCAAGCATCTTGTCGAACTCTAAGGCTGGCCTCATCGACATCAACCTCAACCAACCCATGAAAATCATGGGTGCCGGCGGTGGCGTGATGTCGCTCAACGACTACTCAGTGTTTATTTTGCAAGGCATGCCCAAGCAAGGACAAAGCCTTGAAGAGGTGCGCTCGCTCATGTTGGGCGAAATTGAGAAGCTCAAAAAAGGTGATTTTTCCAACGATCTCATTCCCTCTATTATCAATAATGAGAAACTCGACTACTTCCAGTCGCTGTTGAGCAACAAGTCAAGAACCGATGCCATGGTTGATGCCTTTATCAACGGCATTGACTGGCAAGACCACGTGAACAGCATCAAGCGTCTTGAAAGCATCACCAAAGCCGATGTTGTGGCATTTGCCAACAAATATTTCAAAAACAACTATGCCACTGTGTTCAAGCGTCAAGGCGAAGACAAGACGTTGAAAAAAATCGACAAGCCTGCCATCACCGCTATTCCTTCCAACCGTGACTATTCAAGCCAATTCCTCAACGATGTGGTGAACTCAAAGGTGCCCGGCATCGAGCCACGCTTTGTCGACTACAAGCACGACCTCAAGCACACCACCACCAGCAAAGGATTGCCCTTGCTCTACAAGCAAAACACCGACGATGGTCTCTTCAGCCTCGCATTCTACTATGACTTTGGCGACGAAGACAACTTGTCTATGGCCTATGCCAGCAACTACCTCGACGTGATTGGCACCAGCAAAAAGAGTGCTTCGCAAATCAAGCAAGAATTCTACAAGCTCGCTTGCAGCTATGGCGTGAGCGTGAGCAACAACAAAACCTATGTGAGCTTGAGTGGCTTGTCGGAAAACATGCCCAAGGCTCTCGCCCTGCTCGAAGAACTCCTGCAAGACGTGAAGGCCGACAAAGAAAGCTACATGGAATTTGTGGACCTCGAAGAAAAATCGCGCGAAGACAGCAAGCAAAGCCAGCGCGACAACTTCAGAGCACTGTGCGACTATGCCGTGTATGGTGCCTACAACCCCACTCGCAACATCATGAGCATTGAGCAATTGCGTGCTCAAAATCCTCAAAAGCTCGTTGACCAACTCAAAACGTTGCGCAACATGCAGCACATGGTGCTCTATTTTGGCCCCATGACCGAGGAGCAATTGTCGACTCAACTTGCCAAATATCACAAAACTGCCAAGCAATTGGCACCTGTGCCCATGGGCAAGGAATACACCGAGCAACCCAATCCTGCCAAGACCGAGATATGGATTGCCCCCTATGATGCCAAAAACATCTACATGCGTCAATATCACAACACTGGCAAAATGTTTAACTTGGCCAGCGTGCCTGTGAAGCAACTCTTCAACGAGTACTTTGGTGGGGGCATGAACACCATCGTGTTCCAAGAGTTGCGCGAATCGCGCGGACTCGCCTATAATGCCTATGCCTACTACAACGCCGGTCCACGTGTAAAACACCCCGAAATCTACTTCACCCACATCATTTCGCAAAACGACAAGATGATGGATTGCATCAAGGTGTTCAACGAAATTCTCGACACCATTCCTCAAAGTCAAGCCGCATTTGACATTGCCAAGCAAAGTCTCATCAAGAGCCTGCAAAGTCGGCGTGTGACTCGTGGCAACGTGTTGTGGAGCTACTTGAGCGAAGTGATTGAAAGAAAGCTCAGTGAAGACATGGACAAGAGCGTGTACGAAGCATTGCCTGCACTGCAATTAAGCGACATCGTGAACTTTGAAAAGCAAAACATGGCCAATCAAGTTTATCGCTATGTGATTTTGGGCGACGAGAAAAACCTCGACATGGAATCGCTCAAGAAAATTGGCGAAATCAAGCGCATGAGCACCGAAGAAATTTTTGGTTACTAAAATTCCCCACGGCCTCAATCAAGGCTAAGCCAAATAATAAGCGGGTGTGCCAACTTCAACATGTGGCACACCCGCTCTCATTTTTTTCAACCCACAAAAAATCACAGCTAATTTCCTCGGTTGGTAGAGACGATGGACCGATTGGGGTTTATTTGAAAAACAAAAAAAGTTCCCCGTGAGGGGTTGAGACCTCGGGGGGAACTTCGGGTTTCATCTCTCATGGCTGAGAACGACAAAGCCCATTCATTATACATCATTCTACTGTCTCGTTTTTTTTGAAACAGGAATCTTAGAGTGTTGCCTTGATGGCCTCGGTCCAAGCGTCGATGCGCTCGCCATTTTCTTCATTGATGTCAAGAGCAAGACCAACAAATTGGCCATCGATCACGCTTGCCGAGTCTTCATAGCTATAGGAAGCTGCATCGACAAAGCCCACAATCTTGGCACCCGAGTCTTTAACTGCATCATAAATTTCTCTCATGCCACCGCAAAAAGTGTCGGCATAGCCAGCAGCATCGCCACAGCCATAAATAGCCACAGTTTTGCCGGCAAGATTGGCAGCCTTAATGGTCTCGATGCCATCATACCAGTCGTCTTGCATGTCGCCAGCACCCCAAGTTGAAGTGCCCAGCAACAAGCAGTCAAATTCCTGCAACTTGTCGGCAGTGACATCGGCAATGCCCATCACTTCGCCACCCAATTTTTCGGCGATTTCACTTGCATAGCCTTCGAGAGTTCCTGTTGTTGAACCATAAACTACTAATACTTTACTCATTTTTTTGTCCTCCTTTATTTTTTAGTTAATAAATGAATGATATTGATTATTGTAAAAACATTTTTTACTCCTTATTGTGCGGCTTTCATCACCAATTCAAGAGTGTGGCCTTGATGAAGTAACATCGACAAGAATTGCTGAATATCGCCCACGGTGATGCTATTGAGAGTAGCAAGATATTGAGTGTCGAAGTCAAGTCCATATTTATTGAAGTTGCGCATGATCACCATCCAATAGCTATTTTCCTTGACATCTTCGCCATACACCTTGGCATAGTATTTTTTCACTTTATCGAGCTGCGCTTGAGTGATTTTGCCCGATGCAGCATCGGCCATGAGTTGCTTCACAAGAGCATTATTTTCAAGAGCCTTGCCAGCCGTTACCGTCACATTAAACGGGAAAAACACTACTGGGGCATCTTGCCCGTTGAGGTCGGGCACAATGCTGCAATGGGTGTTCACGTGATAGGTCCAACCACGTTTTTCTCTAATTTCATCGAGAAACACCTTGCTCATCACCTGCCCTGCCACTTTGGCCACAAGCACATTTTTGAGATTATAGGTGATGGGGGCAGTCCAAAAGAAATAGTTCTTGTCTTGAGCATTTTGCATCTTGCGGGTCCAATGTTTTGCTGTGTCACCTTCAAAGAGGTGATAGCCAATATTTTTGGGTTTTTCTATTCTGCCACCACCCGGGAGCGATGCCACATAGCGCTCAAGCAAGGGCTTGATGCTGTCGAGCTCAAAATTGCCCACAATGTAGACTTTCATGTCGCTCACATCGCTAAAGCGGTCTTTATAGCAATTCATAATCAAGTCGTAGTCGACCTTCTCAATTTCATCGCGTGTGAGCGTCTCACCACGCAAAGGGTGGCCTGCAAAGACATTGGCAAAGATTGAGTCGGCAAACTCAAATTTGGGGTCGCTATTGTGATTATCGAGTCGCGAACGACAATTATCGAGATAGCTGTTAAAGGCTTTCACATCTTTTTGGGGAGACGTGAGTTTGAGATAGAGCAACTGAAATGCCGTTTCGAGGTCTTGGGGCGTTGCACTGCCTTGAAAACCCTCTTCGGTTTTCTCGACAAAGGTGCGCATTTTCACATTCTTGCCTGCAAGCACCTTTTTGAGTTGGCTACTTGAAAATTCACCAAAGCCCGATGCACCCATCACGGCATTCATCGCCTTGAATGATGGGGCTTGTGCTGCCGTGTAGTTTTGCGACAATCCACCCGTTGAGCTACCGGCAATCACAATTTCGTTGTTGTTGAAATCGGTTTTCTTGAGATACACCTTCACTCCGTTGCTCAACGTGAGTTCCTGTGCCCCGTATTGCTCCATTGGCTTTTCGGCAACAATTTTGCCAGCCACAGGCTGCTGCAACAGTAGCCGTGTTGATGTTAAAGTATCAACATAGGCCGTGATTTCATCGGCCCGCCCGGCACGAAATGCCTCAATCAAAGCTTGCTCAGAGGGTAAAGCAATATCGCCCTTATCGGCACAAAAGGCTGCCAACACCACATTCTTCTCGGTTGGGCTCACTATCGAGTTGAGATGAGCATTCACTTGTTCAAGCGTGACACGCTCTATCACCTCGCGCATGAGGCGAGTGTAGGTTTCCATGTCGGGACACGGCTCGCCATCTTTAAACACACGCACCAAGTCGCGTGCATAGCGAGTGTTGCTATATTGGTCACGCTCGCGATAAAGCTTGTCGAGCGATGCTTCAAACTTGAGACGGGCACGCTTAAACTCGCCCTCGGTGAAGCCAAAACGTGTGGCGCGTTGCACCTCACGTGCCACCCATCGCGTGCAGTCGGCAACCTTGCCACTCTTGCTTGTGGCTATGAATTGCAAGGCTTGCTTGGTGCTTGAAATGAAATAGTTGCGATCCATGACAAGCACTCGCGAGAAGGGGGCACCCTCTTGCAAAACCACATCGCCAAAACGCGACGAGAGCATCGACACCACAATCGATTTGAGATATTCATTTTCAAAGAAACGAATTGTGCTCATCTCGGCATCTTCCAATCCGTCGTGTTTAAACATCACACGCACTTGAGTTGAGGGTTGCTCCTTGTCGCTTTGCACCGTGGCTATGATGCGCTCATTGTCGGGGACAGCAACAGGGGTCACGGCTTCGGCATTTTTAGGACCTTTAATACCACCAAAAAGTTCATTGATTTTGGCAATGGCATAGGCAGGGTCAATGTCGCCCACCACAATCACTGCTTGATTGCCCGGGTGATACCATTTTTTATAATAGTTGCGCAACTCCTTGTGCTTGAAATTCCTGACCACGCTCATGAGCCCTATGGGCATGCGCTCGCCATAGAGCGAACCCGGATAAAGCACCGGTGCCGCTTTTTCGAGCATGCGATTATAGGCGCCTGTGCGTTGCCGCCACTCCCCTTCAATCACTCCACGCTCCTCGTCGATGTCCTTGCCCTTGAGCAACAAATTGTGGCTCCAGTCGCTCAACACCAAGAAACAAGTGTCGAGCACCGAACGACGGGACGAAGGAACATTGCTGATGTTGTAGACCGTGTGGTCGGCAGCGGTGTAGGCATTCAAGTTGGCACCAAATTTCACCCCCACACTCTCCAAATAATCAATGATGGCGTTGCCCGGAAAGTGCTTAGTGCCATTAAAACACATGTGCTCAAGAAAATGAGCCAAACCACGCTGACTTTCTTCTTCTTGCACCGAGCCCACACGTTGAGCGATAAAGAAATCGACATGATGGGCAGGCGTGTTGTTTTGCTTGATATAATAGGTGAGTCCATTGGGCAATCGACCCATATAAACCGAAGTGTCGGTAGGAATAGTCCCATAGGCCTTGCCATTCAAGGCTGCAAAAAACAAAGTCAATGCTAACAAAGATTTTTTCATTATTTAAAAAATAAATGCAATTGATGTTGAAAAATAATTGGAAAAGATGCCACGGCAATAAAAGCCATGCACCCAGTCCACAGTGGCACACAACGCCTTGCGGGCATCGAGGGCTACAGTGCTGGCAAGTGTAGCCGACAACTGTCTACTATCACTTGACTGCAAGGCATATTGAGAGAGTAAGGCTCGTTCAAGCCCCAACATTTCACTCGAAGTGCCTGCTATGTGTTGCATGCTCTTGAGCACATGCGAGCGATTGCCCCCCAATGTAATCACATGAAAGGTGCTCCCCCAGCGTGCAGTACCCTTGAATTGGGCACCCCAAGTTAAGCGATTGAGCAACTTGCGACTTTCGGGCTCTTTATAGAGCACATTGTCGTGATCATAGGTGATTGCAGGGCATAGCATCAAGCCATAACTGCCACTATGCCACTGCCATAAAGCCGAAAGCCCTGTCGAGAACTTATTTTCAAAATATTGCTCAATAGAACCAATGGGCAAATAAATAGAGCCAGTGGGATCGCCAAAGATGTTTTCGGTGCCCACTCGCCGCGAAGCAAGCACATGGGTTTTCAACGCCCAATTCTTGCCCAGCCATGCCACTTCGCCCTTCAATTCTGAAAGTGACACACGAGCCATGGGCAAGCTGTTGAGCGACGAGAGCACATTGTCGAGTTTCATGTGCGATGCCATGAGCGATGCCGAAAGGCCACGATGCCACACCGGGTGGAGGTTGAGAGTGGCCTCCCACGTCATGCCCTGATAATAAGTGTCGGTGCCAGTGCCGGCAAAACGTGTGTAATGATTGGTGAAGCCTGTGAGATGAAACAGTTTCTCAATACCCAGTTCACTATAAAAGCTCACTTGATTGGTCTGTTTATATTTCATGGCACGAAGCGACACGGCTCCCACATAGCCCTGCATGAGTTCATAGCCCAAGCCCAAACTGGCACTAAGCCTTGCCGTGACGTTGCGCGGACGCGGGTCGGCACTGCGATAATAAAGCCCAGCCGTGTAGCTTGCCATGGCTCCATAACTCCACTTGCCACTGCGAGCCGCATAGCCTCCACCAAAGCTATAACGCTCAAGTTTCATCGCTGCACTGCTCACACTGTCGGCAAGCACATAGGGGTGCACCATGTCGTAGTCGGCCGTCTCGTTCCACAACCCATGAGCTATGCGCCCATTATTGTAATAGGCACGCCCCCACAAGGTAGAGTTGTTGTGCTTCATGTAGCTGGAGGCATCAAACACCCAGGTGGTTTCGTGACTGCCCAATTGCACATTAAGCGCTTCGCTCTCACGGCGCGCATCAACACCGGTTTTCACTTCACTCAACGAATAATTGGCCTGATACTGGCACATAGCAGGATTTTGCCAAGCCAAATCAAGAAGTCCTTCTCCACCTCGGGCATGATGCCGCTCAAGACGATTGGTGATAGTGACAGTGCTATCGTCATTCACAATCGCAGCAGCAACCTGCATCTCCATGCAAGAGATAGCAAGGAAACTCAATATCATGCTATGTCGTGTCGTTGATTTCATCACTATTTTTTAGGAATCACACCATCCCAAGTGAGAGTTGTGCACTTGGTGCCACTCTTGTCGAGGGCTGTGCCCTGTTTTTCAATTTCGCTGGCTATGCAATAGGGGTTGAAATCGGCACAAGAGTTATTGGTGTCTTGCAACACAGGCCGGCCATCTTTGAGATAGAGCATTTTGCGACGCACACTGTGGAAGTAGCGCGTTTTGTCGCCGTCAATCTTGCCACAATAGGTCCAGCCTCGGTCGAGCGAGGGAGCTGTCACACTCCACACATAGCGAGCCTCTACACTGCCATTCACAGCATCAACAATCCACTTGTTGGGCACATAATATTTGGTTTGCTCCATGGGGTAAGTTCCTGCCGGCACCACAATTTCATAGTTGAAAGTATAGCGATAGTTGCTCAAATATTGTTCTTTGGCAATGGGAATGCGTGCCAGTGCCCAAGCCTTGAAACCACGATTGTGGAGCACAAAAAACGACTTGGTGTAGCAGTGCCAACGATCGAGGTTGGGCACGGTGGGGCCATCAATGTCGAGATGGGCGGGCACTTGCGACTCATCAAACCATTCAAAGTCGGCATCACTCAAATCGAAAGAATTGGGATTGGCCACACGGTGGTCGATACCCGTGTCGACAAGGCGAAGGCTCTCGCCCGGCTTCACAGGGTGGTCACGCCCACTACCCGGAATGGTGTAGATAGCTGCCACAGTCATGGCAGTGTCGATGATATTGGGACGATAATTAAACTTCTGCACTGTGGTGAAATAGGATTCAAGCAAGGTGAGTCCATCGGCATAGAGCACATGATCGGTGTTGTTGTAAATCATCACATAGTCATCGCCATGATATTGGCGTCCCGAAGGTCGCAAAGTGCCGGTGAAAAAAACTTCTTGGATAATGAAATCATCATTTTCGATGTTTTCAAAGGCTTGCAGCTCTACCTTGGTGTTGCTTGTAGTGAGTTCCACCGCCGGCTTGAAAGCAACAACATGATGCATGGTGGTGTCGCCCTTAATTTTCACATCGGCACTATAGGTGAAGTCATAAAGACCCACCAGCAGTTTCACGTCTTGAAGCGAAGCAAATTGCAACACACGTCCTGTGGTGATATTCTTGGCTTCCACTTTCTCATTATGCACCTGTGGCTCAAGGCTCGTCCATGCACCGGGCATAGCAATCGAAAACTCTGGAACAAGATGAGTATTGGATTCCTTGGGCACATTGTGGTCGTCACATGCCACAGAGGCTATAGTCATAGCGAAAAGCAGGAAATAGAGAGTGAGCTTATTCATTGTTTTTTGCTATTTTTAGTTCATATTTTTAAATTAAGTTCCATACCAAAGTAGGGATTACTATTGCGTCGCACGAGCAAACCATTGCTGTGGTAGCTGGGCAGATAATCGAGCATTTGATTGGCGAACACAGCAATATTCAAGAGCTTACCCACTTGCTTGGTGGCCTTGATGTTGACAAAGGCGGCAACAGGAGTCGTCTGCTTGCGATACACTGCCTCGTTATAGGTTCTTGCCAAGAATTGCAACTCGGGGTCGTGACGCATGGCGGGAGTATAGGGGTGCAACTGCCCATCGGCAACGTCAAGGTAATAGTCGGGAATACCGTTTTGCCACATTTTCTTTGTACTGGTAAACCACATACACTGCACCGAGGTCGAGAAAATCAAACCCCATCGTGTGATTTGCGTGTCGAACATGAAATTGGTGTTGAACCTGTCGTTCACACGGCCGTTGTTGCAATCGTAATAGCCCACATACTTGTCGCTAACTGCCACATTGTTCACCACGTCGCTCACAGGGTCAAAGAGCATCTGCGAGTTGGTGTAGGTTGAGCGAAACCATGCACCCGTCACTGTGAGAGCAGTGGCAAGAGGCTTGAAACGAGCTGTGCTCACCACAAACTCTATGCCTTGCTTGTCGAGCCTGCTTCCATTGGTCACTTGGCTATAGCCATCAAGAATATTCTTGTCGAGAAAAGGAAGGTTATCGAGCGATGGTGGCCCTGTGAGCACACCGGGGTCGATAGCCTTGAGGTCATATTTTCGATAGGCATAAGGGCGATAAAGCGTAGAATAGCGGTAGCCCGAAGTCATTTTTTCGTTGAAATAGGTAATTGAGAAGTGATTTTGCCCCCATGAGCCTCCCCAGCGCAATTCCCACTTGTGGTTTACTGCGGGCTTGAGCCTATAGTTGGCAGCATCTTCAATATAGGTGCGCAAGTTCACACGGCTATATTCGTTAGGCTTATTCACATCGTAGTAGTTGAGTTGAATGAAGTCGCTATAATGCACCTGCGGAAACAGGTAGTCGGTTGTGGGCATCTTGGTTGTCACGCCATAGCCAGTGGCAACAAACAGCACAACAGGTTGCCCTGCCACTGTGAATGTGGGGAATGTAAACTTGCCATTCACACGAGGATCAAGAAATACTCTTCCTGCCAAGTCATAGGCACTATTCAAGCCCAAGAGCTGAATGGTGCGCAAGCCCAATTGCACTTGCAATTTGCTATGCCCCAAATGGGCCGTGAGCATGTTTTCGGCATACCACGACAGTGTCTGCAATGCAGGAATATCCTTATAGGCACGCGGGCGTGTAGTCCATGATGCACTCAGGGGCTTCAACAAGTCATATACTTGTCCGTCGCCATAATTCTTGGTGAAATTGTATTCTCCTCCCAGTTTGTAACTATTCTTGATTCCTGCCCAGCTACATTCGCCCTCGCCTTTGAGCTTGAGGAAGAGGGTTGTGGGCTTGCCATCGCTCACATAATGCGCCACATATTCGCCCAGCAAGTATTGACCATCGTGCACACCTTCTTCCATGGTAGTGGGAGCTACCGAGGCACGCTGTGGAGCCACAATTTTGCGTCGTTCAAGACGATTGCGCTGAATGCTCACACTGGAGTTAAAATTCAACAACTTGAGCCATTTCAAGAGCTTGGGACGCATGTTCAAATCACTGGTAAATGCCACACGATTGTAGCTCGATTTATACTCATCAAGTTTCGATATACTGATGTCGGGGTCGGTCTTGGCATTGTCAAACGAACCAGTGTAGTCTATTCCCACTACCCA
Source organism: uncultured Prevotellaceae bacterium (assembly GCA_947254205.1). Classification (GTDB taxonomy): domain Bacteria; phylum Bacteroidota; class Bacteroidia; order Bacteroidales; family Muribaculaceae; genus Sodaliphilus. The sequence goes on from CAMYCE010000010.1 coordinate 28,440, forward strand.
GCCTGTGAGCAACGACTCGCGTTTCCACTGAAAGTTGAGACGAGAGGAGAGATTGAGTCGCTTGTAGTTCTCTAAATTGTTGCGTGGGTCGGTTTTAGAATCGAGAAAACCGCCATCAACATTCATGATGTGCTCGCTACCACCCAAGTAGAAACCTTTACCCACCGACACAAGTTTGCTATATTCGTCGGCCTTGAAACGGGCAGTGAGCGGGGTGGCTCGCCTGATGCGCCTGATATTGACAAGACCACTTGTGAGATTTCCATATTCTACCGAAGGAATGCCACGCACGATTTCAACGCTCTCGATATTATCGGTCGACAAGGTGCGCATGTCTACTCCCTTGTTGGTGGCATCGCGTTTATACTCGGGCGAACCTATGGTGGAGCCATTGGGCACATTTTGAAGATTGGCATCTTCCACTACCGGAGCGCCATCAACCACAAAGAGAGTGCCCAAAGCACTGATGTTGTAGTCGGGATTATTGACCTTAGCGCCAGTAGCCCCAAATGTGCCGGTTTCACGCAAGGCAATGCTATTGACCGCACCCATATTGGGAGTTTGGCTCATGTTGCCCGGGAGCAACTCCAGCAAGTCGGTGAAACTGGTGGGTTGCAAGTGAGTCATAGCGTCACGACCAATGCGCGAAGCACTCGTCATGCCACTACTCTCCTTGGCGGTGATCACCACTTCGCCCAGCATTCGGGAATTTTCGGAAAGTTGCACATTGAGTTGCCTGTCGCAGTTCATGTCGATAGTCTGGCTGTGGGTGGCATAGCCCACAAACGAAACTTGCACCTTGTAGCGACCTTGTGGCAAGAGAAGCAGGAAATTTCCTTGGGCATCGGTCTGCACCACCTTGCCCACAGGAGTAAGCCTAATGGTGGCGGCAGCAATTCTTTCCTTGCTTCGACTATCGGTCACGGTGCCTCGCAAAGTGAAATGAGCCGCCTCAAGTGAGACTGCCAAACACACATAAGCGATGAGCATAAACAAGACTCGCATATTCTTGATGAAACTTACACATTATTTAGTGTTGCAAAATTACTGCTACCCGGCAAGGGCAACAATCGCAACAGATTGCTATTTTGGTTAATCAAAATACCATTTACACGCTATTGAATGGTAAAATCTACTCGTCTAATTTTGCATCATCGCAATTTAATCAACAATCTGTAAGTCAGGTAGACTTGCCTTTAAACCCGAAAAAAAATTATGAAGAAAATTTACATGATCGCGGCCTCGTTGCTCGTTTCGAGTGCAACAATACTCGCCAGTGCACAGGCCATTCAACTGTCGAGTGTGGAATCGCGATGGGGAAAAGCCCTCGTGTGCAACGGAGAGCGAACCACCACAATGGGCGGACGCCTCGTGAAAGCCACCGATGGTAATCTCTATATGGTAGCCGATGCAGGGACCAAGGAGGCCGGCAACATCATCACTTTTGGCGATGAAAAAATTGCCGATGGGTCGGACTATGGTGGCACCTCCTACAACCACAACTTTATTTTGTCGAAAATCACACAAAATGGTGACTTGATTTGGACTATTTCGAGCACTTCGGGCGAAGTGGCTTCTAATGAAGAATGGGGTGTAGCCACTGCCGATGGTGGCATTGTGGTGGCTTGCAAAGCACGCCACACACAAGGACATCTTGACAAGCCCATTAATTTTATTGACGCCAAGGGCAACAACACCACTTTGAATTGGCACATAGCACAAGGCACCAAGCGCAAAAACAATGGTCTCGTCATGAAAATTTCAAGTGAGGGTGTGATAGAGTGGACCAAGTTGCTGGACATTGACGACAAACCCCAACCCGAGGCCGGCACTCACTACAAAGACCACACGCCCACAGCCGTGATGGTGTATGGCCTCACCACCGACAGCGAGGGCAACATCTATGTGAGTGGTCGCATGATGGCCAAAATGACCATCGACAAGGGCGACGGAAGCACCGTGACAATTGAACCACACAACGTGGAAGGCTGGGACGGTGACATTCAAAAAACAGTGGGTAATGCCTATATCGTGAAACTTGACCCACAAGGCAACTACATCACTCATTTTGTTTCGGGCGGAAAAGCCACCAACGATGCCATTCGCACCATGACCATTAAAGATGGTAAACTCTATTGCCTCGCCATGGTGAAAGGCATTGCAGGCACTGCAGTGTCAATGGGCGACAAGAGTGTGACTCCCAAAGGCAACTTCAGTAGCATGGGCGTGGTGTGCATGAACACCGACCTCAAAACTGTAGAACGCTTCAACCTCTATGAATCGAAACTCAAGGGCAGCATAGTGAATGTGCCTTGCATGAAAATTACCGATGACAACATCTGGCTCATGGGACAGGCAAAATATGAAATCAAGGCCGGAAACAAAGAATTAAAGACTGAACACACTCGCGATGCTTTGCTCTTGAAGACCGACCGAGAAACAGGTGCACTCATCACAGGCACCGTGAAACAGAAAAACCAAACGGCCTACTTCGACGTGTTTGAAGACGAGTCTCACAACCTCTATGCAGGCACGTTTGCCCTTTTTGGCCCGCTTGCTATCGAGAAAATCGACAAGGAAACTCTTGAAGTGAACGACCGTGTTGATCTCTTTCCCACCACTGCCACAGCACAAAATTTGGTGGTCGACGGCAACCATCTCTTTGCCATGAGCCGCATCAAGGGAGATAATCTCACTTCTCTTCCAGCCGGCTCACCCTTCACTGTTACTGCCAAAGGGTTTGCCTGCCTTGTTTCGGCCTACACCTTGCCATTTAAAACAGCAACAGCAGTCACTCCTGTTGAAAGCGAAAAAATAGTGTTAAGAGTTGAATATGTCAACTTGCAAGGCATGGTTTCGAGCACTCCATTTAATGGCATGAATGTGGTTGTTACCCACTACAGCGATGGTAGCCGAAAAGTGGTGAAAGAAATGAAGTAATACCAATCTAACCTTAATACTCCTTAATCCTAAACACTCACTTTGCAATCTCATAGGCAAGGTGAGTGTTTTTTTTGCATCGCAATTTGTTGCTATTTTCGTCCCTTAATATACCTTACCTATGCTATTGAGTAGATTGCATCTCTCTTTCTAACTTTGCAACATTTACCAACTATTATTTAACCCCAAAAACACAGATTAAAAAGATGAAGAAAATTTACATGATTGTAGCCGCCGTGCTCACAGCAAGTGCAATGCTCTTGAACGCACAGCCCATTCAACTCTCGGGAGTAGAATCGTTGTGGGGCAAAGCCCTCACAAGCAATGGCAACAAATCGTCGTGCATGGGTGGACAACTCGTTAAAGCCAACAATGGCGACCTTTTCATGGTGGCATTTGGTGGCTCGGCAACAGCCAATGACGTGATAAAATTTGGCGACGACCCAATAGCCAATGGCATTGACTACAGTAGCAGATCGGCCAATCGCAATTTTATTTTGTCGAAAATCACTCAAGAAGGCCAAATGCAATGGACGATAGCAAGCACCATGGGTGAGGTTGCCGCCAATGAAGAATGGGCAGTCGCCACAGCCGATGGTGGCGTGGTGGTTGCATTTAAGGCTCATCACACCATGGGGCACCTTGCCGACGACATCAACTTTCGTGATGCCAAGGGCAACAACGTTAAGCTCAATTGGGTGCTCAACGCCGATGCCAAGCGATACTACAACGGTGTGGTGATGAAAGTGTCGAGCGAGGGAGCCATTGAATGGGTAACCCAACTCGCCATGGACAACAAGCCACGTCCCAACGCCGGCAATGCCTACAAAGACAACACCTCGGAAGGTATCAAGGTAAACGGCATTGCAACCGATGCCAACGGAAACCTCTATGTGAGCGGTCGCATGATGACCGAAATGACTATCACCAAAACCGATGGCTCGACAGTGAAAATCGCCCCTCACAATGTTGACACATGGAACGGAGATCCACAGAAAAGTGTGGGCAATGCCTTTATCGTGAAACTTGACGCCATGGGGCACTATCTTGCCCATTTCGTGTCGGGTGGCAAGTCGGTAAACGATGCCATTCGCACCATGACAATCAAAGACGGCAAACTCTATGGCTTGGTGATGATGCAAGGCATCAAAGACACCGAAATGAAAATGGGCGACAAGGGAGTAACTCCCCAAGAAAGCTATAACAGCTTGGGCTCCGTGTGCATGGACCTCGACCTGCAAACTGTGCATTGGTTCAACCTCTATGAATCTACCATCAAGGGTAGCATGGTGAACAACAGCAACATGAAAGTGAACGATGATGCCATTCTGCTCATGGGGCAAGCAAAATATGAAATCAAAATTGGCAACAAGCAACTCAAAAGCAATGACACTCGCGATGCCATGTTGCTCAAAGCCGACCGCGAGACAGGTAAACTGCTTGATGGCACTATCAAGCAAAAGGCTTTCTCAAGCTATTTCGACACTTTCCAAGACAAGGAGCAAAACCTCTATGTGGGAACTTTCGCACTGGGCGGTGCTCTCGCTATCGAGAAAATCAACACACTCGACATGAGTGTGGCCGATCGTGTGGAACTTTTCCCCAAGAGCAACACGGCTCAAAGCTTGGTAACCGATGGCAACAAACTCTTTGCCATGTCGAGCTTTGACGGCGAGAACGTGAAGTCAATTGCTGGAGGAACGCCCTTTACCGTGTCGGCAAAATCGAAAGGTTGCCTCATCTCGGCCTACTCTTTGCCATTCCAAGCAGCCACTCTTGTGCACGAAGTTGAAAATGAGAAAGTGGTGATTGCCACTCAATACTACAACCTGCAAGGTGTGGCATCGAGCACAGCCTTCGATGGCATCAATGTGGTGGTCACTCACTATAGCGACGGTAGCCGCAGTGTGACCAAAATGATGAAATAATCAGCTACTCAATTTCTATAAAAACAGCACGCTCACCAGTCGTTGAAGACCGGTGAGCGTGACTTTTTTTATAAAATTCTTTACTCCAACTATTCTTGCTGTTGAGTGGTCATGAGTCGCAACCACTTGCGATAGCCCACAATGGCCATCACCGAGTAGAAGAGATAGAGCACACCCGAAAACGGAATGCCCTTGTAGACATAGAGCACCGTGCTCACCACATCAACCACCAGCCACAACAGCCATTGCTCTACCCACTTTTTGGCAAGAGCCCAATAGGCAATCACACACACGGCTGTGGTGAAAGAGTCGACAACGGGAATGGTGCTATTGGTGACACGAGTGAGAAAAAGGTAAAGCCCTACCCACACAAGTGCAAACGCCACAAGTGCCACAAGAATCATGCGACGAGGGAAATGAGTGATGGGCACCTCGGCGTGGTGAACCTTCTTCTTGCCAAATCTCCAAGAAAAAAAGCCATAGATTGCAACCACGATATAGAAAAACTGCATACCAAAGTCGGCATAGATGCCTTGTTCAAAAAACAAATAGCTGCGCACGGCTGGCATGATCACTCCCACCAGCCACAGCCAAATGCTTGCCTTGTATTCAAGATAAAGGTAAACAAGACCCAGCACAATGCTTGCGGCATCGATCACATGCACAGGTGTCGAAAACCATTGCACTATAAAGTTCCAATCCATGATTGCAAGAGGTTAAACCCAAATCGGTCATTAGGTTTCTTTGTTTTTGTCAAATTATTTTGAGTAA